>JAFQEF010000054.1 GCA_017399165.1 Akkermansia sp.
TATCACCCGTTTCACGGGTTCGGTGTATTATTTATCGGTTCGAGTGGTTTCGCTCGCCGTTGGCTCGCTGCACCACTCGCTAAATAAAATGACGCCCCGCAGAGCGGGGCTTACAAAATTCCGCTCGCCTGCGGCTCGCCACCCCTACAAATTGCCATTCGTCGAGTTTTTAGAGGTCTTCAATTTGTAGGTCTGACTAATTACCGAACGTTATACTAGTTTGAAGGGCGGTTATCAGAGATTCGCTCCCTCGTACTTCGTATTTCGTACCTCGTACTTTCAATATCCCTGCGCCAGTCTCTTGAGTTTTTTGCTCAAGGTCAATTTGGCGGCGGATGACACGCGGTCCACAAAGAGGAACCCATTGAGGTGGTCGCACTCATGCTGCAAGCAGCGAGCCAGCAGACCGCCACAGTCAATCTCCAGCACGGAGCCATCGAGCTGCGGCAAGGTGGCTTTAACAAACTCCGGGCGGGCAACATTGGCGCGGATGTTGTGCACGCTCAGGCAGCCCTCTGTAAAGAGGTATTGCTTGCCGTAGGGCTCTAACGTGGGGTTGATGAACACCAGCGGCATGAGGTCTTGTATGGGCTTTACCACACCGTTTACCGTTGCGGTTTCCGGCTCGGCATCTTCTTCTTCCTCATCCTTGGGTATATCAATAACAACCAGTTGTATATTTTGGCCTATTTGAGGGGCCGCCAAGCCAATGCCGTTGGCCTCATACATGGTTTCAAGCATGTTGGCAGCAAGCTCTTTGAGGGTATCATCTACTTGTTCTACGGGTGCACATTTGACACGCAGAACCGGATTGCCGTATTGTGTGATGGGAAGAATCATAATGATGAGTCCGGCAAATTCTACAAAGCCGCAGCCCCAATGTCAATCTTTTTATGCATCGGTTACGGGCAAAAATCGTCATTTTTAATCGTTTTATCTTGTCGCGAACTCCCGGGCCAAATCGATATAGCTCAGGGCATGGTGGTAGTTTTGCTCCTCTACCTCGGGGGAGAGCGTTTTAACAACTTTGGCGGGGAAGCCCAGCACGAGGCTGTGCGGGGGGATACAGGTGCCCTTTGTTACCAGGGCGTGGGCACCCACAATGGAGCCATGGCCTATGACCGCGCCATCCAACACCACGGCGCCCATGCCAATGAGGCATTTGTCCTCCACCGTGCAGGCGTGCAGGGTGACAGAGTGCCCCACGGTGACATACTCCCCGATGTGGCAGCCCAACTCGTAGTCCACATGCAGGCAACAGTTGTCTTGCACGTTGCTGCCACGGCCTATGGAGATGGGAGCAACATCTGCCCTCACCGTGGTATTATACCACACGGAGGCGGCCTCTGCTACCGTAGCGTTGCCGATAATATCTGCACTGGCGGCAATGAATGCCGGCTTGTCTAACTGTGGGGTACAACCGCGAAATTGCTCTATTGCCATGAGCAAATTCTAGCACAAAGAGCCCCGAGAAACAAGAATAATATAAATTAACGCTTGCAATACGGGGCATATCATGATAGTATGCCGCGCGTTCATGATAACTGATTCTCAAGCACTGTATGAGTGGAAACAGCGTGCCTCTGCTCAACCCCAAGGACGCACCGTGTTGGATTTGGAGGCCGACAGCCTGCACCGCCACCGTGAAAAATTGTGCCTGATTCAGTATGGAGACGCGGATGGTGTGGCGATAATTGACCCGTTGGCTATAGAAGACATGAGCTTATTCTCCCTGTGGTTGCAGGGGGCAGATGTGTGGATGCACGGGGCAGATTATGACATGAGCCTGCTGCAAAACGCCTTCGGGGTGCTTCCCCACATGATTTTGGATACGCAGATTGCAGCCCGCCTACTGGGGTTCCGCCAGTTTGGTTTGGCGGCATTGGTTGAACATTTTTACGGTATCAAGCTCAGCAAAAAGAACCAGAAGGCAGATTGGGGAATGCGCCCCATGCCGGCAGAGATGAAAGCATACGCCCAAGGGGATGTGAAGTTTATGCTGGGTATGGCAGATCAATTGGTGGCTGCCCTCAAAGAAAAAGGCCGTTATGAGTGGTTTTTAGAGAGCTGTGCCCATAACCTGGAGCGTGGGCGTGAGCGTTTTGAATCTAACGACCAAGAGGCTTGGCGCATAAAAGGTTGCGGCAAGTTCAACCGCCGTGGCTTGGCCGCATTGCGCACACTGTGGTATTGGCGGGATAATGAGGCTGCCGTGTGGGATAAACCCTCTTTCATGGTGTGCTCCAATGATGATTTGTTGCGTTGGAGCCTGGCCTTGCAGGAGTTCCGCTCTGCATACCCCAGCCACCATTTCCATGCTCACCGTGCGGCTAGGTTCCGCAAGGCGGTAGAAAAGTTCCAGCTGATGGATGAGGATGAGTACCCCATGCTCCCCAAAAAGCAAAAGCATGAGATAGACCCGGATTTTGACTCCACGCTGGAGCGTTGGACAGCCAAGCGTAATGCCGTGGCCGAGGCTCTGGATTTGGAGCCGACCATTATTGCCACGCGCTACCAATTGGAGTGCATTGCCGCGCACCCCGAAAAGGGCTTGAGCCACCTCATGCAGTGGCAGCAAAAGCTGCTCAGTGAGTAAGCTCAGCGGTAGAGTGCTCCTTGGTCTCGCTCCTCGGTGAGTACCTCGTAATCTATACCCAGCTCATCCACCATTTTACAGATTTCCTCAAAGAGCATTTTTTGCTCGGGGGTAAACTGCTCAAGTTGCTCTGTATTACGGCGCATGCCGTTTACAAAATCTCGCCCGCGCGACCAGGCGTACCATTTATCGGATGGTGAGAAAGTGCCTTTCTCTTTGTTGGTGGAGGCTTTGAACTGGCGCATCGTCAACAGCTGCAATAATTTCTTGCAGGCGGGCAGGGCAATCTCCGGGGTTGCGCTGTATTCTGTCTCCAGCATGGAGTACAGGTTGATGGCCTCTGTAAGATTGCCGATTTGTTCCGCCAGCTCTGCCCGTTTGAAAAGAGTGGATACCCGGCATGCGGGGGATGGCGCGGCTTTCAGAATATCCTCGGTTGTTTGCAGCGCCTCTGTATAGCGTTGTTGTTTTTCTTGCAATTGCAGCAGCCCCTGCAAGGCTTGTTGCATGATTGCCGGAGCGGGGGCGGTGGCTAATTTGCGGTACAAAGTCTCGGCTTCCGCCGTGCCTTGTGGCGTTGCTGCCAAGGCATCTGCCAGCAGTAATTGAGCTTCCTCATCCTCGGGCTGTGCGGTGAGTATGTTACGATATGCATCCACCGCGGCAGCATGTTCCCCTGTGGCGTGCAGGTATTGCGCCAGCACTTTATCGGTGTAGGTGCCTGCCGTTGTAGCTGCTTGTAACTCAAGGGCAAGGGTATCGAGCTCTGCGTGGGGGGCTGACTCGCGGTTTAATAATGCTTCCAACTGCACAGCCAAATACAGTGGCCGCAGGCTTTGGCTGTTGGATAACTGTTGAGCCGCAGCGCTATCCTCGCTCAGCTTTTTAATGAAGGGGAGCAGGGCGGGGGCGTGGGTGCCATGGGCTGCTTCTTCCTCAAGAATCTGTATGACCTGTTGTGTCGGCAAATCAGCCCGGTATAACAGAGGCAGGCGGTAGGGACAGCCCGTGGCATCTGCTTCCTTAAAATAACGTTTCGCCCATTCTGCTTGTTCTGCGCCCTGCGTGTAGTTGGAGGCTATATAAAAGGCGTATGCGCGCGTGGTGGAATCCGCATGGTGCGTGGCTTCTTTTACGGTGGTGAGGCTTGCGGCTTTCTCATCTGCCGTGCGGCGGTAATCTGCCAGACTCAGCTCAGCCTTGAGTAAATGCAGATATGGGGTGGGCTCCCCTGTGGCGGGATAGTCGCAAAACTCATAAGCGCGGTCAAAATCCTTGCCCGCAAAACGCTCCGGTTGCCCTAAAATGGCACTCATGAAACACTCCATGGCGGCTTGTCTCCCCTGTGCGGGGGTGCTGTATTGTTGCAGGTAGCTCTCTGTCAATAGCTTTACCTGCTCTGCATATACGGCATCGGTGCGGGGGTGTTTTGCCAAATGCTGTATGGCGGCGGCATGCTCTGCCTCAGTTGTCGGTATGCTCACCACGGGCGTGTGGCTAGCTGCCGGTAACACGGCATCTTGCACCGGCTTGCGCAGCTTAGCCTGTTGCGTGGGGGCTGCCTCGTTCTCATTTTGAGGCGCATCGCAAGCTGCTAACAACAACATGCTGCTGCATAATGCTGCTTGAAGTCTCCGTGTGTGTTTCATGCTGCCTATAGTAGCAGGTTCTACCGACTTTGCAAAGTAAATTGTACCGGCTACACTCTATTTATTCTGTTTAATATCCGATTCAATTAACACGCATCATCTGTATCTCTTGCGGCGGGTGGTAAGGGCTGCCAAGGCGATGATGCTGAGGGTGGCGGTGGTGGGCTCGGGGATGGAGGCTGCCCAAATGCTGTTGTTTTGATAAATGAAGCTGATGTTGGTGTACTCTTTGTTATCAGGAGATACGAAAACAAGGTATTCTCCTAAATCTGTACCTTCTGCTATCTGCTCCCCGTCGATGATGAGTTGGCTGATATCGGTAAAGAAGGGTAAATTTTCATCCAATGAGGATAATGTAATGGTCTGCCTCTCTGCCAGTGTTAAAGTGTGGTCATTAAGGGAGACGGATGTTTCTAAAATGATTTGCTTTGCGGCGGATAAATCCAAGTCTGCATCAACACGGGCAGGCATGGTGACGGCGTTTTTGAGCGAGAAGGTGGTGGCGGCTTGAAGCGAGGCCATAAAAGTACCCGTCACCTCAATGGTCTTACTGCTGCTGAGGGAGGCACCTGCCTCTAAGGTAAGGTTAGCAAGGTTGAGGGCTAAGTCGCTGTGCAGGGTGGCTGCTTGGCGTATCAGCATATCTGCCCCGGCGGCAAGTGCCGCATTTTCCCCGGCTTTGAACTCATATCCTGTGGCTGCAACCTCTATGTGGCTTGCGGATACAGTGCCGTTGATGGTGATTTGGCGGTTAGCTTCCACTGCGTGGTCATCAAATAACACGGCCCGACCATCCGTTGCGTAGGTGTGGTAATAGCCATGGTGCTCGGAGTCGATGTTGCTGCCATTGACGTGAATGTCCCACCCGGTGGATTCTGTGGGCAGGGCCTCTGTAGTGGCGGTTTGTTGCTCCCACACACCGCTGTGGCCGTTCCATACTTGGGCTTCATTGCTCACATTACTATACTCTGCCAGCATGTTTTGCAGCACCTGCGGGGTGTTGATTTGGGTAATACCGCTAACGTAGTATGTGCTCCCTGTGATAAAAGGCGTTTGGTGCGTAGCATCTGTATAGAGAGCCAGTTTACCATCTGACTC
Source organism: Akkermansia sp. (assembly GCA_017399165.1). Taxonomy (GTDB): domain Bacteria; phylum Verrucomicrobiota; class Verrucomicrobiia; order Verrucomicrobiales; family Akkermansiaceae; genus Akkermansia. The sequence goes on from JAFQEF010000054.1 coordinate 5,344, forward strand.
CGTTTTAATGTATAGTTGTGTTAATTTGGGGGTATATGTGCCACTTGAACCGGTTGAACCTTGGCTCGCTTCGTAGCTGGGGAGGCGGCAATCATCAGAGTCCGCAATGATGAGCGATTTTATACTACCATCGCTATTGGTGGTAAGGCCATAACATGTGAGGGTGTGTGGGTTGGTGCCGTTTGTTACGTTGAGGTGGGCAATGAGTCCGGCGGCTGTTTGGGTGTAGGTGCCGTTCGATTCTGTAATGCCTAAGGCAGGGAGCAGGGCTGTTTTAAGAGATGCGAGGGTACCTATGCCTTGTAATGGTGGCAGTTTGTCCATCTGTGTTAGATTGCCCGTTTTTTACTGCGCCAAAGTAGTCACTGTAATAACCACCTTGGCCTTCTACCCAAGTAAAGAACCAGTTGGTGCCGGTGGCTACTTCTCCCCCCATGTTAGAAAACCCGCTGTTGTATAGGGCTTTCATTACATTCAGGCGCATGGGATCTGTTATGACCGGACTATTGCTCGGGTTCATCACGTTGTAGAGCTCTCGCGTGTAATCTGAACCGTAGGGAAGTTGCTGATTACCTTTGTAGAAAACGCCGTAGTAGCTCTGCCAATACTGTATCATGTTACTGGCTGTATGCGCCCAGCACATGAGGCTGTCTCCGTAACTGCTTCCTGCAACCCATCCTTTTTGGCTGTCATAAAAACGAGTTGAGTTTTGCAGTTCTGTTTTGCCGAATGTCAAAATACCATTGGTAAATGTAGCGGCAACCCCTTCTGCAACAAAACCTCGCTCTAAATTAACGGTGTCTCCCATTGCTGCGTGTAGTATGGAGGCCGTGCAGAACAGGGTTGATATAATACAGCTTCTTTTCATGATAATACGCATGAACTTTGTTTGTTTGCTGCTCGTCATGCCGAAGCTTTAGCAGCGGCGCGACGGCGGCGAGTGGCAAGGGCTGCCAGCGCAATGAGGCTGAGGGTGGCGGTGGTTGGCTCGGGGATGGAGGCTGCCCAAATGCTGTTGTTTTGATAAATGAAGCTGATGTTGGTGTACTCTTTGTTATCAGGAGATACGAAAACAAGGTATTCTCCTAAATCTGTACCTTCTGCTATCTGCGTCCCGCCGATGATGAGTTGGCTGATATCAGTAAAGAAGGGCAGATTTTCATCCACTGAGGATAATGTAATGGTCTGACCCTCTGCCAGTGTCAAGGTGTGGTTATTAAGGGAGACAGATGTTTCTAAAATGATTTGCTTTGCGGCGGATAAATCCAAGTCTGCATCAACACGGGCAGGCACGGTGACGGCGTTTTTGAGCGAGAAGGTGGTGGCGGCTTGAAGCGAGGCTATAAAAGTACCCGTTACCACAATGGGCTCCTTGCTGCTGAGAGAGGCACCTGCCTCTAAGGTAAGATTAGCAAGGTTAAGGGCTAAGTCGCTGTGCAGGGTGGCTGCTTGGCGTATCAGCATATCTGCCCCGGCGGCAAGTGCCGCATTTTCCCCGGCTTTGAACTCATAGCCTGTGGCTGCAACCTCTATGAGGCTTGCGGATACAGTGCCGTTGATGGTGATTTGGCGTTTGTCTTCCTCCGCGTGGTCATCAAATAACACGGCTCTGCTATCCGTTGCGTAGGTGTGGTAATAGCCATGGTGCTCGGAGTCGATGTTGCTGCCATTGACGTGAATGTCCCACCCGGTGGATTCTGTGGGCAGGGCCTCTGTAGAGGCGGTTTGTTGCTCCCACACACCGCTGTGGCCGTTCCATACTTGGGCTTCGTTGCTCACATTACTATACTCTGCCAGCATGTTTTGCAGTACCTGCGGGGTGTTGATGTAGGAAACTTCGCCGATGTAATAAGAGCTCCAACGCGATGAAAGGTTTTTATCTGTGTATAGAACAATTTTGTCGTTTTCTATAGCTACATAGCGTTGGGAGATATTGGAGGGCCAAGTGATTTTGTCATCAGAGTCGGCTATGAGGATGGATTCAAGATTCCCGTCTGAATCAGTGGTAAAACCATAACATGTAATAAAATGTCCGGTGCCGTTATCATTCCAAAGTCCGATGACGGGGATATTTCCGGATTGTACTTGTTTTCCGTTATCTATGCCGAATCCTTTTAAAATGATATTTTTCACGGCATTAAGATCAGTGTTCGCAAAAGCAGAACCGGTGGTCGAGTTGTTTTTGTCTCCTAATGCCTCGATAGCGGCAGAATACACTGTTGTATATGCCAGTCCATTGAGATTTTGAGGTTGTGTATAGACCTCTGTGTCTTGAGGTATAGACTCGTAATAATTCTTATAATACCCACCTGTGTATTGAGATTTAAAATAAAATCCGTTATCTCCTTGTAAATCCGTTTGCCCTCTGAAAAACCATTCTGCTGCCGCCTTAATGGTACCTCCCATGTTGTCTGATATATTGTGGTACATGTCTCGCGCAACATCCAAAAACTTTGGATTCGGTATGTTATATTGTGTATCCTCATACATGCCGTCATCGCCTAAGATAGTTGTTGTATCTGTGCCAATGTTGCCGTATGGAAGGGGCATTTCGTTAAATGATGTTTGAGGATAGAGACTGCCTACCTGGGTGCCGTCATCCGTGAAATAAATGCCTTGCTGAGGTTTTGCAAAAACGCCATAGTAACTTTGCCAATATTGGATACTGTTGGCAGCAGCGTGAGCCCAGCACATAAGACTGTCGGATTTTAACGATGTAACCCATTCTGCCCCTTTTGTACTGTCGTAGAATCGTGTTGATTCTACCCTGTTTGGCACAAGTGTACCATCTGTTTGTTGGTCAAGAACAACGCCGTCTGCAACATAGAAAGAAGTGTCTACATGGCTTCCGACTGCTGCTATTGCGACCGACGCAGTCGGGAAAAGCGTAAGGATGATGAGCGCTCGTTTCATGATAAACGGTGAATGGTTGCTTTTAATGCCTATTATTTAACAGTACATTAGTAGGAAATCAAGCAAAAAGTTTAAAAAAGGAAAATAACAAGAAAAAGCGGGGATGGGGAGGAGTCGGAAAGTCGTGACACAAAATAAAATTTGACTGTGCTTGACAATAGTTGCTATAAGCGTATAATACCGACCTCATGAACGCCGACGAAACAATCAAGAGCACGCCGCTGTGTGATAAGCATGTGGCCTTGGGTGCCAAGATGGTACCCTTTGCAGGCTGGAACATGCCTGTACAGTACTCCGGAATTTTAGCAGAACACCACGCCGTACGCAACGCCTGTGGTGTTTTTGATATATCTCACATGGGCCAGTTCCTGGTCAGCGGTGAGGGTGCCACAGAGTGGCTTAACCGCATGTTCACCAATAATCTGAATAAGCTGGTGGACGGCATGGGGCAGTACTCCATGATGCTCAATGAAAAGGGTGGCGTGATAGATGACCTTATCATCTACCGGTTGGGCAAGGATGATTTTTTTGTAGTGGTAAACGCCAGCATGATTGATGAGGACTACGCTTGGCTTACCGCCCGCAAGCCCGAGGGGATCTCCCTGGTGAACAAGAGCGATGCCTATGTGGGCTTGGCTATTCAGGGGCCCGAGTGTGAGGCCGTGTTTGCCAAGATGTGCCCGGGTGTAGAGCTGCCGGTGCGCAACGGTATTCTTCAGTTCGAGGCCGATGGCGATGCCTGTGTGGTATGCCGCACCGGTTACACCGGCGAGAATGGTTTTGAGTTTTTCTGCCCCGCAGAGCAGGGTGTGAAATGGTTTGAGAAGAGCATTGAGAGCGGTGCGCTGCCCTGCGGCCTTGGTGCCCGAGACAGCCTGCGCTTGGAGATGTGCTACTCTCTCAACGGCTCCGACCTGTCCCCGGAGAAGACCCCGCTTGAGGCCGGGCTCTCCTGGTGCTGTGATTTGACAAAAGACTTTATCGGCGTAGAGGTGCTGCGTGAGCAGAAGGCTGCCGGCCGCCCCACTGCCCTTGTGGCCATTGAGTACACCGGCAAGGGAGCACCGCCCCGCCACGGTTATGAAGTACAGCTGCCCGACGGCACCCCGCTGGGTGAGATTTGCAGCGGCGTTCTCTCTCCCTCTCTGGGTAAGGGTATTGCCATGCTCTATGTTCCTGCCGCTCACAGCAAGATTGGCACCGAGGTGAATGTAGTAGTACGCGGTAAGTCTGTGCCCGCCGTTATCATCAAGAAACCTTTCCTCAAAAAATAACCCCTGACAACCAAAATACATATTATGAGCAACCCTGCTGATTACAAGTATTCCTCCGAGCACGAATGGATTAGCCCCGCCGTTGATGGCGTGGTAACGCTCGGCATCACCGATTTCGCTCAGGCCGAGCTGGGTGAAGTTGTATACGTAGACCTCCCCTCCGTTGGTGATACTTTCTCCAAGGAGGATTCCATCGGTGCTGTTGAGTCCACCAAGGCTGCTTCCGATATCTACACCCCCGTATCCGGTGAGATTGTAGAGGTGAACGAGGCTCTGGATGCCGAGCCCAACACCGTGAACAACGATGCCTTTGGTGCCGGTTGGATCTGCAAGATTAAGCTTGATGACGCCTCCGAGCTCGATGAGCTGATGGATGCCGACGCTTACACCGAGTTCTGCAAGTAAAGCATGATACCAAAGCCTTGCGCGTGGTAAGGAGCAGGGGGGATATACCCCGCTCGCAAGCCCTCGCAAGGCTTTGCTGCTTTTTCAAAGATTTACTCCAAGCACATTATGATTACTGCTCAAACATCCTTTATTCCTCGCCACATTGGCCCCAATGAGGCAGATACCGCCGCCATGTTGGCAGCTATCGGCTTTGATTCTCTGGATGCTATGACGGAGGCCATTGTGCCCGCCGACATTCGCCTGAAAGCCCCGCTTGATTTGCCCGCCCCCATGGCAGAACAAGAGGCTTTGGCTGCCTTGCAGAGCATGCTTTCTGCCAACAAGCCCGTGCGCAGCCTGATTGGCCAGGGCTACTATGGCACCTACCTGCCTGCCGTTATTCAGCGCAATGTGTACGAGAACCCCAGCTGGTACACCGCCTATACTCCCTACCAGCCCGAGATTGCTCAGGGGCGTTTGGAGATGCTCATGAACTTCCAGACCATGATAGCCGGGCTTACCGGTTTGCCCATTGCCAATGCCTCTATGCTGGATGAAGGCACCGCCGCAGCCGAGGCCGTGCACCTGTGCGTGAGCGAGAAGCGCAAGAGTGATACCTTCTTTGTGGCTGATACCTGTTTCCCCCAGACGATTGACGTAATTCGCACCCGTTGCGAGACCACTGGCGTGAACCTGATTGTGGGCGACTGGAAGAGCTTTGACCCCGCCTCTGTGCCTACCTTGGCCGGTGTGCTGGTGCAGTACCCCGACAACTTGGGTGCTGTGGAGGATTACGCTGCCTTCTTTGAGAAGTGCCATGCTGCCAAGGTGCTTTGCTGTGTTGCCGCAGACCTGATGGCACTTACCGTGCTCAAGGAACCGGGTGCTTTCGGGGCAGATGTTTGCGTGGGCACCACGCAGCGTTTCGGTATCCCCATGGGCTATGGTGGCCCCGCCGCCGCTTACATGGCTTGTACAGATGCTCTTAAGCGCAAACTGCCCGGCCGCTACATCGGTAAGTCTATTGATAAGGACGGCAAGCCCGCCTACCGTTTGGCGTTGCAGACCCGCGAGCAGCACATTCGCCGTGAGAAGGCAACCTCCAACATCTGCACGGCTCAGGTGCTTACCGCGCTGCTCTGCACATTCTATGCCATGTACCAAGGCCCCGAGGGGCTCAAGAACGTGGCTACCACGGCTCACCGCCTGGCTGCAGGCTTTGCTGCTGCCGTTAAGGCTGCCGGTTACACTGTGCCTGCGGTAGATTTCTTTGATACCGTGGCCTTTGTTGCCCCCGGCAAGGCTGATGAGCTTGTTGCCGTTGCTCTTTCCGCCGGCTACAACATCCGCAAGGTGAATGCCGATACGGTGTCTGTCTCCTTCGATGAGACGACGACGGATGCCGACTTGACTGCCCTTTGCGCGGCTTTGAACCTGCCGCAGGCAGAGGTGCCCGCAGCCCCTGTATGGGGCGAGCAGTGGAACCGCGGCAGTGCTTTCTGTACAGAGACATGCTTCAATGCCTTCCACTCCGAGACGGAGATGATGCGCTACATCCACACACTGGAGTGCAAGGACCTTGCCCTGAACGAGGCCATGATTCCGCTGGGCTCTTGCACCATGAAGGCTAACTGTGCCGCTATCATGATGCCCATCACATGGGCCGGTGTGACGGAGTTGCACCCCTTCGCCCCCGCAGACCAGTGCCAAGGCATGCGTGCCATGTTGGAGCAACTCAAGCAGTGGCTTGCCACGGTTACGGGGTTCCACGGCGTGTCTCTGCAACCTAACTCCGGTGCTGCCGGTGAGTTTGCCGGCTTGCTCACCATTCACCGCTACCAAGTGGCACAGGGTGAGGGGCACCGCAATGTATGCCTTATCCCCAACTCTGCACACGGTACCAACCCTGCCTCTGCCGCTATGGCCGGCTTTACCTGCGTGCCTGTGAAGTGCGATGATAAGGGTAACATTGACGCTGCCGACCTCAAGGTGCAGGCCGAGAAACACCGCGATAATCTTGCCGCACTCATGGTTACCTACCCCTCCACCCACGGTGTGTACGAGAGCGGTGTGGCAGACCTTTGCCGCATTGTTCATGAGAACGGTGGCCAGGTATACATGGACGGCGCTAATATGAACGCTCAGTGCGGGCTTACCAACCCCGGTACCATTGGGGCGGACGTGTGCCACCTCAATCTGCACAAGACCTTTGCCATGCCCCACGGCGGTGGCGGCCCCGGTGTAGGCCCCATTTGCTGTGCAGAGCACCTTACCCCGTACCTGCCCGGCCACATTTGTGATGATGCCCAGTCTCAGTCAGCCGTATCCTCTGCGGAGTACGGTTCTGCGGCCATTTGCCCCATTACTTGGATGTACTTGGCTATGATGGGCCATGAGGGACTCAAGCGTGCTTCTCAGATGGCTATTCTCAACGCAAATTATATTGCCAAGCGTTTGGAAAACCACTTCCCGACCCTCTACTCCGGGGCCAATGGCTTGGTGGCTCACGAGTGTATTCTCGATACCACCATCATGCTCCGCAAGAGTCACCTCTCTGTGGATGATATGGCTAAGCGCCTTATGGACTACGGTTTCCATGCTCCCACCATGAGTTTCCCGGTGCATGATACGCTTATGGTTGAACCCACGGAATCTGAGAGCAAGTACGAGCTGGATCGCTTCATTGAGGCCATGATTGGTATTCATGGAGAAATGGAGGCTGTGGCTAATGGCTCCGTACCGGCTGATGATAATGTGATGGTGAATGCCCCGCACACAGCACTGGCTGTAACAGCTGATGAGTGGAACCACGCTTATACGCGTGCTCAGGCTGCATACCCCGCTGCTTGCCAACGCTTGCACAAGTTCTGGCCTTCTTGCTCCCGAGTAGAGAATGCTTGGGGCGATCGCAACTTCTGCTGCACCTGCGATACTCTCGCCGAACAGCAATAATTCTCTCAAAGAAAAAAATCCCGTTCACCTGCTGAGTTCAGGTGAACGGATTTTTTTGCAAATGTGCCGAAGTATAGCCAAAAGTCCTTTGTAAAAGTGCCAAAGATAGGCAAAAAGTCCTTTGCAAAAGTTCCAAAGATAGGCCAAAAGTCCTTTGCAAAAGTGCTAAAGATAGACCAAAAGTCCTTTGTAAAAGTGCCAAAGATAGGCCAGAAGTGCTTTGTAAAAGTGCCAAGGATAAACCAAAAGTCCTTTGTAAAAGTGCCAAGGATAGGCAAAAAGTCCTTTGTAAAAGTGCTAAAGATAGACCAAAAGTCCTTTGTAAAAGTGCTAAAGATAAGCTAAAAGTCCTTTGCAAATGTGCTAAAGATAGACCAAAAGTCCTTTGTAAAAATGCTAAAGATGGGCTAAAAGCCCTTTGTAAAAGTGCTAAAGATGGAGCAAAAGTCCTTTGTGAAAGTGCCAAAGATAGGTCAAAAGTCCTTTGCAAAAGTGCTAAAGATAGACCAAAAGTCCTTCGTAAAAGTGCCAAAGATAGGCCAGAAGTGCTTTGTAAAAGTGCCAAGGATAAACCAAAAGTCCTTTGTAAAAGTGCCAAGGATAGGCCAAAAGTCCTTTGTAAAAGTGCCAAAGTTAGGCCAAGAGTCCTTTGTAAAAGTGCCAAAGATAGGTCAAAAGTCCTTTGTAAAAGTGCCAAAGGTAGGCTAAAAGTCCTTTGTAAAAGTGCCAAAGATAGGTCAAAAGTCCTTTGTAAAAATGCTTTTGAAAAAAATATAATACATTGAAAGAAAGTGTATTAATGGTAAAGATAGAAAAATGCAAAAATTGATGGGGAAATTTTAGTAAAAATCTTGACATGTTTTTTTTATGTGTTATTATTTGCTTGTAACAACAATAAAAAATATGGATCGTCATTGCATATCAGAGTTAATCGCATGGAAAAACAGTTCACGGCGTAAGCCTTTACTGTTGCTTGGTGCGCGTCAGGTAGGCAAGACGTGGGTGGCGCGTGAGTTTGGTCGAAAATATTACAAGAACATTGTGTATGTTCGTTTCGATAGGGATGATTTTGTGCGTCAGTCATTTGAGAAGGATTACAACATCCCCCGGTTGATGGATACTTTGCAGGTACACAGCAGAGTTCAAATTGTACCCGGGGAGACGCTTATTATCTTGGATGAAATACAGGATTGCCCCTGTGCCTTGACCTCTTTGAAATATTTTTGTGAGGATGTGCCGGAGCATCATATCATAGCAGCCGGTTCATTACTTGGGCTTTCTGTGCATACGGGAACCGGATTTCCGGTAGGGAAGGTAAATCGTGTATACATGTACCCCATGAGTTTTTCCGAATTTTTGGAGGCTATGGATTATGGACAGTATGCAGAGCTTATCCGTAAGCGTGATTGGCGTATGATAAATACTTTTCATGATAAGTTTGAGGAGTTGTTGCGCCAGTACTATTACGTAGGTGGAATGCCGGAGGCTGTGCAATCATTCCGTGACCGCCGCAATTTGCACACGGTACGTCGCATTCAGGAAGGGTTGCTTGCAGATTATCGCAGCGATTTCAGCAAGCATGCCACGGCTGCGGAAACGCATTATATTGCACAGATATGGGATTCTATCCCCGAGCAGCTGGCCAGGGAGGATAAACGTTTTGTGCATGCAGATGTTGGTGAGCGTGTAAAGGCTCCTATGCTGAGGGGGCCAATACGCTGGCTGGATGATGCCGCCTTAGTACAACCGGTATACCGTGTGCGTAGGCCGGAAATACCGTTGTCTGCCTACAAAGACGGGGCATTCAAGTTGTTCTTTGTAGATGTCGGTTTGCTGGGGGCCGCCTGCAAGCTGCCTCCGTCTGTAATTTTGGAGCACAACAGTGTATTCGGTCAATTTAAAGGGGCTCTTACGGAGCAATTTGTGCAGCAACAATTGCGTGCAGAGTGTGGTATTACCCCTTTTTATTGGGCTGCGGAGCGTGCGCAGGCTGAGGTGGATTTCGTGATAGATGAGGATTACAGTATTACCCCGATAGAGGTTAAAGCGGAGCGTAACCTGCAAGCTAAGAGTCTGCGGAGTTTCTGTAAACGATACAACAGTAAATTAGCCGTGCGCACTTCTATGGCTGAGTATGGCGTCAGCTCTGTCACCTTGCCGGCCGGTAAGGGGGGGGACCCCGAGCATTCTTTTACTATTGTGGATATCCCCTTGTATGCCATTGCTGCTTTGCCGGCGGAGCTTCAATCTATCCGGCATTGATAGCAAATAACTTCAGAAGCCTCGGTGCATGTGGTGCCGAGGCTTTTTTCTGCCCGTGTTTTTTTCTTGATTTTTTCTCAAATTATTGAGGGAAGTTTACTTGCTCTACAGAAGGCTTTTGCGGCTGTGAATTATTTGTCTATTTGATGAAACTCGATTCGGAATCAGCCCCGAGCTACAACTGCGCTCCATTGACAGGAGCTCTATTAATTATCTAATTTTTCTCGCCTAATTGCGTGGTAGGGCGTATACTGCCTTGCAATATGTATACTCACCCTCAATTAAATTGTGACCTCAAATGTTGCGAAATCTACACTCGGCTGCATCAATATTGTGTGTTTGCTCATTCTTGTTTAGAGATGTGCGCCATACCTCGCCAAACTCGACACCGTGTTTCATCCCTCATCAATGCGGAGCTTTGTACTGCCCACCGCAGACTTTTTGAAGAATGGTGGAACCCGCAAACGGTGCATAATGAGTTCTTTAAAATAACGCAGCAACACATCTTCTCAGAGTTGTCAAACCTGATATCCACTCATCGTTTGAATATGCTATTGCAAATACCCTCTTAATGGATGCTTATGCTATGTCCGGTTCTTTATCACATCGTCGCAATTGCCTGCGCGCTTGGCGAGAGCGTGCAGAGCATTATGCCTACAAACTCAAGCTTCTTATTACGCCCTTGGTATCGAATGTTATTCACCGCCGTGATCTTTTCATCAAAATAAACCGTTTTATCGATGCTGCGCAGGATTTTATCATGGTGCACGCCGGTAATATATCTCGCGCTCGCTGCTCCTTGGCCGATGCTTCTTTTTCCTCCCCTCTTAAACAGACGCTCTTACTCCGTCACGTCAGCCTTCTATCCACACTCCCGGATGCCCTCGTTTCCTGTCTTGCCCTTCAGAACTTTCTCCAAGCACTCTTTCGGGAGTAGAGAAATTATAATTCCTCAATCCCCAAACGGCGAAGATAGGTATAGATACCATTATAGTATTCGGGGGCGCGGGTTGCGTCTTTTTCGCTGCCCGAAGGCACAAATATGACCATCCCTTGTCTGGCTCTGGTTAGCAAAACGCGGTAGGCATTTTTTAAATAGAGTTGTTTTTCGTTATCATGCAACACTTGCCAATTGGTGCCGACGAATCGGTTGTAGCTCCAGCTGCCATTGTTGAATCTCAAATCAGCATCCCATGCAACAATGGTGTAGTCCAATTCTAAGCCTTGTACGGCAAACTCGGTGACAACATCTTCCATGGCATAACTGGATCTCACATCTTCTTTGCCATTTAAAAACCAGTTATCAACAGAGGCTTCATTCTTAACATAGATGCCCTCCGGTTTGAGCCTCAGGGCTCCACTTGCTGCTAATAAACCATAGCGTGTGGTTCCTTTGCTTATTTGCATCGCCCACTCTTTCGCTTTTTTCAGGCTGCGTGTCAGGAGGAGGGGGTATTTATCTTTGAAAGTTGTATAGAGCTCTTTTGCTGCTTTTATGTCAATATCAAGCAAGGCTTTAATGAAGGCTGATAAATTGGGGGTTCTGAAAGAACGAACGGAGGCTGCTAGGTGTAGCCCTTGCCTTTCTATGATGTTTAGCCCTTCTAACAAGCTTTGTCGGCTGTGACCCATGAGGTATTCTTTATCCTGAATTTGCGGAGTCACGTATACATCCCAGTGGCGGAAGGTGCGCTGTAAGGCCGTAAACCATTCCGGTAAACCGGCTTCTCCGGTATTGATTTCTTGGCCTCCCCCTATCAGACAAATGATAACAGCCCAATCTTTGTGGCGATCCATTGTACTGATGAGAAACTCCGGTTCGCTGTATGCGAAGTCGGCAACCCCCTTTTTCAGGCTCATAAACTTTTCAATTTGAGCGTGAGTCCAAGCTCGTTGCGCCTCGTCAAAGATTACTATGCGTTCCGGCGGTAGATTCGAGTTTCCTACGAAAGAATCTCTGTATTTGTGGATGATTTGGATGAAAGCGGACGTTTCTCGCAAGGCATCCTTTTTGCTGATTTTTACGTTGTTCAGTTTATTTTGCAGAATTTTGTCACGGGCGAGGGCTTCTTGTAAAACGGTTACAAGAGGGTGATTGCCGGAAAGGAACACAGCATGTTCTCCGGCTTGTGCATGAGAATGATCAATGGCGACATTGAGCCCTACCAGTGTTTTACCGGCTCCGGGAACACCCGTAACAAAACAAATGGATTTGCGATGGTGCTTTTTACTATATGCAATGATATTGTCAATTTCTTTCGTTGTGACAGATAGATTCGTTGCATCTGCATCGCTGCGTGTAATATCTTTTACGTTGTGGCCTTGGTACAGAGCCTGAGCAGCTTCAATAATAGTAGGGGTGGGCAGGTATTCGGAATACTCCCATTGCAGGTAGTCGAATGAAGGTTCGTGATAAAGTTCAGCCACCTTATCCATTGCGGAACGGATGTTATCAGCATTGCAGAATAACGGTTCTATAATTCTGTGGCTTTCTTTAACACATAATTCCTTAGCATCAGCTTTATCGGATACCATTATACATGCTATCAGCTTGTTATGGCTTTCTTTTTGAAAGTTTCTCAAATCCAGCGCGTAATCGTATACTTGATCGTATGTGGTTGCTTTGTACTCTGTATCCCCGCATTTAAACTCCAGTAGATATACGATGTTCTTATAAAGGATGACGGTATCTACTCGCTTGCCCATGCGGGGGATTGTGTATTCAAATAAAATGCGCCCTTCTGTAAGCCCTTTTAATTGTTCTTTCAGTATCCGGATTTCTTTTTTCCAAGTATTTCTCTGAAGAATGTTTGTTTCGTGAGAGTGGTCATGAGCCACAATTTTTCCGAAAACTTCATCATCGCCTTGGCGTAGAAAGTTTTCAATGCAGTCTGCATAGAAAGCACGGATACAAGCGGAAGCTGTTGGGATGTGGCTCACTTTTTTAAATCCCTTTCCAGCTCTCGGATAAACGTTGTAAAATCCTGCCCCAGTGCATTAATGATTTGGCAGAGCGTCAAAATGGATACATTGTGCCTACCTCGCTCTACCATCGAGATGAATTTTCTGTGCACACGACACCGCTCGCTCAATTTTTGTTGAGTGATTTTTTGTGATTGGCGTAACTCTTTGAGTCGTGAGCCAATGCGTTGTAAAATGGTAGCATCTGTATGCACTTTTCTGATTATAACCTATCAGCCGCTCAGGGACCAGGATAAACAGAAAATGTGTAGTATATTTGCCTTTTTGTGTGGGCGTAGCCTCTCAAAATGGTAGACTCTGTTTTTACAAAAAAAACGGCAGGCTTATCAGCCTGCCGAATGATCAAAATGAAAAATGAGAGGGATAATAGGCCTGAGCCTGCCGTGGGCGGGGGATTATTACTTCTTCTTCTTCTTTTCAGGTTTGCAAATCTTTTTCCAATCGAGAGCCCCTTTGCCGTGACCGCTGTAAAGAACTTTTCCGTCTTCATTCACAATGGTGGCAGCGGGGATGCCATTGGGGGCAGTAATGCCCGGCAGTTTCTTGGCATCGGGAGAGGTGGCGAGCACACCGGGGAATCCGGCCTCGTAGTGCTCTAAGTAGGCAACGGCGGCATCCGGGGTTTTATCGTGCCCGATGAGGATAACCTCTACCTTCTTTTTCTTCATTTTCTTGTATTCTTTTACAATTTCGGGCATCAAAGCCTTGCAGGGGCCACACCAAGATGCAGAGTGCAGGTAGATGTAGTATTTGGCTTTTTTGGAGGGCTTATCATCCGTCAGGAATTCGATATCCTCAATGGCTGCTTTGACGACAGCGCTGTCGCTTTTCTTGACTTTCTTTTCAGTCTTGGGGGCAGGGGATTCATCTGCAAGGGCGGTAGGTACCATTACCCCGGCAAAAATGCCGGACAACAAGGCGAGGTAAAAGAAGGTGCGCTTCATAACGCCCCGAATCATAGCAGAACAAATAATTACGGTCAAGAGAAAAGTTTATAAAATTTAACCCTTCTGTTTTTTAAATAAAAAGTATCTTTTGCTTGCCAAAATAGGGTATATGTGTTATGATGGCGGAGGCAGTTAGGTAAAAAAAGTTAGTAAAAATAGGAAATAGAGTAGCAAGATGAAGACTGTTACACCCATTTTGATGATATTGGTAGGTAGCTTGGTGTTGCCGGTTATGGCGGCAGAAGCAGATGCTGAGCTGTTAAAATGGCTGCGCCGCAGCAATGCCGTATACAGCCCCTTGGAGGCAGCAGAGTACGGCACGGAAAAACAACTGCAAGAGGCCGTTGTCGCAGAGCCTGCGCAAGTAAATGCGACAGATGAATTGGGGCGAACAGCTTTGCATATTGCAGCTGCTAACGGTAAGGCGGGGGCGGTGAAAATATTGTTGACCGCCGGGGCAGACGCTGCTGCGCGTGATGTAGCAGGAAAATTACCCATAGAGATAGCGCAGGGAAAAGACACCGTTAAATTATTGGAAGCTGCCGGTAGGGCTCGGGAAAAGGAATTGCAACTGAGTCGGGATATTAAGGCCGGTAATATAGATGCTGTAAACGCAGCACTTAATGCCGGAGTAAATGCAAATGCACTTAGCGAGGATAGGTGTGGCACCATGTTAAGTGTTGCCATTCTGGCAAATAATGCAGAAGCTGTGACTGAATTGTTGCAGGCCGGGGCAGATGCAAATTATGTTAATGCTGCTCAAAAAAGCGCATTGCATTTGGCGGCAGCCTCTGCAAGTGGAGCGGTAGTTAAAGCTCTGCTGGCAGCCGAAGCAGATCCGTATCATCCGGGTAATAATGGTGCAACTCCTCTGCATGATGCTGTGTGGGGGCGTAATGCGGCTGCGGTAGAGGCATTGATACCGGCATACAAGGCAGATAATTTCAGCCCGGATGGTAAGCGTAACGGGTATCCGGTGGCTATGGCGATTACATGGAATAGGGCTGATTTTCTGCAAATGTTCATCAACGCCGGCATAGATGTAAACGATAAACGATTTGCCGATAGTCCTTTGCTGCATCAAGCCGTTAAGCATAACCGTGTATTTATGGTTAAAATGTTGCTGGAGGCCGGGGCGAATCGTACGGCAAAAGATGCTCAAGGTAAAACAGCTATTGAGTATGCAGATGGAGAAGCTTATGAATTGTTAAAGTAAAATACGGAAAGGACATTATATGAAGTTTTTTATATGCTTGAGTATGTTGTGCTGCGTGTTGATAGCGCCGATGGTGTTGCATGCAGAAATCCCCGCTGGTACGGATTATTCTCAGATTAACAAAACGTCAAATCCTGAATCTGCATACCGCGTGCGTACATTCCGCGCATATTTGCCTCAGGATGCGGTACGTAATACGCTGCGTACAAATAATTATTCTGCATTCGAGAACCCTACGGGCATTTATTACACTGCCGGTGAGCAGATAACGGTGGAGGTGCAGGGGGATACCCCCAAGGATCTTACCTTTATTATTCATAATTTTGACCGTGAAGGGGGGCATGCTGAATATCCTCTGAAAAGTGGTAAAAATACTTTTACAGCCTCTACCTCCGGCTTGGGTTATTTTAATTATCGATCTCTTACCCCTCAACAAGCACCTGCTTTGCTGGTTAACCTGGAGGGTGGCACCATCAACGGTGTCTTTACTCAGTACGATGATGCAGAAACTTGGCAGAAACTCTTAGCCAACGCTAAAGGAAACATTTTGGATATATTGGGAGAGCGTGTTCAGTTGGCGTATAATGTAGATGGTTTGCGGAAGTATTGTCCGGACCGAGGCCCGGAGCTGTTGGCTATCTATGATGATGTATTACGCATGGAACAAGATATTTTGGGGTGGGAGCGCTACCAATGCCACCCCGGTACTCACATGCATGGACGTGTGCAATGGCAGGGCTTTATGCACGCAGACGGCATGGGGGGGGCATATGTTAATACCGCGATGCGAGAGGTAGCAAATGTTGATAGCCTCAAAAATACAGTGTGGGCTATAGCTCACGAGTTCGGGCATGTAAATCAGTGTCGCCCCGGTATGATGTGGGCCGGAACCCAAGAGGTAACAAACAACATTTTTTCTGCATGGTGCTGCTATAAGATTAACCCTGATTTTTGCCGTTTGGAGCACGAAACTACAGCTGTAATGGGTTACGATAAACCCATGAGAGGAGGCCGATTTGATTGTTATATCAACTCTGCCTTGGTGAGGCGTCAGCTTTGGCAATTTATGACCGGTCCGGATTATGGTATTAATAATGTGCCCGGTAAACGCACGGGGGATCACTTTGTGAGTGTCTCCCCCCTGTGGCAGTTGCAGCTCTATTTTGCGGTGGCTCGGGGTAATGACGGGTTCTATCCCTATATTTATGAGCAAGCCAGAAAAGACGCAGCAGATACCCCGCACGGGCAGTTGCGTGTGGCTTTTTGCACGCGTGCCGCAGATGCCGTGCAGCTCGATTTGTCGGAGTTCTTTGTCAAAACGGGCATTTTAGCCCCCATGAACCGCTTGGTAGAGGACTACCAGAGCCACCATGTTACCATCACCCGCGAGATGTGCGAAAAGGCCATTGCCCACATGCGCCAATACCCCAAGCCCGATTCTCGTGTGATTTATTACATCAGTGCCAATACCATGCACATCTTCCGCGACCGTCTTCCGGTCAAGGAGTCTCCCGACTATACTCCGGATGTATCTAAGGGCATTGTGACCATACCTGCCGATAAGTGGGAAAATGCCGTGGCGTTTGAATGTTACCGCGGCAAGCGCCTTTGCCGTGTGGCATTGCGTGGCCTTAACCATGAGGACAATGCCACCACGGACCTCATTGTGCCCAATGGTACAACCTCCATCCGTGCCGTGCAGTGGGATGGCAAACGCTATACTATTTGGAAGCAGGAGAAGTAAGTATCCGTATGGCTCGAATCCTCAGGTTAGGGGAGCGTGTGCGGCGTTTTGCGTCGAACATACTGGCGCGCTTTGTGCCGGATAGCTACCGCTTAAAATTGAAAGTGCGGTGTTTGCTTTCTATGTACAAGCTCTTTGCGCTTCGAGGCAAAAGTAAGGAGAAACGCTTGATTTGTTACTACCGCAAAGGCTCCCCGGATTGCCCCGGATTGGCGGATCGCCTTAAAGCCATGGTGACAGGCTATATTATTGCTACCGAAAATAACAGGCCTTATTATATTTACCATGACCATGGCTTTGATATACAGGACTACTTGGTGCCCAACTCCGTCAATTGGCGGATAGAGCATAAGGATATCAGCCTGGGGCTGAATACCGTAGCCAGGTTATGGTATACTGATAAAATGGTGCATTTGAATGAGTCTGTTAAAGAGTATCACTCCTTGTGCGGTGGTGATATCACAGCTCAGCTTTGCGGTGAGCTTAAGGATAAATACGATTTCTGCCGTGTTTTTCATCAATTATTTGCTCCGTCAGCGCGGTTACAGCAGTTAATAGACCAAACATGTGCAGAATACGACTTGCAGGAGGATTCCTTTGTTGCCGTGCATATCCGCTTTTTGGACTTTTTTGAGAACGTTGAGCAGACTACGGATACGGTCTACACCAAGCATGCATCTGTAGAGGAACAACGTGAAATGATAGGCAGTATTCACCAAACGATAGAAAAGATACTTGCCCGCCATGCCGGGAAACGTGTGCTGTTGTTTTCCGACAGTAAGTCCTTTTTGTCTGCCCCTCACCCCGGCAACGTTGTTGTACTGCCGGGTAAAGTAGGCCATATCTATGCCCATGCCGGGGAGGATGATGTGACGGCTAAAGCGTTTCTGGATATGTTTATCATCTCCCGCGCCGTGCATGTATACAGCATTATAGGCCCCGGCACCCATGCAAGCGGCTATTCTTACATGGGGGCACGCATAGGGGGTAAGCCCTTTACCCGTATGGAGAGAGTATAAAAAATCACATCAACGCCGCACGTTGATGTGATTTTGAAAGCTGCCTTGTGGCGTCTAATTACGACAATGCAGCGTATGCGGCTTGTTGTTCTCCGGGGAGGGTGGTTTCGTAGGAGATGCCTATGGCATCGCGGGCAGCCTCGGGGGACTCATAGATACCGGCTCCGGCAAGGGCATACATGGCTGCACCCAGCACGGTGCTCTCCGATACGGTGGATACCCAGATGGGCAGACCGAGGATATCGGCACGCATTTGGGTCCATATCTTATTGCGGGCACCACCGCCTACCAACAGAAGCTCGGTAGCCTTAAAGCCACCCACTTTTTCCAGTTTTTCCAGGCGGCTCTTGAGGCGGTAGGTGAGGGCCTCCATGGCGGCGCGGTAGATGTGACCACGTGTGCGGCCCAAAATAAGCCCCTCTATGCTGCCGGGTGTAGCATCGCTGGGCAGGAAGTTGGGGATGAGCTTCACTCCGTCGCATCCCGGGGATATGGCTGCGGCTTCGGCATCCATGGTATCATAGTTTTCGCCGTTGTAGCAAGTGGCTTTTACCCATTCAATAATGCCGCTGGCAATCCACTGCAACCCGGGGTTGAGTAGCCCCTGCTTGCTGTCAAACTCAACCGTGGCACCAGCAGCGTAATCCTCTGCATCGAGCTTGGCTTGGGCTGTGCGCAGCATCAAAATCTCCCACGTACCGCTGGAGAGGAAAGGCTGGTTCTCTTTCACCCCGCTGCCGAACAGGGCAAATTGAGTATCATGCCCGGTGGATACAACCGGTACGGCGTTCGGAACCCCCAGAAGCTCGCAGGCACCGGGGGTAAGATGCCCGATGACATCCCCCGCATTGACCATGGGCGGGAACAAATCCTTGCGGATGCCGAGGGTGCCGAGAATCTCCTCGCTCCAATCCCCCGTTGCTAAATCCGTCATTTGAGAGGTGCCTGCCATAGTGCGGTCTGTTGCCATGACACCCGTGAGACGGTGAGCCAGAATATTGGAGATAAAAAGCCAGGCGTGGGCTTGCTCCAACAGCTCTGGGCGATTTTCCTTAAGCCAAATTAACTTGTAAATCGTATTGAATGCAAACTCACCCACACCGGATATCTCGTTAAGCTTGCTCTGAGGCAGGTATTTGCTGATATTTTTCATGACCTCTGCCGTGCGCGGGCATTTCCAAGAGATAACGGGGTAAAGCAGCTCACCTTGGGCATTTACCAAAGCACCGTCAACTCCGAAGGTGGTGATGGTTACGCCTTTTATCTGAGCGGCATCCACCTTAGGTAAAATCTCATGGGTGCATTCCGCCAATTGTTTAAGAATACGGTCTGCATTCCAAACATGATATTGAGCGTTCTCGCTGCCGGTATCGGTTGAATTGGGGCGGCTGGCTTTGGCTACCAATTCGCCCTTTTCGTTTACAAGGATGGAGCGTACATTAGTAGCGCCACAATCTAAGCAAAGTACGTATGACATGGTGTGGTTTAATGGAGTATGTTGTTAAAAACTTGATTAACGTGAAAATGGGGTTGCCAAGCGGCTGCTATGGCAGATGGATTGCGGGCACCCTGATGCCAAGCGGATATTTCCGTTTGTAATGCCTCTGCTAAAGCTTCGGGTGTGTCTTTTGGTGCAACCGTGCCCGACTGCCGGGTAGTGTACCAAAGCAGGTTGCGTAATTTTTGCGGGCGATTTGCCGTGACAACAGAGCAGCCACAGCATAAGGCCTCTGCAGATACATTGTGAGACCCCTCATAGCGAGAGGCGCATAAAATAATTTTGGCTTGGTTGTATTCCTCCTTTAATTGTTGGTTCGGGAGGTAGCCGAGTAGTTTGATTTTTGCCGCCACCGGGGCAGGCATGGCTTGGTGAAGCCGGTGTATGGTGGGCGTAAGGTTGCCGTATATGCGGGTTTCTGCGGTGCCGCCGTTACCATAATAATGCTTCAGCGTTTGCATCATGTATTGGGGGCGTTTTTGAAACTCGTCTTCCCAGCGCCCGATGCATAGGATGATGTCTTTTTTCGTGCTGCCCTCATAGCGAAAGCTCGGTGATACAGGGCAGGGGGAGGGGTACAGTTTATCGGTGAGCCATTTGCCGTAAAAGAGGCGTTGGCTGAGGTTTTGCGCTGCGGTAAGCCCCATGGTGATAACATCTGCTTGTTTCAGATGCCATGCACGCGGAATATCCATGAGCCTGCTGTATATGCGCTTGACTATTTTGGTGAAAACGGTGGTGTTAGCGGCGAAATTGCCCACTACATCATCCGTACAATCCATGTGAATAATCAGCCGTATACCCGCTTTTTTGACGGCGTGGGCTATCCTGCGATATCGCGGAGCTCCCCAAGAGTACAGTACCAGCGCGTCTATATTAAGCTTTTGCCACCATGCCTCGGATTCCAGGTTTTTATATTCCGTGCGGAGAAGACCATCCCTTTGGTCGTCCTCATAATGGGGCAGCGGCATGATACATTTGCTCTCTACCCCCATAGCCGCCAGGGTTCGAGAGATAAGCCCCGTGTCACGAATGAAAAAGCCTTCATTCGCGTGAAATGCTACCGGTGTACAGCAGTAGATTTTCCGGTTTAGCAGGGGCATGCCACGTATCAGAAAAAAGCCCTGCCGATGGCTTGCATCGGCAGGGCCCGTAAGCAGAGTTATTAATACTTGCCGTAAATGGGGCCGAAGTTGGCGCAGGCTCGGAAGTCTGCACCCTCGGGGTCGGCGGTGCCGAACAGATCCCAAGCGGCGGGGCGGTATACCTTATCCTCAGGCACGTTGTGTGCGTATACGGGGATGCGCAGCATGGAGGCCAAGGTGATGATATCTGCACCAATGTGGCCATAGGTCCAGGCACCGTGGTTAGCACCCATATTGGCCATGACGGTGTACACATCCTTGAAGCCGCCCTTGCCGGTAAGGCGCGGGGCAAACCAAGTGGTGGGCCAACCCGGGTCAGTGCGCTGGTCGAGCTTGTCGTTTACATCCTGCGGCAGGTCGCAGGTCCAGCCTTCAACGATGGTCAGCACGGGGCCTTGTCCCTTCACCAAGTTCATACGAATCATGGTTACGGGTACGTTGCCCTTGGAGACGAAGTGCAGGGAGTAGCCACCGCCGCGGAAGTACTCGCGGTTGGCCGGGCACCACTCGGAGGCACCCATCATGGCCTCAATGTCGGCCTGTGTGGTCTCGCCGGTCTTCTTCATGATGGGTGTGCCATCAGGGGCGGTGGAGTGCATGTTGCCGTCCAGAGCCGTAGAGCCGGAGTTGATGAGGTGCATGATGCCGTCCTTGGCCAAGCCCTCCATGGTGTAACCCGTCACACGTTTTACGGCAGCGGGGCTCCAGTAGGTGCGGATGTCGGAGAAGCAGGCGGCGCGGCCTGTGAGCTGGTGCAGCAAGAGCATGCACACGCCGTTCATGGCGTCGTTTTCCGTGGCAAAGGGAATTGCCTCACGCGGGCCGTTCCAGTCGAAGGTGCTGTTGAGCAGGGACTCTGCCATATCGCCGTTGGGGTAGAAGTCTGTCCAGTGACGCTGCCCCTGGAACCCACCGCAAATGGCGTTGAAGCCCAAGCCTTCTTCCTCACGGTCAATGGTCTTGAGGTAGGGGTTGCCATGCATCATGTCGCGGAAGATGATGGTCATCAGGATGCTCTCGCGCAGGGTGCGCTCCTTCTCCTCGGGGGAGAGTACAAGGTCGGGGCGGTTGCGATCCGGGCCGATCTTCACATACTTCTTGGCCCACTCCATGGCAAGGTCAAACTCAGCCTTGTCGTAGATACCCAACTCCATGCGGCGGCGTACCTCGGTCATGTCAACCGGTTGTACGCGCATTCCCAAGTAGGCTTCCCAGAAGGAGTGGTCAAGGATGGAACCGGCAATGCCCATGGAGCAACCACCGATGGAAAGATAGCCCTTGCCGCGCAGTGTTGCTACGGTGAGGCCGGCGCGGGCAAAGCGCAAAATCTTCTCTGCCACGTCCTCGGGGATGCTGGTGTCATCAGCATCCTGCACATCGTGCCCATAGATGGAGAATGCGGGCACACCCTTTTGAGCATAGCCGGCAAGAGCTGCTGCCAGGTATACGGCGCCGGGGCGCTCCGTGCCGTTAAAGCCCCAAATGGCCTTGGGGGTGGTGGCATCTGTTTCAAAGGTTTCTGTAATGTAGCACCAGCAGGGGGTCACGATAAGGGAGCAGCCCACGTTGTTTTCTGCAAACTTTTGGTTGCATGCGGCTGCCTCTGCCGGGCCACCAATGGTGGTGTCGGCAATTACACACTTAACGGGTTGACCGTTAGCGTGGGTAACATTGGCTTCAATCAAGGCTGCTGCAGCCTTGGCCATGTTCATGGTCTGGTCTTCCAGCGATTCACGAACGCCGAGGCGGCGGCCGTCAATCGTGGGGCGAATGCCGATAGTCGGTAATGTGTCGTATTTCATATACGTTTTGTTTTGGGGTTAAATGTTTTATTTGTCGGATGAAGTAAGGGGCTTACGGAACATCAAGCTGTATACCAGTACAACCGTAAAGCAGATGGCCGGTACAATGAATGCCGCACGCACGGATTGGTCAGAGGTGCTCAAAATGTAGTCCCATGTGGAATCTGCACCCGGGGTAAGGGCAAGCCAGCAGCTGCCGGAGCTTTCCACAATGGAGCCCATCCACGGGGTGATAACGGCACCACCCAAAATAGCCATGATAAGCCCTGCTGCACCCAACTTAACGATTCGGCTGTTAAGGCCGCCCAAGGCAATACCATAAATGGTCGGGAACATCAGGCTCATGCCTCCGGACATCAGGATAAGGCAAATGATGTTGAGGGAGAACGGCAGCCCACCGATGGTGAACAACACTTTCGTGGGCAGGTACATGGTGCCGAAACAGCACCCCACAGCCACTACGGCAAACAGAGCCATCATGTCGGCAGGGTTGAATTTCTTCATGTAATAGGTGGCTACCCAGCGGCAGACAATGAAGAGGATGAGGGAGATGATGTAGTATGTTGCAGCAACATCGGACTCTATGCCGAGTTGGGCGCAGCAATACTTGTTCAGCCAGGTCCAAGCGGCAATCTGCACACCCACATAGAAGAACTGAGCTATTACACCCACCCAGTAACGCGGAAGTCTCAGCAGCTGTATGAGCATTTCTCTGTAGTTCTTAATCAGGAGCGTGAATACAATGGGCCCCATCATCACGAAGAGCAGCTGGAACACCATGTTGCCCCAAATGCTTACATCTTTGGCAGAGAGCTTCTTGTCCGTATATTTGTTGACAACATCGCCTGCTCCTTTGTCATCTTTGCTCTTATTCAGCTCCGTTTGCAGAGCTGCGGCTTTACCTTTGACTTCCTCACTAAGCTCCGTGGCTTCTGCCGGGGCGCCCCCCTGAGCGGCAAGAGCCTTAATCTTATCAGCCGCTTGTGTAAATCCTTTGGCGGTGGCAATATCCCATGCCGTTTTGCCGTCCTCACCGGGGGTGGTTACGATAAGCGCAGCTGTAGCTGCGGATTCCGCTGCAATAGCCTTTTGCGCTTCCTCCAATTTGGGGGTGACGTGGAGCGTGTTAATGCATACCAGAATGGCTACAGGAATAGCAATGCACAGGCCGTACATACCGATGAGTTTCGGCTTGCTGATACCTGTTTTCATGGTGTCATCCTGAGTCGGAGTCTCGTATTGCTCAGAGCCGCCTTCCGGTTCTTTGTAACGCACAAAGAAGAACCATATGACTGCGGCTACTGCAATCAAGCCTACATAGGGTACGCATACCCAGAAAAGTTGAACCGCTTTGCTGTTGCCCTCCAAGTTGGCCAAAATGAGGTACTTAGCAAAGAAAATGCCGGCAAGAGACCCCACCGGGTTGAACGCCTGTGCAAAGTTCAGTCGGCGTACGGCTGTTTTCTCCGGCCCCAAGGATAATACGTAGGGGTTACAGCTTGTCTCCAATATGGATAAGCCGCCTGCCAGAATAAAGATGCCCAGCAGGTAGAGGTCGAAGCTCTGCGCAATACAGGCCGGTATATAAATCAATGCACCTAAAATATAGAATCCTAAGCCTGCGAGCACACCGGTTCTATAAGAAAATTCCTCCACCATCATGGCGGCAAAAATAGCCAATACGGCGTAGGCTCCGTAGAATGAAATCTGCACACCGGCAGACTCTGAGGGCTTTATACCAAAAATGGTTTCAAAGGCCGGTACCAAGTTATCCGTCATGTTGTTCAGCAATCCCCACAGCGCAAAACACGCTACGAGCATGAAGAACACAGTGCGGAAACGCCGTGGCACCACCGGTGTCATGTCTCCTTTTACGTACTTGCTCATATTGAGTACAGAATACCACTCTTATTCCCCATGTCAAGATAAAACATGGTAAGAAAAGAAAAAGCCTTGATTTATATTTAAAATTTGTTAGCATCATCTAAGCATCGTTTGTTAAATATGAATCTAGCAATCATCGGAACCGGGTACGTAGGCTTGACAACTGGCACTTGCTTTGCTGAGGTGGGGCATAATGTTGTGTGTGTGGATAACAATCAAGCCAAAGTGGAGGCTCTGCTGGAGGGGCGTGTGCCGATTTACGAACCGGATTTGGAGGAGATGATTCTTTCCAACGTATCTGCCGGGCGTTTAGCCTTTACCACAGATCTTGCCGAGGCTGTAAAATCCTGCGAGATTATCTTTATAGCCGTACCTACGCCCCCGCATGAGGACGGATCTGTAGACCTTTCATACATTGAGGCCGTATCTCACGAAATTGCGGATGTTATCACCCCGGAGATGGGGTATCGTATCATTGTAGACAAATCCACCGTGCCTGTCAGCACCGGCAGTAAGGTGTTTCAGGTTATTGCTCGCTACGCTAAGGGGGATGTGGATGTCGATGTGGTCTCTAACCCCGAGTTCTTGAGAGAGGGTAGTGCCGTGGCAGACCTGATGAACCCGGATCGCGTGGTGATTGGTGCCGATTCTCAGCGGGCCATGGATTACATGAAACGTGTATACCAGCCCTTCAATGCTCCCATTGTTGAGGTGGATCTGCATTCTGCAGAGCTTATCAAACACGCCGCCAATTCCTTCCTGGCACTTAAAATTTCCTATATTAATGCCGTATCTGCCGTGTGTGAAAAAGCCGGGGCAGATATTGAGCTGGTAGCCCAGGGCATTGGTATGGATAAACGCATCTCTCGCCACTTCCTTAATGCCGGCCTTGGCTATGGTGGTTCATGTTTCCCCAAAGATGTTAAGGGGTTCATTAACGTGGCAGATCAGCTCGGCGCGCCCATGACGATTTTGCGTGAGGTTGAAAATATCAACGCTCAACAGTTGGAGCGTTTCTTGAAACGCATTCGTAAAAAACTGTGGGTGTTGCGCAAAAAGCGCATTGCCGTTTGGGGGCTTGCCTTTAAGCAGAATACGGATGATGTCCGTGAGTCTGTTGCCATTAAGCTCATTAAGCGCCTGTGCGATGAAGGTGCTTATGTAACCGCATACGACCCCAAAGCTGCAGAAACAGGGGCTGCCGCCCTCGCGGGGTACGATGTGAACATTGTGGACGACATGTATGAGTGCACGCGGGATGCCGAAATGCTCATTGTTGCAACTGAGTGGAAACAGTTTGCCATGGCCAACTTAGTCAAGGTGAGGGATTTGATGCGTCTGCCCATTATTTTTGATGGTCGTAACCTCTTGCATGGGGAAAATGCCTTGCACGCCGGGTTTGAGTACCACTCCATCGGTCGCAAAACACTGCGCCCCGATGAAAAGTAAGGCGCTAAAATAGAATCCTCCACCACAAAAAACATAAACGCCGCACCAGTTAAGAGTGCGGCGTGCTTGTGTAATGATATAAGCTTTATAATTTACTCTACGGTGCGCTCAATGCAGGCGTAGGCGTTGTGGTTGTGGATGGATTCAAAATTCTCTGCCTCAATGCGGTACCAAGAGAATGCGTTGTAACGTTCCGTTGCTAAGGCAACATTGCGCACCAAGTCCTCCACAAAAACGGGGTTCTCGTAGGCCTTGTCCGTTACGTATTTTTCATCCGGCCGCTTAAGCAAGCTGTATACTTGGCAACTGGCGCAATCCTCCACCAAATCAATGAGGTCTTCAATCCATACCGCAGCGTCAGAGAATCTCACGGAGTAGGTGACAATCCCCCTCTGGTTATGGGCACCATGCTCGCTCATGGCTTTAGAGCAGGGGCATAAAGTTGTTACCGGCACTTTGATGGTTAAGGTAAATGTGCCGGGCTTGTTGCGCTCCGCATCAATCTCAAAGCGCACATCATAATCCATCATACCCTCCATTCCGCTAACGGGGGCTTTTTTGAGCCGGAAGAAGGGAAAATCAATTTCCACCCGCGCACGTTGAGCCGGCAGTTTTCTCAGCAAGCGGGAGGGCAGGCGCACGGCAGAGTGCACATCTAAGTACCGGCGGTGCTCATGCAGTGCCTCTACAAAGCGGCTCATGTGGGTGCCTTTATATTCCTCCGGCAAATCGACCATCAGGGCCAATTTTGCTACGGTAGATTGGGTCCTGTTTTCTTTGTCACTGACAATGATGGGGTAGCGCACCCCACGAATTCCCACCCGATCAATCGATATCTGGCGGGTGTCTCGTTCGTTTTGAGTGTCTTTTAACTCTTTCATTATCAGGTTTATGTGGTGGAGCCGTTGCAATCAGGAGAAAAACGGAGGGGAGCTTGCAGGCATACGCGTGCAAGCTCCCTCTAAGTATCAACGACAATCTGCCGTCGAGAACTCCTCCATATTGAGTGGGATCAGGGGAGCAGGTTCACGGCACGGGCGCGGCGAATCTCGCGCGTGATCTTGCGGTGCATCTTGGCAGATACACCCGTCACACGGCGGGGAAGAATCTTGCCCGTCTCAGACGTGAACTTGGAAAGGAACTCGGGGTTGCACATATCAACGGCACCGGCGGGGATGTCAATGCGACGACGGGGCATTGTCTTGTTGCAGGTGCGGAAACGGATACGACGCTCAACGCTCTTGAATTCAGTAATCATAGTATATAGATTTTTCCGGTTTGCAGAGGATTAGCGCATCTCGCGATGCAGCGTGCGGCGCTTGAGGTAAGGGTTAAACTTAACCTTCTCCAGACGGCCGGGGGTGCGCTGGCTCTTCTTGTTACGAGTGGTGACGTAGCGAGAGGGGGTCTTACCCTCTGCCTTAGCCTCGGTGCATTCCAGGATGATGATATCTCTAGGCATAATTGTGATGTTGTTGACTTGCGGGCGCCTATTCTACACTATTCTTCGGATTCGTCAAGCGAAAATACGCTTTCCATGTCATTTTGTAGCCCGGAAAAGCCCACATGGTCCGAATTTTTGGCTTTATAGTTGGCATAAGAGCCATATTTTTTCTCGAATTCCTCCTGACATTTTACGGTGAGACGGCAGAACGGGCGTGCCTGAAGCCGCTTTTTGGGAATGGGATCAAGAGAAATTTCGCAAATTCCGTAAAACCCGCGGCGAATCCGCTCCAGGGCTTCATCAATTTCAAAAAGCTGCTCGCGGTCTTTGCCCAGTAGGCGAATCGTGAGGTCTCTCACCTCTGCTTCACTGCCGGCATCGCCGATGTGCTGCCCGGAGGAGGAGGAAACGTTGGATGCTCCACTGCGCAGGTGGTCTCTCGTTACGTCTTGCATGTTGGGCAGCATCTTGTCTCGCAAGTCGAGCAGGGCTTTCTTCTGTTCCTCCAAAAAGGCCGGCCATTCCGGGTCTGCCTTCAGTAGTGCTAAGGTTTCTTTGAGCTTGGCTTTGCGTGCTTTTTCTTCGGGGGTAAGCACTTCTCTGGTGGAACTTGCCTTGGGTTTTGCTTTTTCAGCTGTCGGCTTTTTCGTTTCTGTGGACTTTTTAGCCTTGGCTGTCGTTGTTGTTGTTTTCTTTGTCGTTGCCATATCGTGTAACGGAAAATGAGAGCGATTGAAAGCTTTTTGCGCGGTATAACAATAACCGCATCAGCCTGTCCCCATGCTATTATCACAAGCGTATACATAAAGCAAGAAAAATCTGCGTCTATATGTATTACTAGGTTCATTTTTGTGACAGCATGGCGTAAAGCTTGCCTCTTTGCTTATATTTATATGGCTTTTTTGGTTGCCTTTACACCGCTTGTTGTGTTAAACTGCCATGGTATGCAAATGCAGCGAATGTCAGGTGTGTTAATCCCGCTTTTTTCTATGAGGCGGGCAGAGGGGGATGCCGGTATCGGCGATTTGGCGGCCTTGGAGGATTGGGTGCGCTGGGCGGCAGAGCATCGTGTCGGCTTTTTGCAACTATTGCCGGTCAATGCCGTGGGGGAGGATGATTGTCCCTCCCCGTATTCTGCCATCAGCTCTGTGGCATTAGAGCCGCTTTACCTCACCTTAGAGCAAGTGCCGGGAATGCCGTTGCCTTTGCCCCCGTATGCAGAGGACTTGCCACCCACCCAAATGCCCGGTGGGCGAGATTTTGTGGACTACTCGCGCGTGCGCATGTATAAACGCTATCACCTTAAACGCGCTTTTTCGCATTTTGAAGAATCGGCGCAATACGCCGCTCAGCGCGCGGAGTTTGAGGCTTGGGTAACGGCGCAGGGCACCTGGCTGCAAGATTTTGCTGCCTTCCGCGTGCTGTCCATTGCCTTTGGTACCAATGCGTGGTGGTTGTGGCCCGTACAAGATACGGATGTTGCCCGCTTTATTGTGGAGAGTACGGACGATTCCCGCCGGCAAAAACGCTACCAGCAATGGCTGCAGTGGCTTTGTGCGCAACAGTGGGCGCGGGTGCGTGCCCTGGCGGATTCCTTGGGCGTGAAGCTGATGGGGGATGTCCCCATCGGTATCTCTGTAGCCAGTGCAGATGTCTTCTTTGAGCGCTATTTGTTTGATATGAATTGGAGCGGTGGCGCCCCTGCCGAAGGCAATTTTGCCGAGGACCCGTTCACGGCAAAGTGGGGGCAAAACTGGGGTATCCCGCTGTACCGTTGGGATGTGATGGAGAAAGACGGTTTTGCTTGGTGGACCCGCCGTATCCGCAAGCTGGCAGAGGTGTTCAAAATGTACCGCATAGACCACGTGTTGGGCTTTTACCGCATTTATGCCTTCCCGTGGATGCCCGACCGCAATCAGGAGTTCCTCAACCTCTCAGCAGATGAGGCTGCCGCCCGTTGCGGGGGCCGCCGCCCCGGGTTCCGCCCCCGCCCGGACTGGACGGCGGAGGACCGCCGCGCTAACCTCATGCAGGGGGATTATCTGCTGCGTCAGTTGCTCAAGGCGGTACCGGGGCAGCTCGTTATCGGCGAGGACTTGGGCTGCGTGCCGGACTACGTGCGCCCGGACCTCTCACGTTTGCGCATAGCCGGATTTAAAATACCGCATTGGGAGATTGATGAAAAACAGCATATCATCAAGGGGCAGTCCTATAACCCGTGCTCATTTGCCACCTATGCCACGCATGATTTCCCGCCCATTTGTACGGATTGGGATGAATGGTACAGCCACGTAAAAGCCGGGGAGGATGCCTTGACGGATGTTACCCTGAGCCCCGCAGCTTTGCGGGAAAAACGCCGTGTTGCAGAGGATTGCGCCCGTGTGCTTTACTGGCTTGGGGAGTACGCAGGCCTCAGCCGCGAGGAATCTCTGGTGCCGTGGGGGCCGGGGGTAAAAGATGCCCTGTTCCGCGCCTTATTTGCGTGCCGCTCTGCCTATGCCGCCATGATGTGGACCGAGCTTTTCGATATTCCCGTGCGTCTTAATACCCCGGGTACGGTGGGGGGTGCCAACTGGTGCCCGCGCATGCCCTTTACTGCACAACAGGCCGCGCAAATGCCGCAAAGTGCCTGGCTGGCAGAGCTGGCAGCAGACTCCGCAAGGTAAGTTTATACGAATCATTACAAAGATGCGTCATTTTATACCTCCACTATTCTGTTGCATCCTGCTTTGTGCATGTGGGGTACAATTGCAGGTAGATACATATCAACCTGCTGAAATTGAGCTACCCAAGGGGGCTCGTATGCGTTTCGTTATTCCGCCGGGAAATAACGATGCCTATGAGCTGGCTTGCGAAATGTATAAAGGCATTAAAGAATCTGCATTTTTTCACCCCCTTGAAGAACCCCATTTTTACGGACCGGTGGTAGAGGTTGAGAACAATACCGCCACTGTATTGATAAAAAATGCGAAACAGACAGAAGATTGGGCAACGAGGCACGATGCTTCATGTGATGGTTCCGCAGCATGTTCATGCAGTGGCGTAGAGGTTACCGGATATTCATTGTGGGCAGAAATTGAAGTTCAATTCAATGGATGCACATTGTCGGATAATGCGTACAGTGCACATTATACCTCCTATAATGAGCCTTCGCTGTACTCCAAAATTGCCCGAAAATTTTATCAGGACGTCATGCCGCATCCGGTAACTCACAGTGTTCGCGTGTATCCGTCTGCAGATAACCCGGTATTACAACAGGCTGCTGCTGCATGCAACCGCGGCGATTGGAAATTGGGGGCCTCTTTAGTGGAGCGCTCATTGAAAACGCACCCTTCGGACGCTGAGGCTCATTATCTCCTCGGTATTATTGAGCGCCATAACGGCAATTTTTCTGCCTCCGATGCCTGTTTTCGCCAAGCTTTCTCCATAAGCCCGAAATCTCGGTATACAGCCGCCATGCGCGATAATATAGAGTATGCAGCTCAGGAAAAAAAGGCACTTCGTCAATTAAGAATACCTGCGCGTTGAAATATTCGCGTTATGTTCTTTTTGCTTGCAAGCTCGTGACCGCAGGCGTACAATGCACCTACACGTCATCGCCATTTTTTCATCGGTGCGGAATCTGGAAACCAAGCAATAATATCACCATGAAAACTGTACAACGGATACTCCTCTTTACGTTTTCTCTTTTCCTGTGTGCCTGTGGCACGCAGGTTCAGTTGCAAACGCTGGAACCATCGCAGGTGAATCTGAGTCGCGGTTCCTCCCTGCGTGTTACCTCCGTTTATAATAATTATGCATCTGCCCGATTGGAGGATGCCTTGTATAATCGTTTGGTTGCTACGGATTTTTATTCATTGGGAGGGAGCGCCGCCATCCTCTACATTGAACGGGCGCATGTGCATCAAGACCGCTATATCAACCACACTTGTAAGCCGGATGAACACTGCCACTGTGTGGAAAGTGTGGAAACCACCCTTACCGCTACCGTTCAGCTGGAACTGAACGGGCAAATTATTTATCGCCGTACGCTTTCTGATACCTCATACAGTGATTATGCTGATTATGATGATGTAGCTCGTGATATTGTTCGCGATCTTGTGCCGCGTACCGTTACATATAGTGTCCGCATTAAGCCGCAGGATGGTAACGAAACATTGGAACAAGCCGCGCAGGCATGCAAGCATGGGGATTGGCTCAGTGGGCGCTCTCTGGCAGAGTCATCCCTGCAAACGTACCCCAATGACCCCGAGGCCTATTACCTGCTCGGTATCATTGAGCGTAATGAACGCCACTTCAGTGCCTCCGATTCGTATTTCCGCAAAGCGGCTCAAATCAAGCCCTCCTCCCGTTATACCAACGCGATTCGAGATAATGCAGAAATCAAAGCCAAGGAGGAACTTGCCCGCCGCCAACTCAACGAATAAGCCCCGCAAAAATATGCGCTGTGCCATATTTTTTGCTTGTAAGGGCAAAGCCGGGGGCGTAGAATGCTTGCATGCGTCATCCTCATCTCATCATAGGTGCTGCTTGTGCGTTGCTGGCAGCTTGTCAGGGGCAGAAACCCTTTGTCATTAAAACAACACCGCCCGGTGCAACGGTTAGCATCAATGGCAAGGAATATGCCGGTAAAACGCCGCTGGAGGTAGAGATTGCTCAAGATAAGGATTTGGGTATTGTGGTGCATAAGGATGGCTATGCCGTGGAGTCTGCCACCGTTAATACCCAAACAAGTTGGCTGGGCTCCTTGTTGTGGACGGAAAGCTCCCCCCACGCCCGTTACATTGAGGAGGATGAAATTACCATCCCGCTGCGCCGTTTGGAAACCAACTCCACCTACACCCCCACCATTTTGACTCCGTTCAGCTTCCCGGAGGAGGAGCGCAAGCCGCTCAAAGACTCCAAGCCCCCGGCATTGCGCCCCTTGCCGGAGATGTGAGTGCCCGTTTACGGGCCGGCAACAAAAGAAACCGAGTTATGCCTCTGCTGTGTAGATGGATGCAATGCCGCAGAGCAGGGGCAGTGCGGTGGGCATGGTGTAGCCGCATTGGGTGAGCAGGTCTTTAAACGCCTCCCCGCGAGGGAACTGCTCAATACTGTCCCCCAAATAATCGTATGCGCCGGAGTTGCCGGTGAGTACTCCTGCAATGCGGGGGAGTATATGGTGCAAATAAAAACGGTAGGGCACAGCCAAAAGCCCCTCGGGCATGCTGAAATCCAACACCAGCAGGTGCCCGCCCGGCTTTAAAATGCGCCTGAACTCGCACAGTGCCTTACTGTAGTCTGCCATGTTGCGCAGGCCGAACGCTACGGTTACAGCTTCAAAGCAGGCATCGGGCAGGGGCAGGTTCATGGCATCAGCCTCAAATACATCGGTAAGGCCGCGCTTGATGGCAATGTCGAGCATGGGACGGCAAAAATCCGTGCCTTGCACGGCTACCTCGGGCAGGGCTTTTTTGACCGCCAATGCCAAATCGCCCGTGCCCGTGGCAATATCGAGCAAATTGCGCGGTGCCCACTCAGCTATCAGTTTGATGGCACGCTCACGCCACGCAATATCCGCCCCCAACGACAATACGTGATTGGCCGTTACATATTTGGCGGCTATGGAGGAGAAGGCGGCGTGTACGTACTTGGGATCCGGCATAAAACGGTACCTCTTTACTTGAGATGAGAGATAAGCGCATCCCCGAACTTGCTTGTAGAAACCGCGGTGGAGCCGGGTATCATCTCTGCAAGGTCTGCGGTAACGGTCTTATCTGCTATGGCGCCCTCAATGGCGGCCACAATGCGGTCTGCCGCTTCAACCCAGCCCATGTAGCGCAGCATCATTTCTGCAGAGAGCAGGAAGGAGCAGGGGTTCGCCTTATCCAAGTTTGCAAGGGCCGGGGCGGTGCCGTGGGTTGCCTCAAACACGGCATGGCCGGTTTTGTAGTTGATGTTGGCACCGGGGGCAATGCCGATACCGCCCACCTGCGCGGCCAAGGCATCGGAGCAGTAATCGCCGTTGAGGTTGAGCGTGGCTACCACGGAGTGGTCCTTGGGGTGAATGAGAATCTCTTGCAAGAAGGCATCGCAAATGCAATCTTTAATGACGATGCCATTGGGCAGGCGGCACCACGGGCCTTTGCCGATGAGCTCTGCGCCGAACTCGCGCTTGGCCAGCTCGTAGCCCCAATCACGGAAACCGCCCTCCGTAAACTTCATGATGTTGCCCTTGTGTACCAATGTGACACTGGTGCGCCCGGTTTCAATGGCATACTGAATGGCAGAGCGCACCAAACGCTCGGTGCCTTCTTTTGATACCGGTTTGATGCCGAACCCGGAGGTGTTGGGGAAACGCACCTTGCCGGCGCGGTCCGGGTAGGTTTGGGATAACCACTCGTAGAACACGGCGGCATCTTTGCTGCCCTCTTTGAACTCAATGCCGGCGTAAATATCCTCCGTGTTTTCACGGAAGATAACCATGTCTACCAATGACGGGTCTTTAACCGGGGTTTCGATGCCGTTAAAGTAACGTACGGGGCGTACACAGCAGTATAAATCAAGCCCTTGACGCAGGGCAACGTTGAGGGAGCGAATGCCGCCGCCCACCGGGGTGGTCAACGGGCCTTTGATGCCGATAAGGTATTTGCGGAAGGCCTCCACCGTCTCATTGGGCAGCCATGTACCCACGGTGTCAAATGCTTTTTGCCCGGCCAACACCTCCATCCATTCAATGGCGCGGGTATCCCCGTAGGCTGCTGATACGGCTGCATCTATCACGCGTTTGGCGGCGCGCCAAATATCCGGGCCGGAGCCATCGCCGATAATGTGAGGAATAATGGGAAAGTTCGGTACATTAAGACCCTGCGGGGTCATGGTAATGGGGGCTGCTTCGCTCATATTGTTTGTTTAACTGAAAAGTTTGTTTAGTCTGGATTTGAATTCGTCGTCCGTTTTCTTTTTATCCTCACTCGGGGTGGGGGCGGGCTTTTGAGTGTCGGTTGTATCATCGGTCGGGGCGGGCTCCACGGCCTCCGGTTCTTCCTCGGTCGTGGCCGCCTCTGTTGCTGCGGTATCGTCAGCATCTTCCTCCGTGTCGGCATTCTCCGTATCAGCGGGTTCTTCCGTCTCCGTGGTGCCTTTGCCCTCATCTACGGATTCAAAGTCTTCATCGCCTACGAACTCTTCCTCGTCGCCACCGTCAATCCAATCGTCATCCTCTTCTTCCTCCCAGTCAGAGAGGTCTTCCTCCTCTCCATCAAGGGCTTCTTCGTCATCTGCCACATCGTCCTCACCCGCCAAGGCCAGGATGTCGTCGTCGTCCTCCTCCTCTTCCGGTATATCGGCAACGGCCAAGGCTGCGCCGCCATCCGTGGGTTGGGGGGGCGTGGTGGTGTTTTCTGTCGGTTTAGTCGTAGCTGCAATCTTAGTGGCAGGGG
This sequence comes from Akkermansia sp., assembly GCA_017399165.1. GTDB lineage: Bacteria > Verrucomicrobiota > Verrucomicrobiia > Verrucomicrobiales > Akkermansiaceae > Akkermansia. The sequence continues at coordinate 39,686 of JAFQEF010000054.1, forward strand.
CTTTAGCTTCTGCCGCAGGGGCGGCGGTAGAAGCCGCTTTTTCTGCTGCTGCCACGCGGGCAGAGGCCGGAGGATTAGCCGTGTAACAGAAAATCAGCACGGCAAGCACCACAACTGTGGGTATAATGTAAAAGGATACACCCTCCCGCTGCTGTTGCTTAACAACAGTTCCGGCAACGGTAAGGCGAGAGCGAAAAGGTTTCTTGAATTTGAGCGCCATAAGCTATTCAGTTCGGTGATTATATCAAACATGCCTGAAAAAGCAACTGAAAAACGTGATTGTAGTTGATTTTTGGGCGGATACTTGCTACCATCGGCAAGGAAACCACCAAGACTCCACCGAAATATGCCGAATCCTCCCTCCAGCATGGAGCCTACAGCCCCGAAAGGATTAAGCAAAAAGGCAAGAATCCGCTTTTTTGTCTTACTGTGTATTATCATGACCATGGCGTGTGCAAACTCCGTGTGTTTGAATATGATGAATATGACAGCGGAGCAAATGTTGGTGTATCTGCCGTATTCTGTGCCCGCCTTTATCATCAACTTTGGTTTTTGGGCAAGCTTTTTATTGGTGTGTGCCAGGTCTCGCATAGTGGCTTATATTTTAATGCCGTTGGTGGTGATAACGCAGGCCTCCGTTATTTTTGCCGGCATGACCTATGGTGTAGAGTGCAGGGAAATGGCGATAGCTGTTATCAATACTACAAGTACAGAGGCACTTTTGTATATTGACCTGCAATCTGTTTTGTTGTTTGTGCTGGGCTTGGTGGTAGTGTATACAGTGGCAGTTTTGGCGCGCAAGTTGCTGGCTTTCAACATGAGCAGGCGGGCCCGTGTTAAACAACTGGGCTTGGGGTTAATGGGCTGTGCCGTTTTCTTGACGCTTCCTCAACTCATTAAACATTACTGGCATTGGGGGGCTACGGAATCCGTGGGCTTTGTTGATACGCTGGAGCCTTTTCGCCGCACTTGGCCCGTGCCTCAAACGAGAGAGCAAGTGTTGCACGAGGCCGTGTATAACCATGACCACTTTGTGTTTGATAAAGCCTACCAACCCATTAATGTGGTGGTAGATTACTATAAAGCCATTTTTGACTTTTATAATCCGCCAGACCTTGCCGTGGCAGAGGATATGCCCTCCGAACAGGTGTGGCCGGAGCTGCCGCAAACCGTGGTGCTTTACATTGGGGAGTCTATGCGTGCAGACCATTTCCCCCTCAATGGTTATCACCGCAATACCATGCCCGGTATGGTGCAAGAGAAAAATCTCATTAACTTGCCCGCCGTGTATTCCGGGGAGACTCAAACCATCTCTTCCATATACTCCCTGTTGTCTCTTACTGATTCCGAAACGCGGGAGGCTACCCACAACTCCTTTATCGGGATTCTCAAAAAACACGGCTTCAAGCTCAGCCTGTTGGTGGGGGCTAATACGGAGGGCATGTGGTACCATGCACCCAATATCGCCCCTTTGTTGAAGGACCGCATGCTGCTGCACTCCCGCCCTGCCGGCCCGCAGGAGTATGCACGGGCTATGCAGGAGCTTCAGAGGGAACACCAACATAATTTTATGCTTATTGAAGATGGTGCCGGGCACCAGCCCTACCATTCGGAGAGCCCCGTAAAGCCCTTTGGAGAGGCCTGTGAGCTTGACCGCTACGATAATACCCTATTGGATATAGACCGCCGCCTGTGCGCTATTATTGACACCATGCGGGATAAAGAGGCCCTCCTTTTCTTTACCTCCGACCACGGGGAATCCTTTGGTGAGAATGACCGCTGGGGCCATGGCGGCCCCCGCTATGCTTTGGAGCAACGGCATGTTTGCGCCTTTATTTGGTACTCCGACCTCTACGCGCAAAAACACCCCGAGGTGATTGCCGCCCTCCGCCAAAATGCGCCCGTCTTCACTTCTCACGACCACGTGTATCACACCATCATTTCCCTCTGCGGTATTAAGTCCGAGGTGCAGATCCCGCAGCAGGATATGACCAAACCCCGGCTCACCGACGAGCCGTTGAAATAAGTTGAAAAGTGACCATGTGTAGTGAACCCCGCCCTGCGCTATGCTCATCTGTCGGCCTCGTCGCTACGCTCCTCGGGCTCCGGTATGTTTTCGAATCATGCAGGGGCTTCTTTGTCACGGCGTAGGGCTCAGCCCGAAGACGGAACGCCGCCTGCCTATATTATTTCGCCCCACAAGGGGGCTAGGAAAGTACGAAGTATGAATTACGAAGTACGAATTCGGCTCAACCTCCAATTTGTAGGTGTGGGTATCCTGCGACGTCGCAGTAGCTTTGCTTACTTCGTAAATCGTAATTCGTAAATCGTACTTCTCCGGGCTTACGCCGCCTGCCTATATTATTTCGCCCCACAAGGGGGCTTAGAAACTCGCCTCTCTAGTCTCCTCATCGGTAATATTTCCATTAACATCATACTAAAAAGCCGCACGGTTTATATAAACCGTGCGGCTGAAAATATGGTTCGGGTATGTGTCTTTACCAGAAGATGATGTAAAGAGCAATGGTGAGAGCAATGACCGCCCAACCGAATACCTTGGCACGGGTGGAGGTCTTCATCTCAATAATACCCTTATCGGTAAGCACCACGGCTTCACCACCCTTCACATGGTTGATGATGGTAAGGATGAGGCCTACTACGCATACGGCGATGAAGGAGAATGCCATGCGGTTGAGGAAGCTCTGCTCCGTAGCCCCGAGGAACTCAATCCACTTGAAGGAGGCATAGAAGACGGCACCGAGCAGAATACCGAGCCAACCGAAGATGCGGGGGCACTTGGGCACGAAGAAACCGAACAGGAACACGGCCAGCACGCCCGGGCTCAGGAAGCCTTGGAACTCTTGGATGAAGGTGAAGATACCACCGAAGGCGGGGTTATCCAGGAAGGGTGCAATCACCGTTGCGATAACGGCGCAACCCAGCACACCAATCTTGCCGATGGAGAGCAGCTCTGCCGGAGAGGCGGGGCGCCCGAGTACCTCGCGGGTCTTGCCGTAGAGGTCCATGGTGAAGAGGGTGGAGGCAGAGTTGAGCATAGAGGCCAAGGAGCTTACCACGGCACCGAAGAGGGCCGCGAGTACGAACCATGCCCAGCCGGTGCCCGGCAGTAACTTGCGGAGCAGGGTGGCAAAGGCAGAGTCGTAGTGGTAGGCGGTAAGGCCGGTGGATACTTCATACTTCTCCTTATCATCGCGAGCTGCTTTGGTTGCCTTGCCTTCTACTTGGGTGATGAGCCCTGCCAAATCGGCAGCTATGGTCTTGTTAGTCTTAACGGATTGATCAAGGCCTACAAGTTTTGCATAAAGCGCATCAATAACCTGTGCAACGGTGGTTTCCGGTGTGATGCTGATGTGGGCTTTCAGTTTGCCGGCAAATTCAGCGCGTTTGTCTTCGTCTTTAATGTCGGCCAAAATTCCGGCCTCTACCTTCATATCTGCCGTACCCGTGGTGATGAGGTTTTGTTTTACCTGAGCAATGGCAGTAGTAAGCCCCTTGTCTTCAAGCTGTTGGATGGATGTATCGATAGCTTTTTCCTTGTCATCCTTCTTTGCCTTGGTTGTGTCAACCTTGCGAACTACACGCTGTTCGGGTGTTTGCAGTAGGCTGGGGGCCACATTGTATATAACCTTTTTGGGCTGCTCGTTGTCTGCTGCCGCTTCTTCTGCTTTTTGGATGCACTCAGCATTGTTGGAGAGTGCCTTAGTAGCCAAATCATCGCGGAAGAGGTTGTAGGCAAGAATGCCGGGGATGATAACCACGAAGGGAATGAGCAGTTTGAGGAATGCGGCGAATACCACACCCATCTGGCCTTCCTCCAAGCTCTTGGAGGCCAGGGTGCGCTGCATGATGTACTGGTTGAGACCCCAGTAGAAGAAGTTCGGAATCCACAGACCCAGCAGGTATACCGTCCAGGGCATGACGGGGTCTGAGGCATCGCGCATCATGTGCAGCTTGCCGCTGATGCCGTTGACGGCGGAGTCTGCCTCGCCGGCGTTGAGCTCGGCCATGCGAGAGAGGCCATCCATAAACTGGCTGCCGGTGGTGGTCATGGTATCTGCCGTGGCGGTGGAGGCCACTGTGGCAGTTTCTGCAATGGGTTGCAGTTGGGTGGTATCCATGCCGCCCAAGGCCATGATGGCAAAGTAAGCTACTACACCACCGCCCACGATGAGGGCTGCACCCCAAATGAGGTCTGTCCAAGCGCAGGCCTTAAGACCGCCGATGTACACGTAAACCGTGGCTGCACCTGCAATGATGAGGCAGCTGGCCCACAGCTCCATGTCAAAGTATACAGAGATAACATTAGCACCGGCATAAATAACCGTTGCGGTGGGCACACCTACCAAAATAAGCAGGTTGACCAATGCCATCGTAACACGAGAGATGCCGTTGTAGCGCTCCTCCAAGAACTGAGGAATGGTGAACACACCGCGCTTGAGCAGCATGGGCAGGAAGGTGAAAGCCACAATCACCAGCACAATGGCGGCAAGCCACTCGTAGCCGGCAATGGCAAGGCCCAACCAGTCTGCCGCCTGGCCGCTCATGCCCACAAATTGCTCTGTGGAGATGTTGGCTGCCAACAGGGAGAAACCTACCAGCCACCAAGTAAGACCACGGCCTGCCAGGAAGTAATCTGCAGCACCTTTCTCTGCTTTTTCATCTTCGCTCTTGGCGGCATCATTGCCGTCGGAGGCTTTCCAAATGCCCAAGCCGATAACACCTACCACAACTACGCAGAAGGCGATAATCTCCCACACGGGGAGCACATCGGGCTCTTGAGCCTTGGGCTTAGCTTGCTCTGCAGGGGCAGCTGTTACGGCTGCGGCAGGGGCCTCTGCCACTGCGGGAGCAGGGGCGGCGGCTTCGGGGGCAGGGGTATCTACCACTGCGGGGGCTTCAACGGCAGCCACATCTGCGGTAACCGGCTCTGCCACGGGGGCGGCATCTTGTGCCCAAGCCCCGAATGTCATGAGCGCGGCTGCGCTCAGCATGGTTGTCAGTTTTTTCATCATGTTTGTTTATGGGGATTAAGCTTTGTAAAGCACCCGTGCACCTTCACCCGGGCGGGTGATGAGGTAGGTGGTTTCAATGCCCAGCGCGTTGCGGTAGGCATCCAGCATTTCTTCTGCTACTTTTTCAACATCTGCGCTCTTGACCAGGGCTACAATGCAGCCGCCGAAACCGCCACCCGTCATGCGGGCTCCGTATACGGATGCGGCGGAGGGGATGCTGTCTGCCAAGCTCACCAAGGTGTCAACCTCTGCGCAGGATACTTCAAAGTCATTCTTGAGGGAGGCATGAGAGGCACGCATGGCCACACCGGCGGCGTCCCAATCACCGGCGGCAACGGCTGCAGCAAACTTCTCTACGCGCAGGTTCTCGCCAATAACGTGGCGGGCGCGGCGGTAGCACAGGTCGCCCAAGGCCTCTTTCTTCTCCTCCAGCATCTCAAGCGTAGCCTCACGCAGGGAGGGTACACCCAAAATGCCACAGGCATCCTCACAGTTTTTACGGCGGGCGGCGTAGCCGCCATCTGCCAGAGAGTGTTTCACGGCAGAGTCAATCACCAGCACGCTCACGGCAGAGTCTGTCATGGGGATGAGCTTGTAGGTGAGGTCCTTGCAGTCCAGCATCAAGGCGTGGTCCTGCTTGCCGTTGGCAGAGATGAACTGATCCATGATACCGCAGGGCACGTTCACGAACTCGTGCTCCGTTGCCTGGCCGATGAGGGCTCTCTCGGTGGGCGTTACATCAGCCCCGCAAAGGGCTGCCAAGGCTGTGCAGGTGGCTACCTCAAATGCGGCGGATGATGAGAGACCACCACCGCGCGGCACGTTGGAGTCAATCAACATATCCACAGCAGGCACCGTGATACCGCGGCGCTCCAGCATGCAGATAACGCCACGCACATAGTTGCTCCAGAACGGGTCACCGGGTTTGGTGGCATCTGCGGGGTCAATCTCAATCATTGTATCACCCAAAGAGCCAATCCAGCGGTGCTTGCCGGTGGGAGAGAGGGCCACAGCCACAACATTGACATTGTTGAGGGCCATGGGGAGTACAAAACCGTTGTTGTAGTCGGTGTGTTCGCCAATCAAGTTCACGCGCCCGGGGGAGGCAGCAACCACCGTGGGTTTCTGCCCGAAATATTCCTCGAAGTACGGACTGATGGTTTCAACACTGATTTCGCGTTGCTCTAAATCCATAACGGAACATTTTTAGCATATTGTAAAGGGGATGTAAAGGCAAATTACTGCTTCTTTGCACGTGTGTACCAAAGTTTTGAAATATCAGTTTGCTTTTTCACCTGTATATGGTAGAATAACAACCCGAATGGTAGAGCAATATCTGAGCAATGTTCATCAAGTGGCTGAGCAGCACGGGTCGGTTCCCTTGCTGGTGTGCCTGTGCGGCTCCCGAGCTTTCGGCTATGCTGCCCCGCATAGTGATTATGATATTCGCTTTGTGTATGCATACCCGCTCTCCCGCTATTTTACCCTCACACCACCGCCGCAGGAGCTGAGGTTTAAGGATGCGGATGTTGTGGGCTATGAGCTGGGTAAGTTTCTGGCCATGTGTGCGGGTAATGGTTGGAATGCTCATGAGATACTGCACTCCCCCGTGCTGTATGAGCGGGCGGGTGTTGTTGCCGAGCTGCGGGCACTGGCTGCCTCCGTGTTCTCCCCGCCCGAGATTGTGGCTGCCTTGTTGTCCGGGGTGAAAACGTATCAACGGCGTATGGCTCATATAGATGGTGCCGATTCCGACGCAACAGATAAACGCGTTAAATGGGCTTTGGGCTGTTTGCATCATGTGATGGCGGCTTGTTATGTAGCCGTGCATGGGGTGGCGTATCCCATCCCTATTGCAGAGCTGGCCTCTGCCGTGTTGCCGCATATTTTACCGCAGGTTGAAACGCTGGTGGGGTGGCGAGCCGGGCATTTGACACTGAGCAGCGAGTCCTTAGCTCAAACCGTAGCCACGGTGCAGCAGGCGGCGGATTCTCTTGGTGATTCTTTATTGCAGGCGGAGCTTACACCTGCCGTGGCTGCCAATACCACCCCGCTGGAGGCTTTTTATCTCAAGGTGGCACAACAGCTGAATAAATAAGATGATGAAGCGCTTTTTTTTAAGTTTCTTGTGTGGGTGTACCATGGTAAGCATGGCTCAAGACTCCCCGATATTCGCTTGCCGAGAAACGGAGCTTGCGGGCTCAGCCGTGGCAGAGGTGCTGCCCTTGTTTGCCCATTGTTTCGGTAAAGAGATGCGCCAAACGCGTGAGCAATGGAATGCCGAGCTGCGCGCCCTCTATTTTGCGTTCCCGAGTCGGGGCAAGGGGCAAACTACCGTGTTGAATGAGTGTATATGGCTGCTGTCTGCGGATGGCTGCACGCTGCGGTACCTCACCTGCCAAAAGAGAGAGGACGGTACGCGCCATTTTTTCCGCGAGCGGGTGCAACATGCTGTGACGCCGTATCTCTTTCTGAAACTGGAGAGTGATGCCGCTTATTTTTCGCAATGGAATCCCGAGCCGCTGGCTCCCTCCTCCATGCGTGTTAAGCAGCTTTGTATTCCCTATAAAGATTGCTCTGCTTCTCCCCGAGCCTTGACGGCGGCGGAAACTGCAATGGTGAAGCGCGGTGTCGAAAAACACCTCAACCGTTCTGCCGAGCATGAAGAGTTGCCTGCAATTTCATGCCGGGTAACCGCAAGAGGCGAGAATACGTATGATTGCCATATCCGCCATATCTCTGAGGATGCGGCGCGGCTGAGCCTTATTTCCGCAACTTGCGATGATAAGCTTAACATCACCCGAGCCGTGGCTCACGAATATAAACGCGTGGCACCCGGGGTGTATGTGGGTTTTGCTGCATCAAGATTAGATGCTGCCGGTGAGTTTAAGGTGAAGACATTTGCCGGAACCGATGCCGGGGAGCTGGTGCCGGAAAACTCTCACACCTATATGGTCTCCACACAGCAGAAACTGTAAAGGAGCAGGGAAATGTTCAAGGTATGATTTCTCGTGCTTGCTCGATGAGTTTTATGGCATAATTTACGGGCTTCCTCAGCTTTTTGTAGTGAGAGGTGCCGCGTTTCTTTTCCACCCAATCGCGCTCCCACGCAGCTAAATCGGCGTGGGGACCGGGGGTGAGTTTACCTTTGAGGTACTGCTGGCGGCGGGGCAGGTAGTAGTCACGTATAAGTCCGGACCATATACGGGCAGAGTAATCATCCACGGGCGGTCCCCAAATGGTAACAATGCGGCGGGCGTTTTTCTCGAAAGCGTCTTTTTGTTGCGGTGTGGTGCCGCATTGGCGCGCGCGGTGAAGCCAGGCCTCCAGCGTGTGGTTAGGGTGCGTGTTTAACAGCGCATCCATCCCGTGCATGAAATATGCAATAGTATCCTCAAGTTCCCGGGCTTTTGCCGTGTCGCCGCTTTGTATGGCTTGTTCAGATTTTGTAATGAGCAGCTCAACCTTGCCGCCAAGGTAGGCGGCGGCAAGCTCCATGAGGTCTGCGCGGTAAAGTGGGCTCTTTTGCAGCTGTGGGGCGGCTGCAGCAAAATGCTCAATGGCTTTGTAAAAATCCTCATGTGTGCAAGCTGTGCCTTTGCTTTTGCTGCCGGGGCGCAGCTGCCAGTTGTAGCGGGGGTGGTCCGTAAAGAATCCGTATGCAGACTTTTGCATACACTCCCAGTATTGCTCCAGCTCCTGCGGGCATTCACCGTAGCGACAAATGCTGTAATTGCGCAGCCAGGCATGAAGCTCCGTTTTATGGTTGCACCAGCCGGCATGGGCCATCAGCTCATAAATAACCTCATTATTTTCCAGCCCTTCCGGTGCCATGCCGATGCCGAGCAAACGTCCACGGTTGGCAGAGTGTAGGGCATCCAAATGCCCGTTTGCGTAAAACTCCAGCACCCCGGTATGGGCGCATTTGCCGCCCATGTTCGGTATTACGCTAAATATCCACCCCTTGTCGTAAAAACCGCGGTGGTAGTCAAAGTTATAGCCGTTTTTCCAAAAATGACGATTATAATCTGCGGCCAAATCCAACAGAATCATTTTGTCGTTCGGTACTCGGCTGATGAGGGCTGATAGCGTTGCGGGGTCCCAAATCCGGCGCTGGTAGCCGAGCATCCACCCTTGCATTACCCATACAGCATTCGGCGAGGCTGCTTTGAGGGCAGTGTATACTTTTTCCCCGTATTCTGCCAATAGACGGTAGCGCGCCTTGCAGCCGTGCGGCGGAAAGGGAATTTCCATCTCATTAAAACTGTCTATAAGGTAGTGACTGCATGGGCCGAACTCCTTTTCCCACTCCTCAATAAACATGGTGCTCACTCGGGCAAAAAGCGGGTGATTCGGGGGTAGCATGTAGTTATTAAAAGCGCCGTCGCTCCAGCTTGCTTCAACTAAATCGGCATCGGGCACCACGCGTTGGATGCCCTTCGGCACGAACCCGGAAAACCCCGGGCAAACGGGTGTCATGCCCAGTGCCCTCATGCGGCGGAGTATTTTGTGTTGTAATTCAATCTGTTGTTCGTGCCATTCTCGGGGCAGGGGGCCATCTATGCCATACAGGTTGCCCATGCGCAGCCATGGCAGGTGGGCAGGCCCGGTAAAATAGGCGCCGATTTCCGCTTCCGTGAGCCCTAAACGCTTAAATACGCGTGCCGATATAGCCTCTGTGGCAACCAAGGCCAGCGGCATATCAATGCCGTGCAGGGCCATGTAGTCAATTTCTTGCTCCCAACGGGCAAAATCCCAATACGGCATGGTGTAACCGTATGTTACGACATTGAGGTAGTAGTGATACGGTACGGGGGATACGCGCTTGGTAATGCCTGTACAGGATTCGGTGTCTACGGCTTCATGGCGGTTGCCGCTCCAACTGCATATGCCCTTGCCTTGGCTGCGCACAAAATCATAATACCCCTTGCAAAGCGCAACCCCGCTGCTGCCTTGCAAATGCAGTTTGCCACCCGCCGTTTGGTAGGTATATACCGCGCAATCATTTTCCGCCGGCACACTGCCGAGCTCCAATGGCGGCATGTGCTCCCCCGCAAAACGGGCTATCACCTCTCTTGCTGCGGCTTGTTCTTGGGGTGTTGCTGCCCAAAGTGGGCTCACCCCCACCGCCACGGCAATATGTAACAGGCGCTTGATTGTATACAATACCATCAGACTTTCAACTGTGTTTTACCACAGCATAGCATACGCAGACCTGCAGTAGCAAGTATATTGTTCCCGAACCCTATTTTATTATATCTTTATATCATAGTAAACATTGCAATATAATAGGAGATAAAAAGGGCGGAATACAAAGAAACCGCTGTCGGGGATAACCCGACAGCGGTTGGTGAAAGAAATAAGGATGTATGGAATCAGATGCGCATGGGCACGTCGTCGCCGAAGGAGATGCCGATTTCGCGGGCTTCTGCCACGAGCTGGCTTTCGCCGTCTACGAGGTGCAGGGTGCGCACGGCCTCTTCAATGGGCATGGATACCATGTCGTTGCGGTGCAGGGCAACGGTTTCGCCGAACTTGCCTTGCTCAATAAGCTCAATGGCTTTGGCACCGCAGCGAACCCCCAGTACGCGGTCGAACGGGATGGGGGAACCACCGCGCTGAATGTGACCGAGTACGCAGTAGCGGGTTTCGATGCCGGTGATGGTCTCCAGCTTGGTGGAGAGGAAGGAGGCAATGCCACCGAGGCGAACCTCGCCCTTGGTCTCTTCATCCAGCGTGAGGAGCTTACCGCCAATCTTGGCACCCTCTGATACCACGATGATGATTTCTCGCTGGCCGAGAGCCTTCATGAGCTCTACCTTTTTGACGATTTCCTCAAGCTTGAACTCAATCTCGGGTATAAGGATAACATCTGCACCGCCGGCGATACCGCCGTAAAGGGCAATCCAGCCGGCATGGCGGCCCATTACCTCTACCACCATCATGCGCTTGTGGCTGTCTGCGGTGGTGCGCAGGCGGTCCAGGTTGTCGCTCACCACGGATACGGCGGTCCAGAAACCGAAGGTGTAGTCCGTGGCGCCCAAGTCATTATCAATGGTTTTGGGTACGCCGACAATGGGCAGGCCAATGGCACGCAGCTCATTGCCGATGGTTTGGGAGCCGTCGCCACCCACCACGATAAGGGCTTTGAGGCCCAAACGCTCTACGGTAGCCTTGCTCTGAGCCAGCACCTCATCAGCAATCTGCATGCGGCCGCCCACACCGCTTTTCACGGTGAAGTTGCCTTTGTTGACAGTGCCGAGTATGGTACCACCCATGGAGCGGATGTTGTGGCAGTTCTCGGGGGTGAGCTCGCGCCAACGCTCATTTTCAGGCGTGGAGAGCAGGCCCTCGAAACCGTCGTAGAAGCCGATGACTTTCCAACCGCGTGCAGCGGCGGCACCCACGGCACCTTCAATCACGGCGTTAAGGCCGGGGCAGTCGCCACCGGCGTTGAGAATTCCGATATTCATGATTTGTAAGAGTTAGTTTTTAGGCAGACGAATAAACTTGGAGGGATCAGAGGTATCACTGGTGGTTTGCCATATTTCCCAGGCTTCCCACCCGTCTTGCAACAGGGCGGCCGCCTTGTTGTTGCGGGCTGCGGCAGAGGGCATACCCAGCACAACAACCAGCAGGCGTTGCGCATAGGTGGACTGCTTGCCGAGGGTGGGGTTGTATGCCTTAACACTGCCACGCTTGGCGGATGCCATGAGGCAGTACCCGGCGGAGCCGGAGCCCGCGGAGCGAATGCCATCCACCCCTTGGCTTGCCAGCAAGCGGTTGGTGTTGGTAATTTGCACGGGGCGTGTGCCCAAGCCGTTTATGATATTGGCGGTGTAGCTTGTTTTGGAGCAGATGGTTTGTACCTGCGGGCGCTCTATGGCATAAATGCCCAGCAGCACCATGTCTCTGGCGGTAGAGGTAGAGCGCACGGCACCGTTGACACCTTTAAAGGTGGTTTGTTTCATGCCGATGGCTTCTGCCAACTTGTTCATTTGGATGAGGAAGGCCCCCTCCGGGTCTTGCGGGCTGAGCTTGTAGCCGCATGCCCAAGCCAAAGCGGTGGCGGCGGCGCTGTCATCCCACATGAGGGTGGAGTGCAGGGCATCTCTCAGGCTGATGCGGTCTCCCGGGCGCAGTTGCAGCAGGTTGGAGCTCGGCCAACGGCAGGCTGCTTGCGGCACCGTCAGCATGGTGTCCATGCTCAGGTTCTCGGCCTTCATCCAGTCCATCACCACCAAGGCGGTGGCAATGTTGGAGAGCATGCCGATGGGGCGGCGCTCATTGGCGTTCTCAGAGAAGAGGACGCGCTCGTTGTTGGTCTCTACAACAATGTAGCTCGGCGACATTTCTGCGGCCGACTTAGCGGAAAATACTTGGCTGCAGGCGCTCAGCATCACTGCTGCACCCGCGCACAGTATACCTGTAATCCTGTTTATCGCTTTATTCATTTCTTGCTTTTTGTCGACTTGCAGCCTTTAGCTGTGGCTTTGCAGGGCTTGGGGGCCATTTCATCCGGCGTGAGGTCGCCGAAGATGATACCCAACTCTCTGGCAGTGCGAACAATGTGACTTTCTTTGGTGATGGTTCGGGGCTCTGCAATGGCCTCTGCAATGGGTACGCTGTCCACATTAAGACCATTGAGCACCATAGTGCGGCCAAACTGTTTTTCTTCAATGAGCTTCACAGCCTCTACACCGAAACGGATGCCCAAGATGCGGTCGAACGGGCAGGGGGAACCACCACGCTGGGTGTGGCCTAGCACGCAGTAGCGGGTCTCTATGCCGGTCATCTCTTCAAGCATTTTGGAGAGTCTGTTACCGATGCCGCCCAAACGTTCGTCACCGTTATCTTTGTTGCGTACGGTCACCAGCTTGCCGTTGAGGCGGCAGCCTTCTGCCACAACAACGATGATTTCTCGCTGTCCCTTGGCCTTCTTGGCTTTGATGCACTCTACCACCTTGTCCAAATCAAACTCGATTTCGGGGATGAGTACCACATCTGCCGCAGAGGAGATACCGCTGTGCAGCGCAATCCAGCCGGATTGGTCGCCCATTACCTCTACCACCATCATGCGCTGGTGGGCGTTGGCCGTGGTGCGAATGCGGTCTATGCTCTCCGATACCACTGATACCGCGCTCTGGAAACCGAAGGTGTAGTCGGAGGCGGGGCAGAGGTCGTTGTTGATGGTCTTGGGGATGGAGATAACCGGCAGGCCTTCTTCTGACAACAGGCTGGCGGTGCGGGCAGAGCCGTTACCACCGATAACAGCCAGAGCCTCCAGCCCGAGTGCGGTGATGGTTTTGGTGGCCTTGGCCATAATCTCGGGCTCCACGCGGGCTCGACCGAGCTTGTTGATGTTGACCTTGAAATTACCTGTGTTGGTGGTGCCCAGAATGGTGCCACCAAAGGAGCGGATCTTGTGCGCCTTGTAAGGCGTGAGCATTTCATAGCGACGCCCGCCTGCTACGGGGAGCAGACCTTCAAAGCCGTCATGGAAACCGATAACGCGCCAACCGCGTCTGTACGCGGCTGACACGTAACCTTCAATGACGGCATTGATGCCGGGGCAGTCACCACCGGAGTTTAGTATGCCTATAATCATATCTTGTTATGTTGTGTATGTGAAATTACTTGTCGGAGCAGGGGGCTGCAATGGCGCCGAAGTAGTGGGCGCAGCACCACAGCATACGCGGGTGGTGGAAGAAGGATTTCCACATGCTGCCCTTGAGCCCGTTGGTGGTTGTGCCGTCCTGGTTGCAGTAGCCGAACCACTCGCCGTGTTCTTTATCCTGCAGGTGCTCGAATGCCCAGTCGTGAATCTTTTGATGCCACTCGGCATACTTTTCATCACCTGTCATGACATAAGCCAGGCAGGTGCCGATGAGTGCCTCATCGTGCGGCCACCAGAACTTCATGTTGTGCCAGTACTCCTGCACGGGTTTGTTGTACACGTCTGTGTAGTACAGCAAGCCACCGTACTTCTTGTCCCAGCCGCGGGCCAGAGCCCAGTCAATCATTTTGCAGCCGATTTCAATGAGCTTCTTGTCGCCACCGCGGTAGCGGGCTTCCTCCAGCACAAACCAGCCGCCTTCAATGTCGTGGCCGGGGTTGAGGATGCGCTCGTCGAAGTGGTCTATCACAGAGCCGTCGGGGGCTACATTCTCCAGCACGGCCTTTATGTCCTCGTGCAGGAAGAGGCGTTGCAGGTCATCTATGCAGCGGTCAATCCACCCGGTGTAGAAACCGTCTGCATCCCCCAAATAACGGCGCAGCTCTTGTGCCGTTACAATCATGATCATGCGGCAGCCCAAGTTCTCACCGGGGCGGTTGCCCGTGCTCTTGGGGGCCATTTTGCCGGGGGTGAAGAAGATGTCTGCGTAGATGTCGAACCAGTGGCGGGCGCGCTCTGCGCTGTGGGCATCTCCCGTGGCGCCGTAGTGTGCTGCCCAGGCAATGGCTGCAAAACACTCACTGTAGGCGTAGCGTCGCTTGCGGATGGGTGTGCCCTCCGCCGTCATATGAAAGTACATGCGCCCGTCTGCGGGGTCCACGCACTTCTCTTCCAGGAACTTGAGTGCGCTTTCGGCGTACTGCATCCATTCCGGGCGTTTCTCGATGCTGTTGTAGCAGGTAAGGAGCATCCAAGCCATACGGCCTTGTGCCCATACGTTCTTGTCGGTGTCTACCAAGGTGCCGTCTTGCGCGCAGCAGTGGTAGAGGCCCCCGTTCACCGTGTCCAGTGAACGGGGAAACCAGAACGGCTCCACCTCATTGAGCAGCTTGTCTTTGTAGAATTGACCAAGTGCTTTGGTATCCATGAGGAAAGCGGGGGTAAGGGGTTATTTGTAGATAGCCCAATCGTAGAAACCGATGGCTTTCAGCTCGCTCTTGAGTGCCTCAAGCGTGGCTTTGTCCTGCTTGCCCATGGGCAGGCGTGCCGGGCCGAAGTCCACACCCGTCCACTCGCTCATCAGGTACTTGCAGCAGCCCATGTAGCCCTTGCCGGCAATAATGTTGATCATGGTGACAGAGAGCCGTTGCAGGCGGCGGGCCTCGGCCAGGTCGCCGGCATCCACAGCCTTCATGATATCATCATACAGCTTGGGGGCATAGTTGAAGGAGGAGCCTACACCACCCTTGGCACCTGTTGCGTAGGCACCCAGGAACCACTCGTCCACACCCCAGGGGATGTCATACTTGCCACCCTCGTAGTTAAGGGCATCCATGTACAGGGCAAGGTCGGGGTTGGTGAACTTAACACCCACAAAGTTGGGGATCTTCTTGGCGCAGGCCTCAATCACCTTAACGGGGTTAAAGCCCACGTGAGTAAGCACGGGGATGTCGTAGAAATAGTAGGGCAGCTCCGGTGCGCCGGAGGCCTCCACTGCCAAGCTGTCTACCAGCAAATCAATGTTACCCGGCTTGAAGTAGCAGGGGGCATTGCTGGCGGTTGCCGTTGCACCGCATTGGGCAGCGTATGCAGCGAGCTCGCGGCCATCGTACACGCAGTTGCCACCGGTGTGTACCACGACATCAATGCCGTATTTCTTGCCGGCTTCGCCCCAAGCAGCCATGTTTTCCTTGCGCTCGGTAAGCTGCATGTGTGCAGATTCACCCGTGGAGCCGGTGATGAATACGGACTTGATGCCCTGGGAGGCAAGGAACTTAGCCTGAGCATCTACTGCGTTGGGGTTGCAGCTTCCGTCGGCGTTCATCGGCGTGTGTGTGGCGGCGCAAAGGCCGTGAATCTTGAATGTCGTGTTCATGGTAAGATGTACGGGGGTAAATTTTCCCTACCACTTTTTTACCTTATTTCATGCCTGTTTTCAAGTTTAAATTGCGATAATTACTGATATTTGCAGAAAAATATAGTGCCCGAACAGGGCAAACGCATTCGACAATGAACCCTGTAAGTGCATTATTTACAATGTACAATTTACCATTTGGGAATCTCTAAAAACTCTGGTGCCCTCACAAATTGGTAGTTGTGGGGGAGGAGGCGAGCGTTAGCGAGCCGA
>JAFQEF010000055.1 GCA_017399165.1 Akkermansia sp.
AGTACTGAAATGTACGAAGCCTCGACTGAAAGATGGAAAGCGGTGCAAGTCCGAATCCACGTAACAGTGCGGAGGAGTTGACAGGGTATCCGGCGAGGAGAGATAAAAGAGTTGCGGCAGGAACATTAGTTCCAGGACCAATCACACGCCGAGAAACCGCCGTATGCCATAAATGGCACGTACGGTGGTGTGTGAGGGGGCGAAAGCCCCCTACACGATCATTGACTGGTTACAGGTTACGATGGACAAGTTAAAGGTAGTCCGATAAGCTGCATCATTTTTTTACTGTACAGGGTATAGAGGGGGGTGTATAATGCTGTGCATGAAACAGGTATACGCATGGAGCCTCCCCTCATTCATGATAAGTTGCTGCCCTCTGCTTGCGCAGGAGCCCGCATTGCCGTGCCCGCAGGTGGAGCAGCAGGATGCTAACGCCCCGCTTGCCAATGGTGAAACACCATTAACCCAAGCGGTTATCAAAAATGATACGGAGGCTGTCAAAAAACTGCTTGCCACAGCCGGTATAGAGGTAAACCGCGCTAATAGCGTTGGTGGCACACCGTTGGCATTAGCCGTTACCCTGGGGCATACAGAGTGCGTTAAACTGTTGATGGCAGCTCCCGGTGTGGAGCTCAATAAGCCCTTGCCCAATGGGGATACCCCGTTGCATGTGGCTATCAATTTCGGGCATACGGAGCTTCTTCAATTGCTGGCCACCACCCCGGGCATAGACTTAAATTGTGCTAACAACAACAAGGTAACACCGCTGTTGATGCTCAGCAACTATAATCAACCGGAGCATTTGCGTATTCTGTTGGCCGCCGGGGCAGATGTCAATCAAGTCACGTCTCGTGGGGATGCGGCCTTGTTCAGTTCGGCCTATTTCGGGTTAACGGATAATGTTAAATTGTTGTTGGAGTACGGGGCAAAACTACCCGAGGGTGATAGGGTGGATTTAAACCCGTTGTCGGGTGCTATTCAAAACGACCATATTGAAGCAGTGCGTGTTTTGCTGGAGGCAGGGGCAAACCCCAATCTTTATACGGAGAACGGCACAAGCTTGCTTACCTTATCCATTTGCAAGGATAAGCCTTATGAGATATTGGAGCTGCTCATGAAACACGGGGCAGATGTTAATTATGCAGATAAAGAAGACGGCATGCCCCCCTTGGTGTATGCAGCTAAAATGGGCAACTTAAAGGTGGTGCGTGCCCTGTTGGAATCCGGCGCAAAGGCAGACATTTTTAAGGATGGCAACTCATTTCTCATTTCCTCCGTGCGTGCAGAGAATGCTAATGAGCTCTGTTCTCTGCTCATTCGGCACGGGGCAAATGTTAATTACCAAGATAAAGAGCAGGGCAGCACGGCATTATTATATGCTGTGTTGAGCAACAATACCGAGCTGTTGCCGGTGCTTATATCGGCAGGGGCCAATGTGAACTTACCCAATAAATTCGATGAAACGCCTTTGTTCTCTGCCGCCTACCATGGCCATACAGATTGCCTTAAATTACTGTTGGCCGCCGGGGCAGATGTTAATTCCCCTAATGAGTTTAAAGGTATAACAGCCACTATGGCAGCTGCTAATAAAGGGCATGTTGAGTGCTTAAAAGAGCTCATTGCCGCCGGGGGTGATATTAATGCTCGTTGTAAAGAGGGTAGCAATGCCCTCATGTATTCCATTATGGGGAATCATAGAGATTGTTTTGAATTGCTGCTCAATACACCCGGTATCAAAACAGATGCGCATAAGGACCCTAAAAAAACAGTGCTCATGTGTGCCGCAAGCGAAGATAACCCCTTTTATTTAAAGAGGCTACTGCAAATTCCCGGCATTAACCTCGGCTCTTCACCGTATGCCGTGCATACAGCTGTTGGCAACAATTTGCCGGAGAATGTGCGCCTTTTGCTGGCTGCCGGTATGAACCCGGATGTCAAAGAATCACAAACTGCCACGCCATTGCATTATGCCGCACTTGGCGGCTTTGCAGAGTGTATGCAGGCTTTATTAGAGGGCGGGGCCAACCCCAATGCGTGCACCGCCATCATGGAAACACCGCTTTATATTGCTGCGGGTAAAGGCTATGCGGACTGTGTTAAGCTGTTGCTTAAGGCACCGGGAATCTTGCCCGAAATCGCCAGAACGGATGGCAACACAGTGTTGCACGCAGCTGTTATGGATAACCATGCAGAGTGCCTGCGCCTGCTCTTGGAATACCCCGGGCTCAACCTCAATGCCCGCAATAATGATGGGGATACCGCCTTGGATATTGCAGAAAACAATAAGCATACGGAATGCGCCTTGTTGCTTATGGAGGCCGGAACTGCCCCCTCCGATAACCGCTCTTTGCTGCGGGCCGCAGGCGAGGCAAATGTAGAGGAGCTGCGCCGTCTGTTGGCTCTGGCGGGCATAGATGTTAATGCTGTGAATGAAGATGGCTATACCCCGCTTTTACTGGCACTGGAGCAGCAATCCACAGAATGCGTACGCTTGCTCTTGGCAGCCCCGGGTATTGATGTCAATTACGAGGGGACCAAGCTTGTACCCCCTTTAGTGTGTGCGGCCGCAAACGGTAATGCAGAACACGTAAAAATGTTGTTAGAAGCCGGTGCAAATCCTAATTCAGTCGAGAGATTGGCAAATCAACAATCTGCACTTTTATTTGCAGCAGGTGAGGGGTATACGGAATGTGTATGCCTCCTATTAAACGCCCCCGGCATAGATGTTAACCTTGCTAATGCTCATGGTATAACCCCCTTGAACATTGCTGTTATCAAAAATAACACGCAGATTGTGCGCATGCTGTTAGCTGTGCCCGGTATAGATTTGGAGAAAGGACCGGTGGGTATGAGCTCTCTGCAAATTGCGGAAGAAGAGAATCTTACAGAAATAGCAGAGCTGTTGATAGCCGCCGGGGCTGTGCCGAATCCCACGGAACTGTGGGAGGCCGCCGCCACCGGCAAGGCAGAGGAGCTGCGCCGCCTGTTGGCTCATCCACGTGTTAAGATCAATGCCGCAGATTCCGCCGGCAACACTGCCCTGCTGTTGGCTGCCAATGCCGGGCATACGGAGTGTGTGCGCCTTTTACTGGCCGCCCCGGGTACGGATGCCAACCATACCAACACCAACGGCGAAACCGCCTTAATGAATGCCGCCTACCGCAACCACCCCGCCTGTGTGGAGCTATTGGCTGCTCACCATGGCATTAACCCCAATACAGCCAACAAATACGGCATGACACCCCTGTTAGCCGCCACCATGCGCGGCAACACAGACTGCGTGCGCCACCTGCTCACCATACCCGGCATAGATGTTAATGCCCCCAATACCAAGGGAGAGTCCCCCCTCAACATCGCCACCCAAAAAGGCTACGCTGAGCTCGCAGACCTCCTCCGCACCGCCGGCGCCAATGGAGAGTAAAATCTCTTCCGGAGCGCTGTTATCCCCAACAAATGGCAATTTGTAGGTGTGAGCATCTCAAGCCGTCGCAGAGGCTTTGCCTACTTCGTATTTTGTATTTCACGTTTCGTACTTCTAAGCCCCCTTGTGGGGCGAAATAACATAGGCAGGCGGTCAAGCGTGCACGCAGTGCGCGCGCGACCCCTGCTAACCGAATAAAATAATATAGAGCCCGACGAGCAAA
>JAFQEF010000056.1 GCA_017399165.1 Akkermansia sp.
AATCCTCAAGCCCCGCCCACCGGCGGGGCGCAAGACCATTAGCCCAAGGCAAGCCACGCAGTGGCGCAGCCTTGGGGTAGGATGATAAATAAATGAGAGCCCGAGGAGGGGGCGCGTCAGCGCCTCCGACGAGGCCGACAGTTTGCCACGGCGTAGGGCGTGAGCCCGGAGACGAGCACGGTAGCTCCGGAAAATAGGCCATGAAAATGGGGTGAACCCGCGCTGCCCGTCTTCGCCCTGCGGGCTACGCCGAGGCAAGCAAATTAAAAGTAAGCGGATTACGCCGACGTTGGAATAAAAGAAAGCTTACGACTATGAATGGCCTTTATGATACACCGGCCAAGGAAGATTCGTCAAAATACACCGATTTTGAATACACAATGGCTATATTCTCCCAAACTTTGGGACACATGTGGGGGGCACTCTGTTCATGAGAGCCCGCGAGCTATCATGCAAGGAGCGTAGCGACCCGCAGTGAATATATGTTGGATTTTGAAATTTGGATATGTTTAGGCCTGGTACAGTCTTGCAAATAATCGTCATTGTCAACACAATTCCCGATAATCGGGAGTGTATGACTCCCGATTATCGGGAATTTGAGGCAAATGAGTGCAAAATTGTGCGAAATGAGGGTGATTGTTGCAAAAAAAACTTACTGAATCAGCGTGCGCATGGCTTGCATTTTAAGGGTGGTTTCTGCCCACTCGGCGGGTTCTGAGGAGTCGGGCATAATGCCGCCGCCTGCATATAGTCTGCAAAGGGAGGGGAAGATTTGCATGCAACGCAGGGTGACAAAAAGGTGAGTTTGTTCTTTTGAAACGGGCCCCAGATACCCCGCATAGAAGCTGCGCTGTATATCCGCCTGGTGGCGTATAAAGGCGCGTGCTGCCTCTGCGGGGAAACCGCTGACCGCCGGGGTGGGGGGTAGGGTGTGCAGCAGGGTGGGCAGGGCCTCTGGCGCCATGCGGAATCGAATGTATGTGCAAAGGTGCTCCAGCATGCGCCCGGCGGATACGGTGTGCGGGCCGTCCGTTTCAATGTGCGTGGCAACCGTGCGCAGGCAGGTGGTGATGTGCTCTGCAACTAAGGCGTGTTCGTGCAGGTTCTTGGCATCCCATGCCACGGTGGCATCTGCCTTGGTGCCGGCCAAGGCCATGGTGTGCCACAGCTCGCCCTCTCGCCTCAACAATAGCTCCGGCGTGCTGCACAGCCAGGTGCCGCCTTGCGGGGTGTGAAACAGGCAGTTGAACGCCTGTGGGGCCGTGTGGCACAGGGTAAAAAATGCCTGCGCGGGTGAAAAATGCGGTGCGGGCACGTCCTCTGTGCGGGCCAATACCAGCTTGTGTAAGACCCCGGTGTTGCAGATGGCGCCGTGGTATTGCTCAAAAAGGCGGTGGTAGTCTGCTCTTGCGGTTTCCGGCTCTGCGGGTACGGCAGGGGGCAGGGGGGCAAAGTCTTGCGGCATCGGGGGGGCTTGCAGCTCCTTGCGGATGGTGCAGGGGGGCGCATCATACTCTGCCAGCACAAATCCGGCATCTGCAATGCCGGGGCAAATGCCACCGTCTTGTTGCATGCAGAACTCTGCTTGCTCACCCGGCAATGCATAGAGGGCAAACGCACACTGCCGCTTGCACAGGGCATCTATTTGCTGTAGGGGGATATTCTGCATGCGCCCTAAGTCTAACATGACGGACATTTGATGGCAACTCTTTTTCCTGCGCTTGCGGTATAAAAAAAAGGCTGCTTTGCCTTCCGTCGTAAACATTAAAAGATACTAAATTCTCGAGTAATGATGAAGGGAGTACAATATAAAACTGCCTGTTTATTGCAAAACAGGCAGTTAAGAG
The DNA here is from genome assembly GCA_017399165.1 of Akkermansia sp. Lineage (GTDB taxonomy): Bacteria > Verrucomicrobiota > Verrucomicrobiia > Verrucomicrobiales > Akkermansiaceae > Akkermansia. The sequence goes on from JAFQEF010000056.1 coordinate 1,848, forward strand.
AATGTAAGAATTGGGGTGGGGTTAAGCCCAATCGATGACAATTTCTGCACGCAGCTCGCCGTTGGAGGTGATGGTGTGCCGCGTTTGCATGCCGGCTAAGCGGTGCTCTATGCAAATGGGGTGGCCGGCAAAGGTTTCGCGCTTGAAATTGACACGGAAACGGGCGGGGGCAGCTGCAGGGCGCATGTGCTCGGGCAGGGAATCCAACACCCAAGTAAGGTAAGCACTGTTGTTGATGTGGCCGTTAAAGTCGATATCTCGGCGGGGTGCGGTGAGCTCTGCCGTAGCGGTTTGTGTGAACTCTGCGGGGGTGCTTAACTCTGCATCGATGAGGGCCGGGCAGGCATCCGGTATGTTGACGCGGTCCAGTATCTTTTTGAATGGCATGGGGCGGCGGCTGTTTATGTCGATAAGCACCCAAAGCAAATCTGCCTGTGCCAGTATGTTGCCCTCTTGGTCCGTAAGCTCTACAAAACGGCGTGCCTGCAGGGCAGAGGCCTTGCCGGTGTTGGAGCGTATACGCACCTCCTCCTTCCATTTGGGCGCGCGGATAATACGAAAATCCCCCTGTACCTCAACCCAAATGAGCCCGTTACGCATGCTCCAGTCATAGCCCAAATCATTGGCAGATGCATGCGTCTCCGCTGCCTCTTGGCAGTATTGCATGAACATGTCGGGCTTGAGCAGGTGGTCTGCCCCGCATTCGTAACTGGTAACGGTGTGTGTGATGTTGAGGTCGTTCATGGTAGAGTTTACTCTACTATATATTGTTGTTGGTGTCAAGCCTTAATCAACTGTCGCCGCGAGGCGACAATCTCACTGTGTAACAATCTCACTGCGTCGCAGACGCAATCTCACTTACTCGTCAGAGTAAATCTCACTGCCCGCCTCAAGCGGGCAATAAATGGAGAGGACCCTGCGGCGATAGCCGCCATTATTCAATCTGAAACATCAGTGTTTTTTTACAGCATGCCTTTGCTTTACAGTTGTGATACTTGAAATCAACATGCGGCGTATACTTCCTGCGTCTCTTTTCAAGGAAACAGACTCAGGCGCCAATTGCGTACATGCAGAAGCGAGAATCGTGAGCCAGTATTCCGTTTCATTACATTCTTTTAACGCCACGGATAATTTATGAATAAAATCTTCCGGACTTTCTGCGTAGCCAGCTTCATGTATGTTAGCCCCTATGGAGGTTCCGGAGCGTGCTAACTGGTTTTTCAGAAATGATTTACCGTTTATCCGCTCATGAAGCTCTATGAGTTTGATTGAAAAATCGATAGAACACTGTTGTAATTTCCCTTCCTTTTGCATAGGCTTTTATTATAGCAAATGGGCAAACTAAGTCGAGTGTTTTTCAAATTGAATAATGGCGGCTATCGCCGCAGGGGTAAACCAATTTATTGCCCGCTTGAGGCGGGCAGTGAGATTTCCGACCGAGGTCGAAAGTGAGATTGCGTCTGCGACGCAGTGAGATTGTTACACAGTGATATTGCCTGCTGCGCAGGCAGAAAAAAGCCCATGGCCTATACCGGCCATGGGCATTTCAAGAATCTGTAGCGTTAAATTATACCGCCATGATTACCGCGCCGGTGAGTACGAACACGGCAATGATGAGCCACAGGGCAACAAGGCCGGTGCTGCTCTCAGAGGCACCACCTTGCAGGTGGCTGTATTTGCTGCGGTTGCGGCTCTTCTTCATGAAGCCGTCGTAGTTCTTTTGCAACAGGGTTGCCTCCACCTGGCGCATGACATCCAAGAGCACACCCACGAGAATGAGCAGGGAGGTACCGCCGAAGAACTGGGTGACCACCATGTTAAGTCCACCCCATACATAGAGCAGAGAGGGCAGGAAGTAGATGAGGGTGAGGAACAGGGAGCCTGCAAAGGTGAGGCGAGACATGGTTTGGTCCAGATACGTGGCGGTGGGCTGGCCGGGGCGTACGCCGGGAATGTAGCTGCCACTGCGCTGCATGTCTTCGGAGATTTGCTGGGGCTGGAACATGGTAGCTACCCAGAAGTAGGAGAAGAAGAAGATCATGATAGCGGAGATGATGTAGTAGCCTACATCCGTGGGGGACATGAGAACGCTCACAACGTGTGTTACGGAGGAGGCATCACCCCAAATCTGGCGTACAACCATGACGGGCAGGGCAAGGATGGCCGTGGCAAAGATAACGGGCATCACGCCGGAGTAGTTCAACTTGAGCGGCAGGTACTGGGTGCCGCCGTTCATGACCTTGCGGCCAACCATGCGCTTGGCCTGCTGCACGGGGATGCGGCGCTGTGCTTGGGTAATGGTAACAACTAAGGCAACTACCAATACCATGAAGAGGATGAGGGCTACGATAAGCAGAGCACCCAGCGGGTTAATCTCTGAGCCGGAGCCCACGCAGGTGGTCCAGGCAATGGCGAATGCGCCGGGCAGGGCACTGATAATGTTGACGGAGATGATGAGCGATACACCGTTGCCGATGCCGCGGTCCGTAATCTGGTCACCAATCCACATCAGGAACATGGTGCCCGTTACAATGATGAAAATGGTGGTGGTGGTGAACAGGAAACCCGGGTTGAGCACCAAGTCGCCCAAGCCGCTCAGGCCGATGTTGGCCGGGTTGCGCAGGGAAATGGTGAGCAGGTAACCCTGAATCACGGCAATGATGATGGCCAACAGACGCGTAATTTTGGTCATCTTTTGGCGGCCACCCTCTTCTCTGAGCATTTTCTTGAAGGAGGGGATGACGGCTCCCATGAGCTGCGTCATAATGGAGGCGGAGATGTAGGGCATGATACCCAAGGCAAAAATACCGCACTGTTGCAAACCACCACCGGAGAAGATGGTGAGGATGGCACCCAGTGCCCCCAGCGGGTTATCCCCGTTCTGGGCCTGTGTCTCCATGTAATTTTTGAGCGCTTCTACGTCCACGCCGGGCAGCGGCAGGTGCACGCCTAATCTCACGATGACAATCATAGCCAGCGTGAACAGGATGCGACTGCGCAGATCCGGTACCTTCATGGTGTTGGCGAATGCGGTAATCATATTGCCTGGGATTCTTGTGTTTTTTGAAAATGGTTGTTGCAGCGTTGTTGCCTTGTTACTGCTGCCGTTTTTTCACGCTCGGCTTGTTGCAGTGCGGGGCAGGGTGGGGAAAGGTTTTTGTTGCTTGCCTTTCCTACACGTATGCCGGGTGGCGCTGCGCCACCCGGCTCGTGTAAGTTGTTATCTGATGTTTGTCAGCACTTTGCAGTGCCAATGCTCGCATCAGGCTTGGGCGCTCAGCACCGTGAGGGTGCCGCCGGCAGCCTCGACCTTAGCGGCCACGGAGGCGCTGGCGAAGTCTACCGTTACGTTGAGAGCCTTGGACAGGTTACCGTTGCCGAGAAGCTTCACGGCGTCGCAGTCGCCCTTAACAAGGCCTGCTGCACGCAGCTCGTTCTCCGTGACGGTTGCACCGGCTTCAAAGAAAGCCTCAAGCTGGCACAGGTTCACGATGGCAATGGTGGACTGGAAGCGGGCGTTGTTGAAGCCCTTCTTCGGCAGACGACGGTGAAGGGGCATCTGGCCACCTTCGAAACCGGGACGAATGGAACCGCCGGAGCGGGCCTTCTGACCCTTGTTGCCCTTGCCGCAGGTCTTACCCAGGCCGGAGCTCTCACCGCAACCGAGGCGCTTCTTGCGATGCTTGGCACCGGGATTGGGCTGAAGTGTTTGAAGTGTCAACATGATGGTAAAATCAATGGTTGAATGTTAAATCTCAGATGGCGGAGTCCTTCTTCTTCTTGCCGCGGGCAGAGAGGATCTGGTCTGCAGTGCGCATGGAAAGCATGGCCTGCATGGTAGCCTTCACTACGTTGGCAGCGTTGGAGGAACCCATGGACTTGGCGATGATGTTGGTAACACCGGCGGCCTCCAATACGGCACGTACCTTGGCACCGGCTACAAGACCCGTACCGGCGGTGGCCGGCTTCAACACGATCTTGGCACCACCGAACTCGGTGTAAATCTCGTGCGGAATGGTCTCGTTTACCACAACGACCTTCTTCATGGCGCGCTTGGCGGCGTCTGTACCCTTGCGGATAGCGTCGGATACCTCATTGGCCTTGCCGAAGCCGTAGCCTACCTTGCCCTTCTGGTCACCCACAACAACGAGGGCGCTGAAGGAGAAACGGCGACCACCCTTGACCACCTTGGCGCAACGGTTCACGTATACGACCTTCTCCATGAGCTGCGGACCCTCCTCTACGGGAGCCTCGTTACGACGACCACCCTCACGACGGGGACCACGGCCACCACGGCCGTTCTCACGGCGCTGGCCACGGCCACGCATGGGCTGCTGGGTGGGAGTCTCCTGAGTTGTCTCCTCAGCGGGAGCTTTCGTTTCTTCAGTGTTCATTACTGTTGCAACCTTTCTTTTTAGAATTTGAGACCGGCCTCACGTGCGGCGTCGGCCAGGGACTTCACCTTCCCGTGGTAGAGGAAACCACCGCGGTCGAATACAACCTCAGTGATGCCTGCTGCCAGGGCCTTCTCGGCGATAAGGGCACCTACCTTGGCGGCGGTTTCCTTGTTAGCCTTCTTGAGCTCTACGTTCTTGGTGCAGGCGGCGCAGAGGGTTACACCCTTCGTGTCGTCAATCACCTGTGCGTAGACGTGCTGGTTAGAGAAATTAACTGCCAGACGGGGGCGCTCAGGCGTACCGGCAATCTTCTTGCGAATACGCGTATGAACGCGGGCGCGGATGGCTTTGCGATTGATAGTGCTCATTTTTCTGTAAACTTTGGTATAAGTGTTTGAGATGATTACTTGCCAACGCTCTTGCCTTCCTTGCGGCGGATGTACTCACCAACATAGTGAATACCCTTGCCCTTGTAGGGCTCCGGCGGATAGTAGCCGCGCACCTCAGCCGCGAACTGACCGACAACTTGCTTGTTGATGCCCTCTACCTTCAATTTGGTGTTATCCGTTACGGTAACGGTGATACCGGCAGGAATGGGGTGAAGGATGGGGTGAGACTTACCGAGTGCGAGGTCAAGTACATTGCCCTTAACGGCGGCCTTGAGACCTACACCTACGATTTCCAACTCCTTGACAAAGCCCTTGCTTACGCCCTCTACCATGTTGTTGAGGAGGGAGCGGTTGGTGCCGTGCAGAGCACGGAGTGCGCGGGTTTCATCAGCGCGGCTTACGGTGAGCTCGGTGCCCTCTACAGCGGCGGTAATGCCGGTGGGGAGTGTCCAGCTCAGTTCGCCCTTGGCGCCCTTTACGGTGACGTCTGCACCATTGATGGTGACGGTTACACCGGCGGGGATGGTGATAACTTTCTTACCTACTCGAGACATATTGTTCTGAAATGGTTAGGGGTTATTACTTACCATACGAGAGCGATAAGCTCGCCACCGATCTGCTGCTTGCGGGCCTTAGCACCGGTCATCATACCGTGGGAGGTGGAAACGATGGAGATACCCAAGCCGTTCATAACGGTCGGAATATCGGTGGAGTGCACGTACTGGCGGCGGCCCGGCTTGGAGCAGCGCTTGACGTCCGTGATGATGGTCTTGCCATTGGCGGTGAACTTGTTCTTCACCTTGATGGCTTTGTCTTTACCCTCACCTACTACCTCGAAAGACCAGATGTAGCCCTCCTCTTGAAGGATACGGGCAATCTCAGCCTTGATGCCGGAGAACGGCACGGTGAAGAACTCGTTGCGGGCGTAGCCGGCGTTCTTCAGGCGGGTAAGAAAATCTGCGATAGGATCACTTAATACTGCCATGGTCGTAAATTAGTTAGCGTTTTCTTCTGTCTTCTTGTTGGGCTTGCGGAAGGGGATACCCAGCTCTGCAAGCAGGTCACGACCTTCGTCATTCGTCGTGGCGGATGTCACGAAGATGATGTCGAAGCCGATGTTACGCTTAATCTGGTCCAGCTCGATTTCGGGGAAGATGGACTGATCAGGAATACCGATGGCGTAGTTACCGCGACCGTCGAAGGACTTGGTGGGCAGACCACGGAAGTCGCGAATGTTGGGGGCGGTAATGTTGATGAAGCGATCGAGGAACTCCCACATACGGGTGGAGCGCAGGGTTACACGTGCGCCGAGGACTTCACCCTCGCGGAGTTTGAAGTTAGCAACGCTCTTGCGGGCGTAGGTGACAGCCGGCTTCTGGCCGGTGATTTTAGCGATTTCGGCAACGGCATCCTCAACGGCCTGCTTGCGGTCGGGGTGCTTGCCCATGCATGTAGTCACAACAATCTTCTCCAGACGCGGAATCTGGTGAACATTGGTGTACTGATGCTTCGCCTGGAGGGCCGGTACGACCTTCTCCTTATAGTATGTAAGCATTGTAGGTGTGCTCATAATCTTTAGCGGGTCAGCTCTGTTGTTAATGGTTAATGTTGATGGCTTAAGCGCGGAGTTTCAGCCTTTCGGCATCAGCTCTCTTTCTTCACATTAGAGATGTGGATGGGGCCGTCAATGTCGATGATGCCACCCTCGGGGTTGTCCTCCGTGGGCTTAGTGGCTTTCTTGAGAGTGCGTACACCCTCTACGATAACCGTTTGCTTTGTGGCGTTAACAGACATAACGACACCACGCTTGCCCTTGTTCTTGCCGGCGATAACGACTACGTTGTCGCCTTTCTTCACGTGGGTCTTCATCGTGTGTGTGGTTTGGTTTGTGTTGATAAGTCCCTACACTACACCTGTGGTGAGGGGTCACAGAGTCTACACGTTTGCTGCCCATCCGTCAAGCACAATCTCTAAAAATTTTGTGCTTTTTTTCAAATTTCTTGTATCAATGGGCAGAAAATACCCTTTTGCGCGTGTATAAGAAGCGGCCGGTCAAGATGACGGCAGCCAGAGAAAGGGCTACGATAAAGCTTACCCAAGCCCCGGCAGGGCCCATGGCCGGCACAATCCAATCCGTGCGGATGAGGATGCATGCCAAGGGGAACCCCACCAGCCAATAGGTGGTAATGTTGCTCCAGGTGATGATGGCGGTATCATGGCAACCACGCAGCAGGCCGCTCATGATGGCTTGTGTGGCATCCGCAATTTGGTAGATGGCACAGTACACCAGCAGTACGGATGCCGTGGAGATGATTTCTGCTGAGTCCGTGTATAGGGAAACAATATGCTCCCTCAGGTAAATGGTGGCTACCATCAGCAGGATGACCAGCGAGTAGGTAACGGTGAGCAAGGTGCGTAACATGGCGTTGAACGCTGCCTGCCGCTGCCCACCCACGTGGTATGCTGCACGTATGGAGGCGGCAATGCCCAGGCTGAGGGGTAGCATAAAGATGATGCCGCTTACATTGATGGCGACTTGCTGGGAGCTCACGGCGGTTTCGCCCAAGGGGGCTATCACCAAGGTGACAAGGCTGAAGAAGCTCATTTCACACAAAGATGCCACGCCGATGGGGATGCCCAGTTTGAGGATATGGCGTACCAACCCCCACTCGGGCTTGCGCAGAGCAAGCATTTGTTTGGCGCGGTTGCGGTGTTGCCGGCTGCCCAGCATGAGGGCAAGCATCATGAGGGCCATGCCCCATGTGATGATGGCTGTGGCTAGCCCGCAGCCCGGCCCGCCCAAGGCGGGGAAGAGCCCGCAGCCGAACACTAATGTGTAGTTGAGCGGTATATTTAACAGGAGCCCGAACAATGAGACAATCATGGCCGGCCGCGTTTGCCCGTAGCCCTCAAAATTGGCCATGATGACACGCATGAGCAGGTTAGCCGGCACACCCAACATTACATACCAGGCATACAGCTGCGCTTGGGCGGCTAGTGTCTCGTTATCCGTTGTGTATTGAAACAGGAAAGAGGCGGCGTAAATAACTGCCAGCTCAAATACGGTAAGGCAAACGGCCAGTGCTTTGCCGTTGTTTAGAAAAAGCCCGGTCTTGCCCTCCGCCCCGGCACCGCGCAGGCGGGATATCATGGCACTCAATATCGTCAGCACAGCCCCCGTGGCTATCATGATGGTGCCTGCTATGGAAAAGCCCATGGCTACGGATGCCAGCTCCTGCTCACCCTTCCACCCCGCCACCAGGGTATCCGTTACACCCATGCCCATGTGCAACAGGTTGGCTATATACAGGGGAAACATCAATGCCATGAGCCTTTTGAGCTCATGCGTATCTATCCACCTCCTGACGATTCCTGTTTCCATGGTTGTGTTGATTCATAGAAAAGGCCCCATCTGAGAGATGGGGCCTTCTTGAGCATCCGGAACGGGATTCGAACCCGTGTTGCCCGCGTGAAAGGCGGGTGTCCTAGGCCGACTAGACGATCCGGACACTTTGTCGCGTGCTGTCAGCGCACGCAGACTTTATCATGCTTTTTTTTCTTTGGCAAGCATAAATTTGATTTTTTTGTATCTTTTTTCACTTTTTACGTATTGCTCATGCTCTTTTATTGAAAAAATGATGCGTGTGGGGGCAATGAGCGGCTTTGATTAATGTTGCCGGATAAATTGGTAGTTGCATGATAATATACAAAATGTAGACCTCTAAAAACGCTCCAAATGGCAATTTGTTTATATCGTAGGGTGGGACTTAAGTCCCACTTTCATGGTGGTATACCTTGATAATATGTTGGACTAAAGTCCAACACTCCGATAGTATTCCCCCCCACAACTACCAATTTGTGGGGGTACCAGAGTTTTTAGAGATGCCCAATTCGTAATTCGTCATTCGTAAATCGTACTTTTGAGCATCGGGCTAGGCTGCGCAAAAAAGCCGCCTCCGATTCAGAATCGGAGGCGGTTGAAAATTACCTATGAACCTGTGCGGTATCAGGGGTTAGCCAAGCCATCGTCCGGGAAGAGGCTCGGGGTCGTGCTGCCTGCGGTGGGGGCATCACCCGTGCCGAGGTCACGGTGGCGAGTGGGCTTACCGGTCGGGTCAATCTTCTCAGCGGTTACGAAGATCATCAGGTTCTTGCGAACGTGAGACTCAGCGTTGCTGCGGAAGAAGCGGCCGATGAGGGGCAGGTCACCGAATACGGGCACCTTGTCCTCCACCTTCTGCACGTTGTCCTCAATCATACCACCGATGGCGATGGTGTGACCATCATAGATGCAGGGGTTGGAGTTGATGTAACGACGGCTGAAGATGGGCATGTCGATACGGTTCTCCGTGAGGGTGATGTGCTCAATCTGAGTCTCGGTGGTTACGGCAGATGTAATCGGGGAGCCGTAGTTCACGAAACCTTCGAAGTTGACCACGCGGATTTCGAAGTGGTTGAACTTGATGATGTCGTTGCCATCTTCCTCGTCAACCTTAAATCGCATCACGATACCCACTTCTTCCACTGCCCATTCGGACGGGTTGGAGGGCGTAGCAATGGGGGAGGAGTTATTGCCCCAGTTGTTGTTACCGTTGTTGTTGTTGTTCCAGTTGTTACCACCGGAGGAACCGGTCTCTGGCGGATCGTAGGCGGACGGATAGATAAAGCGACGAATCACTTCAATCTTGGCGCAACCGTTGTCGCCGTTCTGGTCGCTTGCCAGCGGATCGGGATCCGGGGTGTACTCAAGCTCACCCGGGCGGGCTACCAAGCTGGGGGCGGACATAATATCCACGCCCTTCTTCTGGGAGAGACCACGCATAATCATCTGGAAGGAGCCCTCATCGAAAATACCGGAGAGGGAGAGGATGCCGGGAGCCACGGTCTTGGCGGTGTTGCTGGCGGCGGAGCCGGAGGCCACGAGAGCATCCATGGAGCTGCCGCTGATAGCACCGGAGCCGGAGCGCAGACCACCGGTCATCAAACCGTTATTGGTCGGCGTGTAGGAGTCCGTAATACCACCGTTGTTGGTGTTGATAGGCCATGCAGAGCTGCCTGTGTAGTTGTTAGCAAAGGCAGAACCACCGGAGGTCACGAAGTCGTTGAAGGTACGAGTGGGGGTAGAGCCCTGACCGTTTACGCCACCCAAATATGTGGAGCCGTTGTTGGATACGGAGAAGGGATTGACCACCCAGTCGAAGCTGAGCTCTTCCTCGTTGGTTTGGGATACCTCTACGAAACGGGCGCTCACCTTAATCATCTGCGGCAACTTGCGGCGGTAGTCGTTAATGACTTCTTCCACAAAGTCAAGGTTGTCTGCAGTGTTCTCTACAGTAAGCATGCCGGTGCGGGCAGAGTACTGTGCGCTGGCACCCTTGGGGAAAGAAGCACCGGCTGCACGCAGGGCTGCTACAGCGTCAATCTTGACAACCTTGCTGCCACCGCCTTCATCCCAAGCATCCTCCTCGTCATCAGATTCCTCACCACCGGAGGTCACAAAGAAGTCGCGGGCTACCTTCCAGCGGCGCTTGAACATACGCTCAATGCCGGCACCTGTCTGGTATACCACAATACCGGTGTCTTCTACACGGTACTGGCAGCCGGACTGGTCACAAATCATTTGCAGAAGTTCCTGACCCGTTACGCCGGATACCTTGAGGCGGGATACCATCGGGGTGGTAATCGCAGCCGGGGTCTCGGCTACTTCTTCCTCCTCCTCCTCTTCGGAATCTTCATCTTCAAGATCCTCCTCATCAGAGGAAGAAGAGGCTACGGATGTGGTGGGGCGGGGCTGCTCAAATCGGAAGTTGATTTGCACGCCGCTCTTACGGGCTTCACCACGCAGGAAGTCGAGGGCATCTTCAATGGCGGTATCCTCGAAGTTTACGTTGCTGATCTGCATCTTGCTCAGATTCTGAGCATTCTGAATCTGGCGCTCGGAGTGTACCACGGGTACCTCACCACCGGAGAGCTCAATGTCGGGCAGGTCCTCGTTGTTGGAGATTTCCCAAATGGCGTCTACCTGGGCAAGCATGTCGGCACGCACAGCGTTGCGAGCCTTGCCGTAGTAGTTCATGCGGCGCTTGTGAACAGCCTCTTGGCCGTTACGGGCAGCCGTGTTGTACGGGTCAATCTTGAGAACCTGAGAGAAAGTCTTGAGAGCCTCGTCAAACTTGCCGAGGTCGTAGTAGCCCCAGCCGAGCTCGAGCAAGCGCTGCACCTCCTCAACGTCCTTGACGTGGGCGGGGGTGAGAGCGGGGTTGTTGCGCACGGGGTCGCGCAGCTCGGAGAGCTCCTTGCGGGCACGCTTGTTGTTGGGCTCGCGCTTCAGAACGTCCAAAAGCAACTGTTCGGCTTCATCATAGCGACCAACCTTGGAGTACTCGATGGCAACTGCGATGGAGGCATCGCCGATTACCTTGACAAGGTACTCACGCAGGCAGTTGGTGGCAGGGCCCTGGGGCAGGGTCTTCCAAGAGGCCTTGTACTTTTCAAGGGCGAGGGTGTACTTGCCCTCGCTGTATGCGGTGCGACCCTCTTGCAGGAGGATGCGGGCCTTGTTCTCCTCTGCCTTGCGGCGTGCGGTTTCCTGGGCAATCAGACTATTTTGAGAAGACTGGCCTGCATAGACTGCAGTCGGGCCAACCTCGCTCGTACCGGCAGCCGTAGACGTGCTGATGTAGCCGGCGGTTTCAGCCTGCGTAATGGGGCAGGTGAAAGCCAAAGCTGCAAGAGCCGTGACGGTTTTTGAGTTGATGAGAGGTGCGTGGTTCATGGTAATGCTATATTTATGACAGAAATCTGCTCAGATGTAAAGAAAACAATTAAAAAAAGTGGATTTTATTGTGATTTTTTTCGGCTTTTTGGGCTATCGCGGGTTAATTTGCTGCTTTTGGAGCCGTAACTTCATTTTTACCCCCTTCAATCATGATCTGGGAGCTACCGTCATTGTTGGTGGCAACAACATGGCATTTGGTGCTGTCTTCACCCGGTATGGAGAAGGTAGCGCCAAGGAGTACCTCGATGTTTTCACCCTTCTTGGGGCCTGCTGTGGCAACAAGTGTAACCTTGGTGTCTTGAATCTTTTTACGATTCTTTTTACCGTGGTTAATCATGAATCCCTGTTCCTCTCCCTTTTGCGGGTTGACGGTGTCCAGGGCCACGATACCACCTTGTGCGCCGGTCTTGATTTCTACAACTTTGTAGCGATCCGGCTCGTTGGTGGTTACACCGAAGGTTTCGCCGACTTTTACCTCCTTGGTCAATGCTTTGACGGGTTGGGAGTCATCCTTCTTGGCAAATACCTTGATGGTAACGAAGTCGGCGGTCTCTACGTACTCCAGCTCGTTGGAGTCGAGCTGTACATAAGCGGATGTGGTTTTGGAGCCAACGGTAGCCAGTTTGACATAGTTTGTGCCGTGCAGGGCAGGGGCGCTTGCTTTGTCGGAGGGGTTGGTGCCGGCGTCGTGCTCTTCCTTGTTAGTAAAGCCGTCTTCATCGGCATCCATGGTCAAACCGTTGGAGACACACAGGGCATCCGCCAAGCCGTTTTGTATGAACCAGGCGTTGTCGATGCCTTCGTGGATCTGCGGGGCTTTCTCGTCAAAGATGTCCATGATGACGTTCTTCTTCTCCGCTGCAATGCCTACCTGCCAGAGCTCGGGGGCTTCAAAGAGCGGGGAGACTCGCTTCTGCTTCTTGGAGGGAGCAACATCTACCACGGCGTGGTGTGCCATGTGGTCAATGGTCTTGCCGGTCTTGTCTACACCGATGTCTACGGTAATCTTCTTGCCGGTTTCGGCAATTTTACCGATGTGGTCCGTGCTGCCGCCACCGATGTTGTATTTTTTGCCTTGGGGCACGTCGGGCAGCAAAATGAAGCTTGCAGCCACACCCAAAATGCCGGCCACAATACCGGAGATGAGCACGCCTTTGCCTAAATCTGTTTGTCCAGCCATAATGTATGCGTAAAATTAGTTTGCGTTTTGAGAGAAGTAGACGGCTTCGATAATCAGATTGACGCGCACGGTCTCGTCGTCGAGACCCACCTTGCGCTGAGCAATGCTGACGGGCTCTGCGTTATCCGACCCGGCGGTCTGGAACGGCTCGCTGTAGGAGTCGAGTGCGCCGTATGAGTTGTTGCTGTTCACGTTAATGCCTTTAATGATGAAGAAGTAGGCGCCGGCCTCTTTTTCCTCTTGGCGTAACACGATGTCGCCCTTGCCTTCCAGTATGGAGTTGATAACCTTGGTCACCGTGCCGGTGTGGGCGGTGTCGGAGGGTATGCTGCCACGCTTGGCGGTAAAGCTCAGTTCAATGTGCAGCGGGGTGTAGGTGCCCTCCTCCTCGCTCGGTACGGGCTCGCAGTACATGCGGTCCAGGGATACGGCTCCGGCCTCTGCCACGTAGCCTGCCAAGGTTCTGGCGGCGTTGAGCTGGTAGAGCAGGTAGGGGGTCGTATCTGTGGTGGCTGCGTCGTTACGCTCGTTGTAGTTGCGGTCTAAGCCGAAGGTGAAGGCATCCCCGCCGGGAATCTCACACCCGTTGGCTTTTTTGTTCAGCCAGGTGCGGGCGGCATTGAGGTGCTCCGGGTGGAACAACAGCTCCTTGCTGATGGCATCTGCGGTGATGACCTTGCAGGTCTTGGTGTAGGCCTTGAGGTCATCTGTCAGCATGTTGACGCGGCTGCGAATGTTCTTGGTTGCCTTGTTGAGGGTGGACTTGGTTTCTGCCTTGGGGGGCAGGGCAGAGGCCGTGATGGAGCGCAGGGTGTTTTCCTTGGTGGTGAGGTCCTTAATGGTGGCCTCTGCTGCACTGCCCTTGGTGTAGCCCCATGCCATCAACCCGACAAATGCCAGTGCGAATACGCCGGTAAGAGTGGCGGCACGTTTGTTTTCAAAGAAGTTCATGTCAGATGGAGAAGTAGGTGTTTATCATTCTGCGTTGGATCTGTATTCGGGTACACTGAGGTATACATCCTCACTGTTGTCATCGATGTAGAGCTCCCCGTGCGGTCTGTCATTGAGGGGCAGAATCATGTGGAATGACTTGAGATACCCCAAGGCAGCGTTGGAGCCGCTGTCGTTGGTGATAATCTGCACGTGCTTGTTCTTGTCAGCCTCTTCAGAGTTGAAATACTTTTGCTTGCAGATCTTCTCATATGCATCGCGTACTTCTTGCTCATTCATGGCATAGCCTTTGATGTAGAGCGCGTTGATGTAGCCGGACTCCACGTTTGCCATGGCGGTGGCACCATTGGCGGAGGAGGGGGCAAACAAACGAGTGTGGTTGTTGACAGAGGCGGATTCAATGGTCTGATCCAGCGAGAGGTTCTCTGTATAAACCGGCTCAAATTGCGTGAACCAGAACTTGTAGGAGGTACCTACTTCTGCAATGGATTTGATGATGTCGGAGTACTCCGTGCGGCGGCGGTAGAGGGAGCTGAGTTTTCTCAGCTCTGCCGTGGCACTGTTGAACTCCTCCTCGGCTGCAGCTACGGCGTTGGCATCCTTCTCAATGGGGGCAAGCTGGCGCTTGAAGAGGGCATCGGTCTCCTCTGCCTCCTTTTGGGCGCTGCCGGCCATGTATACAAAGGCGCCTGCGCCGGCCAGAGCAATCAGACCACCCACCATAATCTTGGGCAGCATTTGCAGCTCTGCACGGTCCTTACCCACGCTGGTGGGTACAAGGTCTATGTAGAACTCGCCCACTTTAGCACCTGTTACGGCAGCGCCGGCTATCGGGCCCAGGCAAAGGGCATCCATGCCCAGGGCCTCTTCATCCACCTTGGCTCCAATGCTGAAGGCGTTGAGCGGGTTGAGGTATTCTACGGGGATATTGAGGGCAGCCTGCAAGAACTCTACAGCGTAGGGCAGGCGGGCGCCGCCACCGCAAATATAGGCCTTGGTGGGGGCTGTGCCCTTGTACTGGGCGCGGTAGTGATTGATGGTGCGCTGCACCTCGGAGCTGAGGCGGCTCATGGCCGTGCGGATGGTGGTGGCAAGGGCTGCCTCCTGCTCGGTCATGTTATCCGTAAAGCCGTTGCCCAAAGATACCATGCCGGACTCAATCTTGAGCTGCTCTGCCTCCTTGAAGTTCAGGTTGAACTCACGGGCAATGTTGTTGGTGATGAAAGAACCTGCCGCCGTGACGGAGCGGGTGAAGAATCTGCCGCTCTCAGAGAAGATGATGTCTGTGGTCTTGGCACCAATGTCGAGAATAACAACGGACTCACCCTCGTCCTCCGGGTAGCTGATGCGGTAGGCATTGTACAGAGAGGTAATGGAGCAGTCCACACTGCGCGTCTTCAAGCCGTTGTCCTCTACCTGCGTGTTGAGGTTGTCGAGCACGTCCTTCTTGATGGCAACAAGCAGTACCTCCTGCTCGCCCGGCTCTCTTTCCGGCAGTACTTGGTAGGAGTAGATGATATCCTCCAGCGGGAAGGGAATGTGTTGCTGTGCTTCATATCCCACGTGCTCGGAGATGTCATCAATGTCGATGAGGGGCAGCTTGATAAAGCGCATGAATACCTGCTGACCCGAGACAACGTTGCGCACATCGCTGCCTTTGACCTTCAGTTCCGTCACCATTTCACCAATGGCATTGCTCACGTAGTCCATGCGCATGCCTTCCTCTACCGGGTCGAGCAGGATATCCCTGCGGGCATAGCGCGACAGCGCATAGCCCTTGCCGGCGGGGGTGAATACGCCCATGGTGACGCTCTGGGCGCCAATCTCAAGGGCTACTGTTGTTTTATATTCAGCCATAAAGTATGTGTGAGTATGTTATATGATAGTAAGTGGTTTGTATTAGCGGCGGGAGCCCTTCTTCTTGTTCTTCTTCTTGCCCTTGCGGCCGCCGGTTTCTTCCTCCTCTTCTACTGCGGGGGTATCTGTCTCCGTGCTGTCATCGGCAGCGGGAGTGGTGGTGGTGTCCTCTTCTGTGGTGGAGGGGGTGGGGGATACAGGGCTGGTGGGCAGTGTGCTTTGCTCTGTGGTGGGGGCAATCTGCGGGTAAGCGGTGCCGGCCCAAGCGGCGTAGGGGGTTTGGTCTATACTGCACAACACAGCCCCGGCATCGCCCATGCTCTTGGTCCACCATTCATCCGTAAGCTTTTTCTTGGTGGTGTTGTCAAAAATAACGTGGCGGGGCTCACCGCTCTTCATGCATTGCTTGCCGTTGAACTCTGCCTCAATGGCCACGCCCAACAACTTGCCCTTAAGGTCGCCTTTGCCCTTCTCGTTAATGCGGGCAGCACTGCTGGGCGGAATAAAGATGCCAATGCTCATGTCGTTCTTAGCTGCCTCACCGCCACCGCTCAGGGGAATATCAACGTAAGTGATTTCCTTGGAGAGCTTCACGGGCTTGCCGTCGTTAGCATCGCTGTCTATTAACAGGTGTGCCGTAAACTTGATGGCCGGTACAAACTGAGCAGATTTGTCGCCCTTGGCTTTGCCCTCCACGCGCACGGGTATGTTGACCAACTGCCAGCCTACAACGGGTTGGGCGGTCATGGAGGCATCCCCAAAGTTCATGCCCTGGGGGGGAGCCACCTTCTCTACCTTGGTGGAGCTGCCCTTGGCTTGCAGGGTTACTTTAACAGCTGTGGCATCTACGGCGGATGCGGTCAAACCGCATACGGCTGCTGCGAATATGGAAAAAAGAGCTCGTTTCATGGTGAAAAATTCAAATATGTGCTATACTTATACACTATATCTCTTGCCTTGGCGAGAATAAACTTTCATACCGACGCTTTTTTTTCACGCGCCTTTTAAAGTTTTAGGGTAAAAATGACCGTTACGCAATCAAAATTCACCCCATCGGGGCGAAATACAACCTCCAACATCCAAAATCTGCAACATTTCCTCTTTCGCCTTGTTAAACGGGCTATTTTGTGGTATAAGCTTCGCGTCATGACAAATCTATTGGCTACATACGTACACCATCTGGACCCCATCTTGTTGGATATTCCCGGCACACCCATTGCCGTGCGCTGGTATGGCTTGGCTTATTTGGCGGGTTTTGTTTTGGGGTATTTATTGCTGCTGCGTTTGTCCAAATCTAAATTATATTGTATAGAGGAGGAGCAATTGTCCGACTTCATCGCCATGCAGGTATGCCTTATCGGCGTGGTGTGTGGTGGGCGTTTGGGCGAGTTCTTCTTTTACTGGTTACCGCAACACGGTCTGAGCGGATTTTTGAAAGACCCCACCTGGGTATTCCGTGTGTGGGAGGGCGGCATGGCCTCCCACGGTGGTATCATCGGTGTGATTTTGGTGGCTCTTTTCTATGCTCGCCGTCACAACCTCTCCTTCCCCCGCGTGCTGGATGGCTTGGCCATAGTTGCCCCCATCGGCCTGTGTTTCGGCCGTATTGCCAACTTTATCAACGGCGAGCTCTACGGGCGCGTGTGCGATGCCGGCAGCGCCCTCGCCATGAAGTTCCCGCTCTCCATTTATGAGCTTCCCTACTCAACATATTTTGCAGCCCGCCTCTCGTTGGAGTCTGCCATGAAACGCCCCTACGAAAGCTTCTTCCTTAAAGATGACCAAGGCATGCTCCTGGAGGGGGAGGAGGGCATGCTCTGCCGCATGTGCAGAGAGAGCGAAACCTTCCGCAACACCCTGGCGGAGTATCTGGAGCCCCGCTACCCCTCCCAGCTCTTCGAGGCTTTCGGCGAGGGCTTGCTGCTGTTTGCCGTGCTCATCATTGTGCGCCTGCGCTTCAAAAATGCCCCCGCCGGGCTCTTTGCCGGGCTCTTTGGTGTGTTGTATGCCATTGCCCGCGTGGTGTGCGAGTGCTTCAAAGAGCCCGATGACGCCGTGTGGGCCGGTATCACTAAGGGTCAATGGCTTTCCTTTGCCATCTTTGCCGCCGGTGTCGCCTTCCTCATCCATGCCTTCCGTCAACTTAAATCACAAAAATTGCAAAAAAATTAAAAAAATGCAAAAAAAGGCTTGCAATGGGGAGCAAAATCGTGTAAACTCCCCTCGCACGCCACTCAGTGGCCTGCAAAATTAGAATGGGTAGGTTCCCGAGCGGTCAAAGGGGGCAGACTGTAAATCTGCTATCGTACGATTTCGATGGTTCGAATCCATCCCTGCCCATTTCTTCCATGCGGAGGTAGCTCAGTTGGTAGAGCAACACCTTGACATGGTGGAGGTCGTAGGTTCGAGTCCTATCCCCCGTATTGAAACACACCACAAACAGCCGCCAACTGGGCGGCTTTTTTATTGATTTTGCTGGATTTTTATCTCTCCGTTGGCTACTGTTGCAAACACACAGGGTTGCAAAATGGTTGCATGCGGGTTGCAAAATGGTTGCAAAATGAATTTGCGGGTTGCATAATTCCCCCGCCGCGATTTTTTGCTTTACTGGAAAGAAAAAATATATGGCTGGACTCATTATTCGAAACGGCACTTTTTACGCCGTCTACAAAATCAACGGGCGCACCGTGCAAAAATCCTTAAAGATACACGCCGAAAAAGGGGCGGCGGGGCGCAAGGCTGAACAAGTGGCAAGACAAACCGCCACATTATTGGAGCAAACAGCGCGCGGGGAGTGTACCATATCCGCCGCCGTGGACGCTATCCGAAGCGCGGGGCGGGCTATTGGCGCGTGTGGGAATATGCCGAGTGTTGAAGAATACTTGACGAATTACACCCCGCAAGCAAGCGAAAAGACGGAAAGCAACCGCCGCCGCTGTTTCCGTGTGTTTCTCGATTTTCTAGGTGACGCAAAGAACATGCGGCTTGACGCAGTAACGGCTCAAACATGCCGCGATTTTATCGCTTGGGCATTAGAGCGTGTTAGCCGTGGCACTGTTGGCTTGTATAGAACGAATATCGCCGCCGCGTTTAATAGAGCCGTGGAAGAAAACATCTTGATAAAATCCCCTATGCCGCGCATCAATCTATCAAAAGCCGCCGCCGCCGTGAATCCTGAACTTGGGGCGGACAGAATAACCCGCAAGCCGTTTACTGTTGAAGAATTGCGCTATATGATAAACCGCTTTCCCGCGCCGTGGTGTAACATGGTGCTTGCGTCTTTCATGCTAGGCGGGCAACGGCTGGGCGATATTTGCTTGCTAAAGTGGGAAAACATAGATTTTGACGCGGGGCGGGTAAACCTTACCACACAGAAAACGGCGGCGGCTATCTCTCAACCCTTGCGCCCTGCCTTGCGGAAATGCCTTGCCCGTCTTTATTCTTTCAGAGACGGCGGCGGGGATTATGGCGGCTATGTGTTCCCCGATATGGCAAGGCAATATATTCTTAGCCCTGGGCGCGTGTCTGCCACCTTTACCGCCACATTGCGGGCGCATGGCATTATTCCCGCCGCCGATACCACACCGAAAAAGGGGCGGCGGCGCGCCGTGGCGGAAAAGTCTTTCCATTCTATCCGCCATAGCGTTGTCACGCTTTCCCGCTGTAATGCAGCCTTAACGCCTGACATGGTGCGCGCCGTTGTCGGCCATGATTCCGAAGAAATAGAACGCGCCTATTTTACGGCGGACTATTCCGTAAAGGACAAAGTGCTTGCAGGGCTGGAAAATGCCCTTTTTGCCTGACAGGCTGCACCCGCCCGCCGATACACCGCCCGCCCGCCTTGCAACCCGCAAGCGCGGGCGGGTTGCATTTTGCAACCCTTGCAACCCTTTTTGCAACCCGCGCCCGCTTTGCTGCCGCCCGTAGGCCATCAGGCGGGCGCGGGTGTACCATCTGGCCACCCGTAGGCCGTCAGGCGGGCGCGCTGGCCATCTGGCCACCCGTAGGCGTCAGGCGGGCGCAAGGCACCATCTGGCCACCCGTAGGCCATCAGGCGCACGCAAGGCACCATCTGGCCACCCGTAGGCCATCAGGCGGGCGCGCTGTCCATCTGGCCACCCGTAGGCCGTCAGGCGGGGCGGGTGTACCATCTGGCCACCCGTAG
Source organism: Akkermansia sp. (assembly GCA_017399165.1). Taxonomy (GTDB): domain Bacteria; phylum Verrucomicrobiota; class Verrucomicrobiia; order Verrucomicrobiales; family Akkermansiaceae; genus Akkermansia. Next base: position 21,565 of record JAFQEF010000056.1, read on the forward strand.
GCCATCAGGCGCACTCAAGGCACCATCTGGCCACCCGTAGGCCGTCAGGCGGGCGCGCTGGCCATCTGGCCGCCCGTAGGCTATCAGGCGGGCGCGCTGTCCATCTGGCCACCCGTAGGCCATCAGGCGGGGCGGGTTGCACCCTCTGAAAAGGGGCGGCGGGTTGCAAAACGGGTTGCATTCTACCCGCTACCGCCTGACCATTAGGCGCGCGGATTCCTACACGCGGAAAGATACGCCCGCCCTAATGTGTTGAAATCAGGGCTTTTCAACCCTTTATCACCCTTAATCACCCCTACACGGGAACACACCGCCGACCGCCCCGCTATGCCTGCCCCCGTTTTTTGGTAAAATGCGGGAAAAAAGGAAAAAAAGAGAAAAACACCATCAGCCACGAAAAAAGGCTTGCAATTTTTAACGCCTTGCGTTAGCATACCCCCGCACACAGTAGCACAAAGAGAAAGAAAAAACGGCTTTTTTCTGGTGTGAAAATTCGGGTTGCAAAAAGGGTTGCATTTTTTTCTTATGCGTTAAAAATAGAATAAAATAGAACCTATCCCCCGTATCCCCTTTTTACCAATCAGCCGCCAATCGGGCGGCTTTTTTGTTGTTTGTACCGGATTTTTAACTGACACTCTGAGCCCTCTACATCAATTTTGGCTTGCAATTTTTCGCCGGGTAGGGTAGGGTGTGCGTGTTATGATACGTCTCGCAGTACTCGGTTCCGGTTCCGGCAGCAATTGCCAATCTATTTTCAATGCCATTAAAGACGGTCGCCTGGATGCCGAGGTGGTCATCGTCCTCTCCGACAACCCCGACGCTTACATCCTCGAGCGCGCCCGCCAACACGGCGTGCCCGCAGAGGTGATGGATTGCGGCGGCTACAAAAACAAATTCCCGCTGGAGGTTCAGCAGGCCGTGGCAGATAAATTGCAGGCCTTGGGGGTGGATATGATTTGCCTGGCCGGCTTCATGCGCCTTGTCAAAGAACCGCTGCTCAACGCCTTCCCCAACCGTATTCTCAATATTCACCCGGCTCTGCTCCCCGCTTTCCCCGGTGTGGAGGCCTGGCGCCAAGCGCTGGAGGCCGGTGCCAAACAAGCCGGCTGCACCGTGCACTATGTGGATGCCGGTATGGATACCGGCGAAATCCTCATGCAGGCATATGTCCCCGTCCTGCCGGATGACACCCCGCAAACCCTCCATGCCCGCATCCAAGTGCAAGAGCATATCCTTTACCCCGCCGCCATCCTCTCTGCCCTGTCCAGACTATAAGGCGCCCCCTATCCGGCTATGCTATAAGGAGCAACGCATACAAAGAAACTGATTTCAATATGTTCAAACAGCATTTTTTATTTTTAGCTTTCCTTTCTCTCGCCGCGCTGCTGTCGACAGCATGTGTGCAGCAGGTGGAACTTAATAAAAAAGGCAATATGCATTTTTATCTCTTGAGAGGGGAAGAAAATAACCTACAAAAAGCAGTAATTAATCATGATGCGGAGATGGTGGGCAAACTGCTTGAACGCGGGGCAAATCCGAATGAATACGAAGGCGGCACGCATTCTCCGCTTCGTCTTGCCATCCATACCAGTGAGGGAGATACAGCCATTATTAAACAACTTTTGGATGCCGGAGCTAAACCGACAGAGAAAGAGCTCAAGGTTGCAGTATCTGTAGGTTACCCGCAGCCGTTGAAAATGCTGCTTGATGCCGGTGCAAAAATCCCCGCACCAACAGCCGATTCCGGCAACATATATTGCGACTTTGAAATCTATTCGTAAGCATTCAACCAAAAGCCTTGTAGCGGGGTATGCGATAATGAAACTCTATGTTTACATTACCGCACAATACCATTGTTTATCTTTATAAGGAAGCCATTGACATGCGACTGGGGATGTTCCGTTTGCAGGGAGTCATT
>JAFQEF010000057.1 GCA_017399165.1 Akkermansia sp.
TAACATGACTTGTCTCCTTCTCGGTTACGGACGTTTAGTCCTTTCAATTATTCGAGACGAATCGCGGAGCCTCCACTATGGAGGGGCTGGGGTGACCCATACTTCTAATCGGGACGTTCTTCTTCCCTTGTCCCCTAAACGGGTGTACCCCCAGCCGGCTTGTCAAGAGTAGCTAACTTCGACAAGCCTCTCCGTCGGCTCGGATTTTACTCCGAACAGCCGCATGTTACCACATTTAATTAACCGGGTCCCCAATTTGTTTATATCGTAGGGTGGGACTTAAGTCCCACTTTCATGGTGGTATACCTTGATAATATGTTGGACTAAAGTCCAACACTCCGATAGCATTCGCCCCACAAATACCAATTTATAGGGGCACTGCAAAATAAATAATTTTGCTGCGTTTTCCGGACATCCCCGGTTTTAGATACGCCCTGTCTCCCACACATCATACGCAAACTTAAAGGCAAACCAACAGAATGCCAGCAAGATGATGACGGAGACAAGGAAAAACAGGTTCCAACGCAAGGCGGAGCGGGATGCCGCTGCGGCCTCTTCATAACGCCCCTGCCCGTACAGCTCCGCCACACGAGCAGATTGGCGCATTGCTATCAGGCTGAAGGGGAAACAACAAAACACGCTCACAAAGCTCCACACAGAATACGTAGGCGGGCATGGGGGCACCGGAGGTAATTGCTCATAACTGCACCATGCGCCCTGTCCGTTCATTAACACGGGCACATCTGCCGGCAGCTCCTTGCGCGCCACCAAGTCTGCCAAAGCGGCTCGGGTATATGGCCCCTCCGGCACTGCTCCGGGGCTGCGCTGTATGTAGTGGGAATCCGCCATAAAATTCGCTTTGGAACAGAGAATAACCCATAATACCCCCATTTGGCAAGTAGTAGGACGCAGAAATTCTAAAAAAAATTAAAAAAATTATCATTCGGGGGTTGACCTTGACAAAAGGTATGGTAATATGGTTGCACGTATGCATGGTGATTTAGAAAAACTTGTAGCAGCCGGTAAAATACCGGCAGACTTTGCGATGCGCTTGGACAAATTCTCTCCCGCCAACTACGTCATGCACCCTGAGTGGGGCGTTGGCAAGGTAGAGGCTTGGTCTCTGGCCAAAAATCTCGTTAAAGTCGACTTTGAGCAAAAGCCCCATTTTGTAATGGGCCTCAAGCTGGCATTCAACCAGCTCACCCCTGTACCTGAAGGTCACTTCCTGATTACCTGTTTTGAAGATGCTGCCGGCTGCCGAGCCAAGGCAGAAGGCAAAGAAACGATACTGGAATTCATCGCTTTTGTACTGGAGCACAACCTCTCCCTGCGAGAGGGCGTAAATGAAGTACTAGAAATGGAGCCGGAGGATTTGGAGAAATTCCTCAGTGGCCGCGTTATCCCTGCGGAGAACTGGAAAGCTTGGTGGGAGAAAGCCCGCACTGCCATGAAGGAAGACCCGCGATTCCGCCTGCCCACCAAGAAGGGCGAAACCATCCGTACCCGTGAGGCCGGCAGCGCTGCAGAAGCTCTGTTGGCAGACTACAAAGAGGCTACCTCTCTGGAGAGCTGCGTGCGCATCATCGATCAAAGCCACATAGAGGCCTTGGCCGGTGAGTACACCTTGGCTGCCCAATTGGTAAAAGCCATGGAGGAGGATATTGAGCGCGACCGCAATGAGCCGCAGCACGTGCTGGAGCTCATCATCATTCGCGACGACATTTTGGAGGCCACCACCGGCAACGATGCCGCCAAGCAAGAGCAGCTTAATGCAGCCCTGACAGAGGCCGGTGTTACCGAACTTAAGACCTTGGCAGACAAGCTGCAAACCATCCCCTCTGAGGAGCTGGTGCAATACATCGGTGAGTTATCCGTAGCCCGTCAAAATAAAGTGTACGAGGCCCTGCCCGAGGCTTATGCCGACAGCTGGCTGGCCTACACCACCAACATTTTCCTGTTCGGTGGAGCCAAAGTAACGGCAGCAGCGGCAGACTTCATTATCGCTAAGGGCGGCAAGGAGCAACTGTTTGCAGACCTCACCAACGGCATCTCCCGCCAAAACCTCAGCCCGGATGTGCTCATTTGGATTTGCCGTGAGCGTAACGGGGTTGCCAAGGAACTGGTGGACAAGAACAAGATGCTGTTGGGTGCAGCCATCATCAACGCCATTGAGCGCGACAGCGCAGAGGGCGGCCCCAACAGAGCCCTGCGCCTGCGCAACCTGTTGTTGGATGACAAGGAATTGGCCCCGGATCTGGTGACCGGTATCTCTGAGCTGGAGGCTCGCCCCTTTGCCAAGTCTCTGTACGATTCCTCCGTACTGCCGGACTTGGATCGCAACCTATTGCTTGCCAACATGATGAAAGTACACCCCACCTTGCAGGAGGTAGTACTGGCACGTGTACAGGTTAAGGAGAAGCAGCACCTGTATGTCTCCCTGCGCTCTTATGCAGCCCGTAAGGCTGAGTATGAGGAGCTTATCAACGTTAAGATCCCCAAGAACAAGCACGACTTGGAGATTACCCGTGCCGAGGGTGACCTGCGTGAGAACGGCGGCTACCAAGACGCCAAGGCCACGCGCCAAGTGCTCATGCGCCGCTCCGAGGAGCTCTCTCGCCTGCTCTCTCAGGCAGAGCCCACCGACTTTGCGGATGCCTCTTGCGAGCAAACAGGCGTTGGAACTCAGGTTATCTTCACCAACAGCAAGGGGCTCAAGGCCGTTTACACCATCTTGGGTGCTTGGGATTCCATCCCCGAGCAGGGCGTTATTCCCTATAACTCCAAGCTTGGTGCACGCCTTATCGGTCTGAAGGTGGGTGACGCTGTCCGCATTCCCCTTGAGGTTGGCGGCTCCCAGCACAAGATGACCGTTAAGGAGATTGTGCCTGCACCCAAGGAGCTCATCTTCCCCGATGACGAGGCCTGATAAAGCCTGTGCGCAGCATATCATTTCATCCCGCCCTTGCCCCACGGCATCGGCGGGGTTTTCATCGGGCTATTTGAGGTACGAATTACGATATACGAAATGGGGACCTCGAAAAACTCAACCAAGCCATTAATCTTCCATCCTGAGACTTACCGAGGTCCCTACAAATTGGTATTTGTGGGGCGAATGCTATCGGAGTGTTGGACTTTAGTCCAACATATTATCAAGGTATACCACCATGAAAGTGGGACTTAAGTCCCACCCTACGATATAAACAAATTGCCATTTGTCGAGTTTTTAGAGATGCCCAATTTTAAAGTTAGGCGCCTGCGGCGCAATGTTGCAAAGCCTTGCATAAGTTACCGCTGTAATTACGGCAGTAAGCGTTGAGATAGCAGTTCTTATTTTGCGAACAGCAAGGGAGACTTCCCGTAGCTGTGAGCCGAACTAATTAACTTCGGATTTCGGATTTCGTATGTTACCCCACAACCACCAATTTGTGGGGGCATCGGCAAGAGATATAACATTCTGTCAGCAATCAAGTATAACTTGACAAAAACACCAAGTAAGTGTATAGGAATGCGCGACAAAACAACATTCTAACCAATATGGAAACACTACTGAGCAATTCAACATTGGTACTATTTGCGATTCTCTTTTTGGGTTTAGCGTTGGGCAATATCAGTATCAAGGGCATTTCATTAGGGAGCTCGGGCGTGTTGTTTGTAGCCATGGTTGCCGGGCATTATGGCTTAAAGATACCGGATGGTATATCCGCCATCGGCACAGCATTATTTGTATATTGTGTAGGCCTAGGGGTGGGCAACAGATTCTTTTCATCCCTGAAAAGCCGGGGTAAAAACCTCATTATATTAGCCGGCACCATTGTACTTGTGGGGTGGTTAACCGCTTGGAGCTTATGCGAGCTGATGGGTATAGATTTGACCGTAGGTGCCGGGCTTTTTGCCGGGGCCTGCACCAGCACGCCGGCACTGGCCGCCTCTCTGGATGCAGCAAAGGCCGCGGGGTATGATGAATCCGTCATTAACATCGGGTATGGCTTAGCTTATCCCTTTGGTGTTATCGGCATTGTTTTGTTCGTGCAGCTGTTGCCCCGTATTCTCCGCAAAGATCTCAGCAACAATGATAAAGGAAACGATGCAGACCCGCACGCCATTATCGCACGGCATGTATGCTGCACCAACCCCGAGGTATTGGGTAAAGACCTGCAAGCCGTAGCCTTGAGCACCGGCATGAGCAGCCGTATCACCCGTATTCTGAGAGACGGCATATTGCGCCCCCTGCGCAGCACGGATACCCTCAACACTAACGACGAGGTGCTAATGATTGGCGAGCGGGAGAAGATAGCACACGATGCTGCCATACTCGGTCACTTTACCAACCAAGGCAGCAATGCCCTCATTTGTAAAGATGAAGATGCTCAGATTATTGTCCTTGCAGATAAAATGAGCAATCGCACATTGAAAGATTTGGACACCTTGGGCAACTACGGTGTCACCGTATCCCGCGTAACTCGACTGGGCAACACCTTCATCCCCTCCCCGGATACGGAAATTATACGCAACGATGTACTGCGCGTTGTGGGCACACCCGAGGCTATCAACGCCTTTAAAAAAGAATGCGGGCACCGCAGTGCAGCCATCAATGCGGCAGATGTGCTCTCTCTGACAGGCGGCTTGGTGCTGGGTTTATTACTGGGCAGTGTAACCTTCAGCATAGGCGGGGGCAAAGGCTTTTCGCTGGGTATGGCAGGCGGGCCGCTGGTGGTGGCACTGTTGCTGGGGCACTTTGGCAAGATTGGCCCGGTAGCAGGCTACATGCCGCGCGCCACCCGTGTTTTGGTAATGGAACTGGGCTTAATGCTCTTTTTGGCAGGAGCCGGCATCAACGGTGGCGAAAAACTGGTAGAAACTTTAGCCACCAATGGTTTATCCATGTTCTTGGTGGGTGCCGTTATCACGGTGCTGCCGCTGTTCATCGGGTATTTTGTGGCTCGAAAGTTCCTGAAAATGGAGGTAGCAGAAACCTTGGGCTGTATCTGCGGCTCGCAAACCTCTACCCCGGCACTGGGGGCCATAACCTCCCAAACGGAAAGTCAGGAGCCCGTTATCGCTTATTCCACCGCCTACCCCATCGCCCTGATTCTCATGACGATACTGGCACAGCTCTTGGTAGAAATGGCCTAAAACCACCCATAACATTTTTCCTGAACAGGAGGCAATGGCAACATTGCCCCTTTTTTTTATTTTTAAGCAAGTAAAACTTGCAAAAAGAGCTAAAATATAGTACTCTTATGGCAGCACAAGATTTGCCGCAAGCGTGCGCGCCTGCGCATGCACACGACAAACCGTGCTGAGGTTAACGTAAATATCAGCTATGTCAAGTACTCAAAAAACTCTGATCAAGTTGTTTGTCGTGCTGCTCCTGAGTGGCAGCGCGCTATTCCTGCCGGACATGCTTAACACACCGGAAGAAACCTTAATCAACCCGATTCAGGCACGTGTGGTAGCGTTGTTCATCTTTGCTGCATTGATGTGGATTTTGGAGGTGATCCCGATTTGGACAACCTCTGTTGCGGTGATTGCCCTCACGCTTTTTGCCACCTCTAACCAATCTCTCAACTTCCTCAAAGAGCAGAGATTCGACATGAAGGAGGTGCACAGCGTTATTGCAAAAGTTACCACCCCCGAGGCCTGCCCCACTGCCGTAAAGAAGTTCATAGAAGCCCCGGATCCTGACAATCCCGGCCAAAAGCGCATGGAGTCACCGCTGGATCAAATCAAGGCAGATGTCAAAACCAAGCTCAACAAAAAAGGCCAGCTCAGCAATGATGACCTGTACATGGTTGTGACCAGCAGCTACATGAACTACGCTGACAAATGCGCTAAAACGGCAGATAAACTTGATAAAGCTGAAAAGAAATCTGATGCAGATACTCAATTGATTGCCGACTATCGCACCACGGCAGACGAGCTTTACAAGGCAGCCAATAACTTTAACGCCAAAGAGAATCGCACCGCCCTCAAGGAGGTCAAGATTGTCAACCTTACCCAACAGAAGAGCATTTTTGCCACCTTTGCAGACCCCATCATCCTGCTCTTCCTCGGCGGATTCTTCTTGGCAGATGCCGCCACCAAGTACCGCTTGGACGTCAACTTAGCCCGCGTACTGCTCAAGCCCTTCGGCACGAATCCCAAGTATGTATTGCTGGGCTTGATGAGTGTTACCGCCGTATTCTCCATGTTCATGAGCAACACGGCAACCGCCGCCATGATGCTTGCCCTGCTCACCCCCGTGCTGGCACTCTTTAAGCCGGAGGACCGCGGCCGCGCCGCCTTTGCGCTGTGCATTCCCGTTGGGGCCAACGTGGGCGGCATCGGCACGCCCATCGGCACGCCGCCCAACGCCATCGCGCTTAAGTTTATGCAAGACATCGGTCTGGATGTTTCCTTCGGCAAATGGATGTCATTCGGTATTCCGTTTGTGGTTGTCATGCTCTTTGTAGCATGGATTGTGCTGCTCAAGATGTTCCCGATTTCTCAGAAGAGCCTCGACCTTTCCACCGAGCTGAAAGGCAAGTTCCTCAAGACCCCCAAGGCCATCATCGTTTACATCACCTTCATTGTAACCATCCTCATGTGGGTTATCCCCAAGGAATACCATGGTCTGGACTCCAACTCCGTAGCCATCATCCCCATTGCCGTGTTCTCCATTACGGGTGTTATCACCAAGAAGGATTTGAAGGCCATGAGCTGGGATGTGCTGTGGCTGGTAGCCGGTGGCTTTGCCTTGGGTGTAGCCCTCAGCGAGACCAACCTGGCCAAGGATATGATTAACGCCATTCCCTTCGGCACATGGGATTCCACCATCCTGCTCATCGGTGCCAGCTGCATCTGCCTCTTCATGGCCACCTTCATGAGCCATACGGCAACCGCCGCCCTGTTGGTACCGATTCTGGGTGGTGTAGCCAGCGCCATGTTGGCCGCAGGCTCCATGGATAGCGCAGGCGCAGTAGCCCTGCTGGTAACGGTAGCCTTTGCCTCCTCTCTGGGTATGGCACTGCCGATTTCCACCCCGCCCAACGCCATGGCCTATGCCACCGGCCACGTGGAGCAGAAGGGCATGGCTATCTCCGGCACCATCCTGTGCATACTCGGCTTGGTCATTACCATTGTAATGATGACCCTGCTCGGCAGCGCAGGCTTCTTTGGCTGATAAAAATATAAACTAAAACCTCATTCCTCCTGAGCATGTTGCCCGCACACATAACAGAGCCGTTAGAAAGACTCAACCGAGTCTACTTCAGCGACCCCGGGCGCACCATCAGCATCTCCCAAGGAGAAATGCTGGTGGCTCAGGGGGAGGAGTGCCACCGCCTCTACCTCTTGCTGGAGGGGGCGCTGGTGGCCTACCGCCAGGCAGAAACCATCAGCGGCTCGGACCTCCCCACAGCCATAGCCCGCAAGCACGAGGTGTTCCGCGCCGGCCCCGGCTCTTACGTGTGTGTGCAGGCTTTCTTCTCCCGCACCTACCACAGCTCTAACGACATTGTGGCGGTGGAGGATACCAAACTTGCCTACATAGATGACACCACCCCGGCAGAGGAGGAGGCCACCTACGGCACGCTGGAGCACCAATTCATACCCGTGCTCATGCACGAGCTGGCGGCGCGCAACATACGCATGTTCAGCCACGCCACGGCAAAAGAGGAGGCCCAACGCCTGCTGCAACGGGCAGAAATGGCCTCCACCCTGGCACAGCTCTCTGCCGGTATTGCGCATGAGCTCAACAACGCCGTGGGCGTTATCACCCGCCGCACGGAGTTTGTGGCTGAGCACATGGCAGAGTTTTTGGCAGAGGAGGATAAGCTCAACGCCAAGCTCTTCCGTTTTGGCTATGAGGACACAGCCTTTACCGCTGCCAGTGAGCTGCGCACACTGGCCCGCAAATATGAGCGAGAGCTCAACCTGCCACAACCCGCCGCCAAGGTGCTGGCACACATCATACCCGACACCAAAACACTGGTTAAATACGGGCCGGACTTTGTACGCCACGTCAAGTTCAACTACAAATACTGGGAGCTGGGGCATGATTTGAGAGACATGCAGGTGGCAGCCAAACACGCCACGGGCATTGTTCGCGCCGTCAAACTGTTGGGTGGCGGCAACTCCACCCGCCAAGAGGGGGTAGACGTGCGGGAGTCCGTCAACGATGCCATGAACCTGCTTACCAACAAACTCAAACACGTAACGGTGGAAACGGACCTGAACCCCTGCCCCCCGCTTACCGCAGATTTGACAGAGCTGGTGCAGATTTGGACCAACATCATCAACAACGCCTTGGATGCCATGCAACAAGCTTCCACCCCCTCCCCCACCATCAGAATCTCTACAGATTCTTTCACCGCAGAGGGCATGCACCTGCTGCCGGAGGAATATGTGCGGGTATCCATCTCCAACAACGGTCCGGATATCCCCGAGGATATCCACGAAAAAATCTTTCAACCTAACTTCACAACCAAAAAATTGGGGCTGGACTTCGGACTCGGCCTCGGCTTATCCATTGTCCGCCGCTTGGTGGACAGTTATAACGGCACCATTGAGCTCACCAGTGCCAATGGTCTAACATCCTTCTCTATCAACCTTCCAACCACACAAATCAATGGAAAAAATTAATATTATCTGCATCGATGACCAGCAAGAAGTGCTGGACTCCGTCATGAGAGACCTGCGTCCTCTCACTCCGCTTATTCGCTTGGAAGAGGCCTCCGGCGTGGAGGACTGCCTGAGCCTGATGGACCAAATAGACAGCGACGGCGACTTAGTGGGTATCGTTATCTCAGACCAAGTTATGCCCGGAGCCAGTGGCACAGACCTGCTGGCCAAGGTTGCAAGCGACAAGCGCTTTGCCAAAACCCGCAAAGTATTGCTCACCGGCCAAGCCACGCATGCAGACACCATCAATGCCATCAACGAGGGGCACTTGGACAACTACATCGAAAAACCCTGGCAGCCGGAGAAACTGTTGGGCATTGTCAAAAAATTGCTCACACTTTACGTGCTTGACATGGGCTTGGACCACACGGAATACATGAGCGTGCTGGATCAACAGACCCTGTTCTCCAAACTGCGCTGAACATAGCTGAAGCATGATGAACAAATCTCTCTTACTCCTCGCGGCACTGCCGGTCACCTTACCGGCAGTGGCAGCAGAGCCTGCAAAATCCACAGACTGGGCAGACGAGGTGAAAAAAGCCCTCGTTGTCTATGAAAATAAGGATACCTTCATTAACAAGGTAAACTTCACCATACGCCAGCAGTGGCAAATGGCCTCCGTACAGCCCAACGGCAGTAATGGCCTGCACCTTAAGGACGGTGCTACCCCGTTCAACAGCGAGTTCCGCCGCTCTTGGCTAGGCCTTAATGTCAACATGAGCTCCGGCACCCAGTTCAACATCATCGGGCGCGTGGGTGGCCTGCCCTCCCGCAGCACTTACCCCGGTGGCCGCACTAAACGCAACTTTACCTATACAGACATTTACTCCGTTTGGGTAAAACAAAATATCCCCGCCGTTAAAGGCCTCAGCGTAAAAGCCGGTAAGTTTGTCCCGGCTTTCACCTCTGACTTCCGTATGTCCAACGCCAACATTCCGTGCGTAGAGAGGTCATACCTTGCCGCACAATTCGGCATTGACACAAACTGGGGTATTGAGCTCAACTATACAGCCCCGGATAAAGAGAATATCCTCTACCTCCAACTCATGGCCAACGACCGCGCTTGTGCATCCAAAAATTTAGCTCACCCGGATGTATACCGCGATGGCCGTGGCTTGAAAGGTGAGTTCGGGTGGGAGGACAAATGCTTCCTCATTCTGGGTGGCACACATAAGTTTGATGTAACGGAGAACGGCTACCAAGCCATTTCAGCCGAATACATGCATGACTTCAACAATGCTTACCACAGTCGTCGCAATCCCGGGGCCAATAACTACGGCTTAGGCTTTAAGGATGCCCTCTCCATCGGTTACGAAATGAAGCAGGATAAACTCACCTTCCAAGCCAACGTAGTAGCCGCTTTTGAACAACAAACGGGGCATGGCACCAACAACATCGGCTTGCAGCTACAGCCCATTTACGCCATTCACCCGCAGGTGGACCTCGTGTTCCGCTACACGGGTATGACCGGCGATGGTGCCTGCAAACTGAGTGGAGACCGCTACATCTACACACAAACCTATGCAGACGCTTGGGTGGACAGCCTGCACGCCTTCTACTTTGGTGTAGATTTATACGCCTCTGCCAAGCATAAGGATGCCGCTAAACTCATGTTCGGGGCAGAGTACACCACAGCCCGCAAAGACGGCTCAGACTGCTACAACGGCTGGGAGTTTTCCACCGCCATTCGTTTCAATTTCTGATTCAACCTAATTCATTTCAAAAGCACCGCGCCTCCCCGCGTGGTGCTTTTTTATATAAACTCGGCAAATTGCAAGCGCCCGTCGGGGAGGGATTGGAAATGGCGCAAAAGGGATTGATGCGGGGGCATAGCGGGGGAGTATATGCCATGCAGGGTTGCCAGGCGCTTTTCAAAGTGTTCTAACACGGCGAGGCGTGGTGGAGAGGCGGCCACATAATCCAACGCGCCGCTGATAAGCTTATGCCACTCTGCAGAGCCATCCCCGGTCTCTACCGTAGCCAGCAACAAACGACACATATAACCGGCCAAGTACAGGCGGGATAATTCACCGCGCAGCGGGAGACGGGGGAAAACAAGCTCTGCACTGTGCAGGGTTGCCAAATCCCCCTTAGCAGGCATGGAGAATACAAGCTCGCACTCAAAAAAAGAATCGATACGCCCGGTAAAATCACTACCGGGCTTACGGGCATTGCGAGCCGCCGTGCGCAAGATACCATGGGAGGCCGTGCACCAAACAACAATCAGCCCGTGGTCTCCCAACGGGCTGAGTTTGAGAATGGTACCTGTATCTCGCTCTTTCATGGAGCTTGGCGAAACTTACTTGGTAAAAGTCTCCGCAGTAGTTTTTAATATATTTGAGAACTGGATAGCCTGCTTATATGTTTGCAGGTAGGGGTCCTTGCTGTATATTCTATCTGCGGTTGACATTTCTTTCAAAGCTTTTGCTCTGTCTTTTTCAACCACGGCGAAAATGGATTGACTATAATAATAAAGAGGAGTGAAAGTAAGAGGGGTGATATCCTTCACTATGGCTCGAGCCTCATCCATACGATCAAGCATGACAAGACATACTAATTTTCTAAATAAAAGAGCATGAGATAACCCCTCCATATTTTCCTTATACTCGATTTCGTACAACAAGGAATCACACATGGAGATACACTTTTCAAACTCACTGCGCCCCAAATAAAGCAGAGAATAGTTAAGGCTGGCCACGGCATCATCCGGTACTACGGTGTGTACTTTCTTCAACCAAACCTCAGCAGCATCAAAATTCTGCTGAGCCAAGTGAGCAGCCGCTCGTAAATTCCATACGTTAGGATTTTTTGCATAAATACCCTCACAAATATCCAAACAACGTTGGCACATATCTAAAGAGCCCTTGGAGTACGCCCACTTGGCAGCAGCAAACTGATTCATATACTGTTGGCGTTGCGCGGCAGGAAGATTAGACAGCTCGTTCACCCAGTTGGGGATATCGTCCACATCGTCTTCCTTCGGTACGTTCGGAGTCTGATGCTCAGGAGCATCCGTTTCATCATCAAAAATATCAACGGTGGGCAAGTCTGATGCCATGAGCGGATAAGCCATGGCCGCCATCATACAAAATATGGATTTTTTCATACCAGTGTATTTAATTTTTGAAGAATTCGGGAAGCGATATTTTCAGGAGTAAGCCCATGTTTAGCACGCAACAGCTCCAATGTGCCATGCTCCACAAAAGTATCCGGCCAGCCGATGGGCAACACAGGCGTAGCAGAGCCGTCACGCATCATGAACTCTTGCACGGCACTGCCGAAACCGCCAACCACGGTGTGATCCTCCAGCGTTACCACAAGCTTGCACTTGGCGGCGTATAAGCGCAGGCAATCTTCATCCAAAGGCTTGATGAACCTGGCATTAATGTGAGCACAATCTATGCCGAATGCCTGCAGTTTTTCTCTTACTTGCGCAGCAACGGCATTCATGTTACCCAAGGCAAACAACACAACCTCTGCTCCATCTGCCACCACGGCGGCCTTGCCAATGGGCAAGGGCTCCGGCGTTTCCGGCAGGGCTACGCCTTCCCCACAGCCACGTGGATACCGTATAGCACTGGGGCAATCATTTATTTGGTTCATGGTAGCCAGCATGTGAACAAACTCTGCCTCATCTGCCGGTTGCATCATGATGATGTCGGGGATGCAACGCAGCATGCTGATATCATACAACCCATGGTGGGTGGGGCCGTCATCCGGGGATAATCCGGCGCGGTCCATACAGAAACGTACCGGCAATTTCTGCAACGCTGCATCATGGTGTATCATGTCCACCGCACGTTGCATAAAGGTGGAGTAAATGCCCACATAGGGTTTAAGCCCCTGAGTAGCCAGCCCGCAAGCAAAGAGCGAGGCATGTTCCTCTGCTATGCCTACGTCAAAAAAGCGTTTGGGGAACTGCTTGCGGAAGATATCCAACTTGGTGCCACTGGGCATGGCTGCCGTAATAGCTGTAATGGCGGGGTCTTCTGCAGCAAGTCGAGTGAGTGTTTGGCCGAATACCTCCGAATAAGTAATCGTGTGGGCAGGTTTTGTCGCACCATCCTCCACATTATACTGCCCCACACCATGAAACTTGGTGGGGTTCTGCATGGCGGGCTCATAGCCTTTGCCCTTACGAGTAATGACATGCAGCACAACCGGCTCATTTTGGCGAGTGGCAATGCGCATCACTTTTTCCAATCGGGCAATGTCGTGTCCATCTATAGGGCCATAATAGTTCAAGCCCATTTCACGGAAAAAGCTCAAGGGGTTAATAACGGCTCTGGCAGCCGTTACCAATTTTGAGGCTTGCTCACGCACGCCTTTACCGGCTAGACTCTCAATAAACTTGATGGATTTGTCTCTGAGCCAAGTATAAGTGGAGGTCTCCTGCAAAGAAGCAAAATAACGAGCTAACGCACCAACATTCTTGTCAATACTCCACTCGTTATCATTGAGGATGAGAATAAACTTTTTGGTGTGCCCGGCTATGTTGTTAAGTGCCTCCAGCGTGGTACCACAGGTAAAGGCGCCATCCCCGACAACGGCGGCAACATGGTAGTCCTCCCCGGCCAAATCTCTGGCAACGGCCATCCCCAAAGCGGCAGATAATGCCGTGCCGGCATGCCCTGCACCGTAAGCATCATGAGCGGACTCACTACGCTTACAAAAACCGGATATCCCCCCAAACTGGCGTATGCCACGCATTGCCTCTGCTCGCCCGGTTAATATCTTGTGTACATAGCACTGGTGAGATACATCGAAAAGGATTTTATCCCGCGGTGTAGAAAGCACGCGGTGCATGGCTATGCACAACTCCACAATACCCAAGTTGGGTGCTAAGTGCCCGCCGGTAACGGCCAAGGATTCCACTAAATAATGACGAATCTCTGCCGCGAGCTGCTCCAGCTCTTCGGGGTTCAAGTCCTTTACGCTTTCCCCGTTTTCAAGACGAGACAGCAAGGCGGGTAAATTATATGAGGGAGAAGTCATGTTCGTCGGTATGGCTTACTTCATCTTTATGGCCGGAATCCGCACCGTGTTGCGGATTCTCCAGCGTTTTGATACGCAACTCTGCATTTTCCAACAAAGCCCTGCTGCTTTTCACTAATTTCAATCCTTCCTCCACCAGTCGAATCGTCTCTTCCAGACCGGTTTCCGGATTCTCCAGAGCGGCAGAAATAGATTCCAACCGCTCCATGGATTGTTCAAAACTGAGGGACTTTGCTGTTTTGGGAGGCATAAAATAAAGGATTAATAAAGTTACTGCTTGGGCATATTATTGACCACGTTTTTTGTAAAGAACGGCAGCACCGGCATTCAACGTAACAATGTCATCGAACTGGGCGTTAGTGCCATTATTGGATATATTGACAATCTCGCCCAACTGGAATTCATCAGGGTTCTGAGAATTGGGGACAGGCGCAAAGTTATTAATAAACATGCTTCTACGCGGATCCATAATAGCCAACGGCAAATTAAGAGCTAAGGGAGCAAAGGCACCGGAGCCCTCCGTAACGGCAGTAAAGCCACCGGGGCGACCGCTCTTCATGTGATTCGTAGGTGAATAGGAGGAGGGAATAATGGGGTCGTACGATAGCGGGGTCATCAAAATCCCCTGAATTACAGCTGCACTGCCGGGTATAATCTCCTCATTTATCTTTTTGTAATCCTCCAGCTCCTTGGGCAGCCAAATAGCACGGCGGTCTGCATACCAAGCAACGGCCCACGGCATATCCGTCATCAAAATATCGTTCGGATTGGTAATATCAACCAATTTACAGTTTAGAGCAGGCGGATAATACGGAGGATAGTGGGGGGAGCCTTTCTCCTTCAACCACACACCACGGTACAAATCATTGGGGAAACTGGCAATTTGCGACCCGGCACACAGCAACACAACGCCCAGTACCGCCAAACCGCGCAACTGCCCGAAAGTAATATGCGGTGTATTGAGCCGAGCGATAAAGTTAAACAGCAGGGAGAAACCGTAAGCCGCAAACAACGGGGCGAAGAGGATGGCAAGCTGACCACTGCTCAAGGGCATATCTGTACCGTATAGAGCCATACCCAAGCATGAAAATACCCACATGCTGAACACTGCCCATTTCACACACTGTACTCGCCCTCGCTTGTAACGGAAGAAAAGAGCCAAGAAGAAGAATGGCGCCACAATGATGGAGCAAGTGTTGACATACAGGCTCTTAACCTGTGAGAATACCGCACCGAAGAATCGGAGCACCAACATGGATGAATCCAACGAGGCAACAGAGGCGCTCACCGAGCGCATAGCATCCTCTGTACTTCCGCCGAAACAATCAAAGATACCATAAAATGCGTTACCCAAATAACTACCGCAAGCCTGATTATTAGACCACAGAGAATATGCGCAACATATAGCGAAGATGCCGATACCCACACCACCATACATACCGTAGGGGCGGAAATAGAATGCGCAGAATACCAAATAGCCAACAAAGAGCCATACGCTCAACCACCCGCTCAAGCACATTAATGACAAACAGACAAAAGAAATACCGAGATGCAGCGTCACGCCTACGGAGTCATCATGCTCTAACGAATTCTTAGCATTAATCAGGAAATGCAGACCAAGTAGCAGGCAACACATCATCAGCGGTTGAGGCAACCCACTAACGGCGTAATCCAGAGCCAATTCACTCACCGCCATACAGCAAACGGATGCAGCGGCAACAACCTCATCAAACATACGGGCTATGAGCAGGTATGCCAACACCATAGCCAAGAAGAAGTAAAAGCAACTGACGGCAGATATCGTGCGGTCCGCGTCATATAGGTTCTGAGACGGGTCTCCATTCTCATCCATAGGAATACGTGCCGCCACAAAATCATTATTACCGGTAAGCTTAAGAGCAACAGCCATGCTGACAATATTGAGCGGGGCATGGTTTACATCCCGATAGCTATTAAAATCTATCGCCTTAATCTCGCTCTTATTTTTTAAAGTCTGCAACTCAACGGGGCGATAAAATTTGGTAACAAAGCCGTTGCCATTAGCCACGGAGCGGGCAATCTGGGCTTGATCCATAGCATCCGGTTGATTCAACCCTTTATAACTGAGAAAGAGCTTAAAAGTACACATCAAAGCCAGCAAAATCAACACAACGTATCGCATTGATGACCCTACTTTATGCTGCGTATTCTTTTTTAATAATGCCATATGATATCAGTTTAAATATTGACGGAAAACACTCGGAGCCTCTGCCATTTTACGTTGCAGGGTTCGACGATTAATACCCAGCAGCTCTGCCGCACGGGAGCGGTTCCCGCCGGTGTACTCCAGCGCACGGATAATAGTTCTCTGTACGATGTATTCTAAATTAAAGCCATGGGTAAAATCAAGCCCAAAGTCTGTGTGTACATTATTTTGCTGAGATTCCGGTACATTTTGCGGTGACAGTGGGCCAAGATACTCCGGCAAATCTGCCGGGGAGATGAGGGAGGAGTCACTCATCACCACCCCATGCTCCATGGCCGTGCGCAGCTGGCGCACGTTACCGGGCCAAGAGTAGGCACGCAGCAGCTCCAAGGCATCCCGCGTAAGAGTTTTGGAGGCTTTATTGTTTTCTTTACACAACTCTTGCACAAATGCATTAGCCATCAGCACAATATCCCCTGCTCTTTCACGTAAGGGCGGCAACTGCACAGAGATGACGTTAAGGCGTTGGTAGAGGTCTAGGCGGAAGCTGCCTGCAGCCACCATCTCCTGCAAGTTGCGGTTGGTGGCAGCCACCACACGCACATTGACGGGTATGGGCTCGTTACTGCCCACGCGTTCTATGCTCTTCTCCGCCAGCACACGCAGTAGCTTCACTTGAGTGGGCATATCCATCTC
The DNA here is from genome assembly GCA_017399165.1 of Akkermansia sp. GTDB lineage: Bacteria > Verrucomicrobiota > Verrucomicrobiia > Verrucomicrobiales > Akkermansiaceae > Akkermansia. The sequence goes on from JAFQEF010000057.1 coordinate 16,541, forward strand.
CCCAATCTCATCCAAAAAGAGGGTACCGCCGTTGGCCTCCTCAAAACGGCCGATGCGGCGTTGCAAAGCCCCCGTAAAAGCCCCCTTTTCATGGCCGAAAAGCTCGCTCTCCATCAGCTGCGGTGAAAGTGCCGCACAGTTAACGGCCACAAACTTAGCTTTAGCACGCGGGGATAGCGCATGCAAAGCCTTAGCCACAAGCTCCTTGCCCGTGCCGGTTTCCCCCTGAATCAACACCGTAGCAGTGGTGGGGGCCACTTGGCGTATACGGTTAAAAATGCTCTGCATTTGCGGGCTGTCACCCAGCATGGCATCCAAACCGCCCGTCGGGCGCAAGGTGGCATTAAGCGCACGGTTCTCCGCCTCCAGAGTTCGCGTGTGTGCAGCCCGCTTGAGCAACAGCTCAACTTCATCCAAATTGAGCGGTTTGGTAACAAAATAATATGCGCCGTGGCGCTTGGCTTCGGCAGCCGTGGCCGGGCTACCGTAAGCTGTCATCATGATACAGGCGGGCGCTTGGGGCAGAGTTTGCGCATAGTCGATGAGGTCCATGCCGCTCTCCCCGCCCAAGCGCAGGTCTGTCAACAAAATGTCTACCGGTTCACTCTCCAGGATGGCACGCGCAGCCTTGCCGTTGGCAGCGGCGTATACCTCGTAGTCATCCTCCAAGGCACTGCAAAGCACATCTCGCGTTGCCTTCTCGTCGTCTACTATGAGCAGAACCGGTAGCATATTGTATTAATGTTGAATTATATCAGCCAAAGGCCCTCGGTTTCATCAAAACCGAACATGATGTTAAAGGCATGCACACCCTGGCCGCCTGCCCCCTTAATCACGTTGTCCTCAGCGCTCATGAGCACCAAGCGGTTGGTGCGGGTATCTATCGCCCAACCAATATCCACAAAGTTAGTGCGGGTCACATTCTTGGTATCTGCCGGTTTGTTAAGGCCCATCAAACGCACAAAGGGAGCATCGGCGTATGCCTTCTCCAAACAAGCGGTTACCGCCTCTGCCGTGGCTCCTTCTGCCAACTTGGCCACCGTGGTGGTCACAATGCCGGTATTAACGGGCATAAGGTGCGGGGTAAAGGTAATTGTCACTTTGCAGCCTGCTGCACCGGAGAGCTCTTGCTCAATCTCAGAGAGGTGGCGGTGGCGCGGCACACCGTAAGCACGCATGCTCTCATTGCACTCGCAATACAACAGTGTGACATCTGCCTTGCGCCCGGCGCCGGATACACCACTGCCGCTGTTCACCACAATATCCTCCGGTTTCACCAAACCGGCCTTCAGCAACGGCACCAAAGGCAAAATAATGCTGGTGGGGTAGCAACCGGGCGAGCCGACGATGCGAGCCTGCTCAATCTCGGCACGGTGCCACTCGGGCATGCCATACACGGCCTCCTGCATCAACTCAACATCCGGATGCGGCTTGCCGTAAAACTCCTCATACACAGCAGGGTCATTCAAACGGAAGTCGGCAGACAGGTCAATCACGCGTATACCGGCCTCCACCAAACCACGCCCATATGCAGCACTCACACCATGTGGCAAGGCCAAAAATGCAGCCTCTGCCCCCGTGGCGGCTATGGCGGCCACATCAGAATCCGTAAACTTCAAATCCGCCCCCGGCACATGGCGAAAACGGGGGAACAAGTCGCACAGCTCCTGCCCTGCATACTGACGAGATGTTGCACACACCAACTCCACCCCCGGGTGGCGCAAAAGAATGCGCAAAAGCTCCTGGCCCGTGTATCCACTGGCTCCAACTACGGCAATTTTTACCTTTTTCATGACAAAAAAGATTATATCATGAAAAAAATGTGTTGACAACTGTAAAATTTCATGTATAATTCGCCTGTCGACACGCTGCAAAGCGCAAGACAAACAAATACTCGGGCAGTAGCGCAGTCTGGTAGCGCACTTGCATGGGGTGCAAGGGGTCGTGGGTTCGAATCCCGCTTGCCCGATACAACAAAAAAGCTTGGTTACGTCAGTGACCAAGCTTTTTTGTTGTACTTGCAACATAACCTTCGAACCCACGACCCCGTAGGGGGAGTGGGCTGGGCGCGAGTACGCGAGTGACCAGACCCCGAGCCGCAGGGACACCTCCCTGCGGGTACCCCGCCAACGGCGGGGCGAGGGGGGCGGGTAGAATCCCGCTTGCCCGATACAACAGAAAAGCTTGGTTACGTCAGTGACCAAGCTTTTTTGTTGTACTCGCAACACAGCGTTCGAACCCACGACCCCGTAGGGGGAAGTGAAGTACGATTTACGAAGTAAGCCAAGCTATGTTTCCGTCTACCAATACTTCTTTTGACACGAGTGGCTCAATATAGTACAGTTTCATCTATGAAAAAGCCCCGCAAGCAACAGGCTACTATGGACCGCATGAGGCAACGCGCGATTGAGAGCAAAGCGTTACCGCAGTCTCAACAGTATGCTGCTTATTATTGTGCAGGCAGGCCATTGCAGGATTTTACATCCGCTATTGTTGAGGGAGATACAACTGCCATTTCTTGGGCTTTGGATGTAGTGCAGACGGAGCAACCGCTCTACCCCAACAGCGGAGCTCGGTATATCTACCATATACACACAGCTTTAAGAAAAGCATGTGCCGGGCACAAACTTAACGACTCACACAAACGCAGGCTTGAGGACATTGAGATACGCACCTTGCTACGCCTGCTGCTGCGCGCCTACCACTCACACCCAAGCCCGGCTCAAGAGCGGGCAGTACAGCGTTTGGCAGTGCAGCGCGAACTTTTGAAAATAAAGCATTTATAAAGGCAAAAAGCCGCTGCTGATTTCTCAGCAACGGCCTGAATACATTTACCGAAAATTTTGCTAATAAACAGTTCTCTCTTTTTTACTTACGACGACGGCGGGCGGCCAACGCTGCCATTGCCAGCAAGCTTAATGTTGCTGTGGTCGGCTCGGGGAGTGTTTTGTATGCACGTACCGCTTCATGACCTTCCGCATCTCGAAGAACTATTTCAGTGTCTCCGGAGAACGTGTCCGACGTGTAATTTGTAAACAGATCAGACTTGTTCAGGAAGTTGAAATCCGTGGTTGTATCTCCATCTGTAATATCGCAGTCCACCAACAACACTATAGAAGAGCCGTTCAAGGTAATGGCATTACCATTCATGTCCAAACTACCGTCCATGGTGAAAACGATGTCGGCAGATGAATAATAATCCTGCAAGTTACCGAACATATCAACTATACCCTCAACATTCAGCGAGCCAGCGGTTAAGAACACCGTTTGCATAGAGCTGCCATCTACGGCCGTAAGGGTTGTATCAGCAGAATTCAACCACGTTGTGCCCTCTATCCGGCCCTCATTACGCATACCGCCGGTTGCTGTAAGGGTAAGATAAGCCTCTACGGTTCCTTCATTAACAAATTGCTCAGAGCCGGATACATAAAGATCATCAGCACCCATGGTACCGGTATTCGTAACTTGCGCAGAGCCGGATACAGTAATCTCAGCAGCACTGATTTTACCGTCATTTTGAACAACCAGGTTTTCAATAGCTCCAGAATACCCCGGGCCGAATTCAATACTATTAACTACATTAATTTCTGCTCCCTTATGGTTATTAATAATACCGCCATAAATGTGAGCATCATCCTTTCTGGTAAACATCGAGCCGTCAGTCATACGATTGTTATCATAAGTGGTGTCGATAGTTACCTTACCATGGTTATTGAGGGTAACACCGTCATGCATGTATAACTGAGCACCGTCAAAAACAAGCTCAGAGGAAGCATCATGCACGGTAACATCTACAGATGCCCCGTTATTTTTCATGCCCTCATAGCCCAAATGAGTGGTATGATTATTGAAATTAGCGGTGCCACCCCCCTTAACATCTATCTGGGTTTTGGTGTTTTGAGGATAGCTATCAACTTCTGACATATAACCAAAACCGATATAGGCAGTACCGGAGCGCCCCTCCGGATATTTTTCGGGGTCAGCGTTGGTCGGATCCATCACAGAGAACGTACCGCCATCTACTGTAATGACAGAGGTGGTGTTACTGTCCTCATTCGTAGAAAAACCGCCTAAATATTTGTCCATTTCAGAGGCATAAATATCAAGCTTGCCACCGTTGGTAACATTGATTTCTGAGGTAGTGTTTTCACCTACACCCAAGGATGTTTTGAAGCCTTTGTAATATTCGTTGCCCGAGTCCTTATTACCAAACACGGCAACAGAGTCTTTACCGGTAACAGTAAAAGAAGCTTCACCCATTAACACATGGCGGTAAGATGCGTTAAATGTAGAGCCACCGCTTACAATCACATCGCCTCGGCCAAACGTATTTGCACTGCCATTCTTGGCAGGGCTGGTCACGCCTGTGAAACCATCTGTAGCGGAGGGGCCATATCCCCCCTGAACACCCACAGTAAAGAGCTCACTGTTATTGCCCTCTATAACAGAACCTTCGGAGAATATCAATGTACCATTGCCATCTGCACCACCCACATGCTTCATGGAGCTATCGGACTCCCGATATATGGCATTAACAAACTCCAAAACAGCATTCTTGCCGGATACACTGAACGCGGTATTGTCTTTAGTTGTATTCGGGTGTAATACCAAGGTTGTATCCGTTTCTGAGCTACCAACCACAACCCTACCTTCTCTCACGTAGAGGGAGGCATTTTTGGTGACATCTCCTGTTATCACTACGGTTCCACTACCATCTTTTGCAATGCAATCTGCATCGGCAGCCATAAACTCCTCCGTTGTCGTAACAACAGCACCCGGAATTACAGCTTCTGCACGCAAATTCCCGGCGATTACCGAACCGAGAATTGCCATCATAAACGCTTTGGGCAAATGTAATTTCATTTTGATTCTAGTATATTTTTGTTAAGCCGTGTTCTCTACACAAACACAACACGGACAGATTAACTCATTTTAAAGGAGATTGCAAGTAAAAATATCAAAAATGATTGAAAATCAGTGTTTATCATATACCTTTAGTAGGAATAACCTTCTGTGAAAAAAAGTCATTTTATCGAATAACTCACTGAAAATTCAATGCAATAGAAAACATCTCCTTTAAAAGGAGATACACAAAGCGTTTCAGTCTTAAGACAAAACAGCCGTTATCCTTTCGGATAACGGCTGTTTTATCATTGCTTGCGCAAAAGAATTACTTCTGCTCTTCTGCAGGGGCCTCCTCGGTAGCGGGAGCTTCCTCAGCAGCGGGGGCAACCTCCTCAGCAGCGGCAGGAGCAGCAACCTCGGGGGAGGAAGCGGTGCCGGTGGTCACAGAGGGAGCAACGGGAGCAGAGAGCTGGGGCAGGTCGATGATCTCGATGAGAGCCATGGGGGCACTATCGGTCATGCGCTGGCCAAGCTTAACGATGCGGCAGTAGCCACCCTGGCGGTCCTTACAAGCATCAGCAACAACGCTGAACAGCTTGGTAACAACTGCGGGCTGGGGCAGCGTGGCAAGAGCCTGACGGCGGGCGTGCAGGGAGCCATCCTTGCCGAGGGTGATGAGCTTCTCCACGTAGGGGCGCAGGGCTTTCGCCTTGGCCAGAGTGGTGGTGATGCGACCGTGGGTGATGAGGCTGCAAGCCTGGTTGGCAAGCAGAGCCTTACGGTGGGAGGCCGTGCGCTGAAGCTTAGCCTTTTTTACTCCGTGTCTCATAGTATTGTATCAGTGTATTGAGTTAATAGTGAAATGTTTATTTTGCAAAGCAGGCTTTACTCATCGTCCTCATCGTCCAAACCATAGGCGGCGATGTTGTGGGAGATAAGAGCCTGAAGGTCGGTAGCGCGGGGCTCCTCTGACTCACGCATGCGAGAGGGGGCTCCCGGCGTAGCCAGCAACTTGGAGTCAATCTGCATACCCAAGGAGAGGCCGTATTCCACGAGCTTATCCTTAATCTCGTTAAGAGACTTCTTACCGAAGTTGCGGTATTTGAGCATCTCGGCCTCCGTCTTCATGGCCAACTGACCAACGGTGGTGATGTTAGCGTTGTTGAGGCAGTTAGCGGCACGTACGGAGAGCTCAATCTCGTTCACGCTCATGTTAAGCAGCTTGCGCAGCTGGGCGGTGTTGGCATCCTGGTCTGCACCGGAGGCCTTGTCGAAGGAGACGCGGCGGCTGTCGCTCTCTACGAACACGTCCAGATGGTGGCGCATAATGCTGGCGGCCTGCAACATGGCATCCGTGGGGCTTACACGGCCATCGGTCCAAATGTCGAGCACAAGCTTGTCGAACTCGGTCATCTGACCTACACGGGCGTTGTCCACAGCGTACTTCACGCGGGTAACGGGGGAGAAGATGGAGTCAATGGGGATAACGCCGATGGGGCGGTCCTTGTCATTGTTGTCCTCGGCAGTGTAGAAGCCACGGCCAACGTTCACCTCGAAATCGCAGTCAAAGATGGTGCTTTGGTCCAGGTGGCAGATCACTTGGTCCTTGTTTACCACGGAGTAGATGTGGTCGTCCTGGATATCACCGGCGGTCACAACACCCTGCTTGGTAACGCGGAGAGAGAGGGTACGGGGCTCTTTGCCGTGGTGGGCAAACTTGATTTTCTTGAGGTTGAGGATAATCTCCGTCACGTCCTCCACCACACCGGGCAGAGAGGTGAACTCGTGCTGAGCACCGGCGATACGCACGCTGGTAATGGCGGCACCCTCAAGAGAGCTGAGAAGCACGCGGCGCAGGGAGTTACCTAATGTGTGGCCGAAACCGGTCTCGATGGGCTCGGCAATAAAGGTTACGTGGTTCGGATCCTCCGGGTCCTCAATGCGCTTGAGTGTGTTCGGAATCTCGAAATGGGCCAATTGGATGACCTCCTGCTCGTTGTTCTGTTCGTCTAACATAGTATTGTATTGGTGACCGGGTTTCCCCCCATGCGAGCTAAGCTTCCGTGGAAATGGAGGACCAACGATCGGTTTTTAATTAACTCGCGCGGCGCAAAGATACACGTTTTGAGGCACTTTTGCAAGCCTTTTTTCAATTTTTGGCATATTTTGTTCTATTTTCGCCATATATCGGCATTTTTATTTTAATTTAAGATTTCACTACAAAAGAATCTTGCAATTTAAATACAACGTGTTAACATAAACGTTATGCAAAGCATCATTTCAACACAGGGGGAGCAATGGCAAGCCCTGGCAGCAGAGTGGTATGGGCAACCGGTAGAGCCACCGTATGAGTACAGCTTCACCGCCACGGCAGAGGGGTTATTGTTCAAAGCCCGCCGCAGGACAGCAGCCTTGGTACACCCACAGGGGCAATGCGGGCAGTTTCAGGCAGAGCTTTGGCGTTATGATGCAGCAGAGTTTTTCATCTCCACCCCCGCAGGGGATCGATATATGGAGTTTAACCTGAGCCCCAACGGTGCTTGGTGGGCATGCGTGTTCCAAGCACCGCGTGTGGTGGCACAAGGGTATGAGGCATGGCAGCCGGCCGTGCAAGCCACAGGCCATGCCACGGCAGAGGGCTGGGAGTGCTCCGCCATCATCTCTGCCGCCTCTTTGCAAGAGGCAGGCATTTGCTTACAAGACTGCAAGCTTGCAGCCTGCGCTATTCTGAACTCCCCGCAGCAAATTTTCCTCACTACCGCCCTGCCCTGCAACACACAGCCGGACTTTCACCGCCCCGACCTCTGGGAAACGGCAATATACATGCACTAACAACAGGCAACATTTTTGCGCATGAAACTAACACGCAAATTAACCCTGCTCGCAATTCTCTGCACCGGGGCATACATACTCTACCAATATATAACCGCCACGGCAGAGGTAGAACGCGCCATTAACACATACCTGGACTTTTTGCAACGTTATGGCACTTGGCTCGGGCTCGGCCTGATTGCCCTGCTTGTGCTTATCATCGTTAAAAGCAGAAAAAACAGCAAGCGCACTAAACATGCTCCCCGGCACGGTAAAAAACAGGCCCCCCGCCCGGCAAATACAGCAACACAGCCCGGCACCCGGAGTATTCTGCTGCCCGATACTAACATATTGATGAATGAAACTGCCTTAGCCACGCTTCTTCGCATGGCGCGCTCTGCCGCTAAACAGGATTGGAGCATTCACATAGAATCCATCGTTGTGGGTGAGCTGAAAGGCCTGAGCAAAAACCCGGATAAGTCGGAATCCGCCCGCAGAGGCATGCGAGGTATCGAAAAATTGCAAATGCTGCTCGGAGACCGCCTTATGATTCAAGACTCCGCCATTCGCGGTAAAGATACCATTGCAGACACCGTACTGCTACGCGTTGCTACTACGCATCCCGGCATGATTTTGATTACGGATGATACCGAGCTTCGCATCCTGGCTCGTGGCAAAAAGGTGAGAGTGGTAGGCTCCGCTAATCTGTAGCCACTGCCATACAAAAGCCGCTACTGATTTCTCAGTAGCGGCTGAATTACATTTACCGAATTGCTTCGGGGAATTTTCGTGGTGGTATGCCACCTAAAGAGCCTCGCCCTATTATTTGCGGCGACGGAGTACTGCCATTGTAGCCGGGCCGACAAGCTCATCATCGTCGTGGTCGACTCCGTTATTAAAGCAATAAATCATAGTACTCTTATCGCACCGCACAAGGGCAAATCATAGCTCTTTTTTAATGAGATGCAGTTATAAAAACTTTATAATCAATGTAAAATCACCTTTAATATGAATTAGATTCAATATAAAAAGGCATGGCAATATCACCTAACATGAAAAAAATCAATAAAGGAGCTTGACATCTCATTAAAAATGAGATGCGCTATAAACTAGGAACAAAAAAGGCCAGGCTTGACTATCTGATCAAGATTGGCCTGCAAGAAAAAACTCAAGCGCTTATTCAGCGTTTGGCAGACTTAAGGTGTTCTTTAAGAATGCGCTTGATTTCCTCTGCCGTTTCGGGGGCATCCTGCACGGAGTGGTCGGCAGGCACAATCTTTTCCGTCCCCCAAGGGATATGGCTGGACCAATAGGGCACCACGCCATCCGAGCTCTTGGGGGTATTATTTTTACCGCGGTCGCCAATGATGGAGTGAGTGGGCACATTGCGCACGGTCAAACCTTTTAAACCTTTAATGGAGTAGCCCTCGGGCGAGAGCTGATCCCCGCTGGTGAACCAATCCGTAAGGCGGGAGGGTTTCATAATGAGCATATCCTGCTGCAGGGTGGCAATATTAAAGACCTCTTGCACCACGTTTTGAGGCAGCTCGATAAGCCCCATAAGCCAACCGGTGATACTGTACTGAGCCATGGGGGCCCCGCGGTGGGGTGTCGCCAAATAGATAACACGGGCTGCCTCCACAGGGCGAAAATAGTAGTCCTTTTGCAGGTTGGTATGCCTTTTGGCAAAGGGCAAACGCTCGTTAATATAGCGAGCATTCATGTAATCATTCATGTTGAGTTTACCTATCTTGCGATCTCTCAACATCTTCCACGGCTCGGTGCACTGGCTGTAATGGGTAATAAGCCCCCCCATGGAGTGCCCTACCACAATCATTTTCTCCCAATTTTTGTTGGTGCGATGGGGGTCCACTTGGGCTCTTACTTTTTGCAGAGACTCACGGTAATGGCGTGCCGTAACCGTCCAAGCCACACCGGTGGGATAATTATAATACCAGAACTGGTAATGCTTACGGATGAGCGGGTCGCAGATAAGGCGGTTCACCAAATTATCAAACGTACCGGCACTACTCATCAAGCCGTGGGTAAGAATAACCGGTATCTTTTTAGGGTTATAGGCCTCTATGCAGGAAAGGCCCTGGGTGTTACGCAGCTCTTGCGGGCGCAACAGGCCAAGCATGCGGTCCTCTTTCACGCGGGTCAGGTTCCAATATACCTCTATGGGGGCAGAGATATCTGCCGCCAAGGGGTAGTTGATGCTGCCAACCTTATAGGCCTCTACACGGTTACGCGGAATCAAATGCACGATAACGCGGTGTTTGCCGTTTTCGGGAAACTCCATTAACACGGTGAGCGCCTGAATCGTACCACGAGAGGCAATGGAAAAGCGGTTATCGGTCTTACCCACATTATCGGCGGGAATTACTCCCACCATGGGTACACCCAAGCCCGGCTCGGTGTAATGCTCTTGCAGGGAATCTATCTTCACATCCACCGCCGGCACAATATCCTCATATATATCCCGCAGGGGCACCCCGGGGTCAATGCCATCCTGGCGGAACACGACACCCTCCGGCATATAGGAGCGGTTGTTTTCATCCATTGCCTTTTGGAGGTCATGCCTGTAGCGGCGCATCATTAAGTAAGCATTTTGGTTATAGCGAGCCACCACCTTGGCGCGCTCCTCATCCATAAGCTTACGGTTCTTCAACAACTCCCAATCTTGCTGCAACAGGGTCAACAACTGCTCATCCGGCAGTTTCGTACGCTCCATACGGGGTATGCGTGCAGGGGGCAACAAAGGTTGCGCACACCCGGCAAACAGCACAACAACCCCGGTGGCCAGTGTTGCCCAAGCGCACCGCCCCATTTGCAGAAATTGCAGAATTTTTACCATGCACGCATTCTAGCGTAAAAACAATGCAGTGTCAACATGTTAACGGCGCACATGCAAAAAATCATACCATTATGATAGAATATAGACATCATCTGGGGGCATTGGTACCGCCAATCAGCAGCACCATTTCTCCCTTGGGCGGCTGTTTTTCGAAAGCGGCAGCCAGCTCTGCGGCAGGGCCACGGTGGTATGTTTCAAAAACTTTGGTAAGCTCACGCGCCACACAAATGGGCACGGCAGGGTCAAGCTCTGCCAGGGCTTTTACCGTTTTAACAATGCGGAAGGGGGATTCGTAAAAGATGCTGGTATGAGAGGCCGCCAGTGCATTTTGAAGCACCTGCCCTTTTTTACCGGATTTAACGGGCAGGAAACCGCCGAAGAAGAACGCATCGCACGGCAACCCGGAGCCCACCAGCGCCGTCACCACGGCAGAGGGGCCCGGCAACACCGTAAAAGCAACCTCACGCGCCTTGAGCTCTTGGATAAGGCGGTAGCCGGGGTCAGATACCCCGGGCATGCCGGCATCCGTCACCACGGCAAAGCGCTCCCCGGCCAAGGCGCGCGCGGCAATCTCGGGGGCGCGTGCCGTTTCATTATGCTCATGCAGGCTCAGCAGGGGCTTTTTGATGCCATAGTGGCTGAGCAACATGCCGGTGTTGCGCGTATCCTCACAGCAAATGCAGTCCACCCCCTCCAACACCTGTAAGGCGCGGCGGGTAATGTCCTCCCTATTACCGATAGGCAGGCCCACAAAGCTGACCGGATACTCAATCATGGAAGCGTCAACTCATCCACCAACTCTCGAGCAGCCAAACGGGCGGCATAAGACAAAGCGGCTTCTCTGGCAGCCTGCACATTACCGGGGGTATTGAAGTAGCTGCCTTCGCCATTAACCTCTCCGCTCTTAACAACCTTACCGGTCTTGCGGTCGGTAATCGAGTAAGAAACATGCACCTCCAACCCGATTTCCAAGCTCAGGTAGGAGTCATCGGGGTTAGTGGTCATACTGGAGGCCTGCACACTCGTAACCTTGCCGGATACGGTAAAATCGCTCTTCGAGGGTGACACCATGCGGAAGGTGCCATCGCTCTGCAACGCATCTGCCAAAGCCGTTGTCACTTGCATGGCAACGTGCGGGTAATTCGTTTGGTTCTCAAACATGGTAATATCAAAGGTTTTCATACCCTCCATATCACCATTTACCAAACCACCCAGCTTATAACCACAAGAGGTCGTTACCAAAGGTAAGGCACAGGCTAAAAGTGTAAATATCCTTTTCATGACTTTTTCATTTTGGCGTTTTGTGCAGCTTGCAGAGAACGGGCGCGGGCCAAAAGTTGCTGAGCCTCTTTGGCGGCCTCTGCATTATCCTTCTTTTGGCGAATCACATTTTCAAAGCAGAAAATGGCGGAGGTGTACTCCTTGGAGCGCTCCAGATAGTATCGCCCTACCTCCAGCTCTTGGCGCACCAGTAAACGGCGCATGTTTGAGGCCTCGGACAACGCTTTGCCGGCATCTGCATGCCCGGGGAAACGCAGGGTAAACTCCTCGTAAGCCTCTTGTGCGCGGCGCAGGTTCACCAAGTTCTGGTCACCACGGGTGCGGCTGGTAGCCCACAGCTGAGCAACCATCAACTGCGCCTCGGGGGCGTAGCGGCTGGTGGGGTAGTCCTCCACCAATTTGGAGTATACCATGGCGGCTTCCTCAAACTTTTCACGCTTTACCAAGAACTTACCCAGCAAAGAGGTAGCAGTGGCAGCCATATCATTGTACGGGGCATTGTTAATCACCTTGGTAAGCCACTCTTCAACGGTTGTGGAGTCCAGGTTAGACTTCCACATTCCCAACACAGAAACCTTCAAATCCCCCTCTGCTGCGGCCATAGCAAGGGCTAACTGTTTATCCAAAGCCTTGGCATACAAGGTACTGCTCTGGTAGCGGGTTACAATTTTATCATACTCATCAAAAGCATCACGGGGCACTCCCTGTTTTTCATACACCTCTGCCAATAAGAAACGGGCCTCGGGCACACAGGGTGCGTTTTCATAGCGTCTGATGATACGCTCCAAATTATCCTCTGCAGCAGAAAGTTTATTTTGAGCTACATGTTGACGTGCTGCACTCAGCAGGGCATCCGCCGCAGGTTCATGAGCCACCAAAGTGCCGGCCGGCATCAGTTCGTTACTCGTTTGACACATTGTCAGCGGCAACACCGCCCCCAGGCACCACAAAAGCTGCAGATTCTTCTTCATAACGCTGCTATATTACCACGCTGCCCCCGCCCTGCGCAAGCGTTATTTTTATGTAATGCCAGAATTTGAAGTACGAAATACGAGATACGAAGTGAATAGAAGTACAATTTACAAGGTACAATTTACAAAGTGAATTTATTGTGAGGCGTATGGGCGGCACATAAAAGGGTTCGCCCAGTCGGCTTTGCTTAGTTCACAACTCGCATTTCTAAACGTTAAATATAAATGCCAAAAGAGGGCGTGCACTCACCGTGCACGCCCCGAAGAAAGGAGATGATGGAAACCGTAATTATACGGAGGCCTTGATGATGGCGGCAAAGGAGTCTGCCTTAAGAGCAGCACCACCCACCAAAGCACCGTCAATGTCGGGCTGGCTCATCAGCTCGGCAGCATTGCCGGGCTTCACGGAGCCACCGTACTGCAGGCGTACCTTATCAGCAGCCTCGGCACCGAAGGTGTCGGCAATCACGCCACGAATGAAGGCATGGGCGCTCTGAGCATCCTCTGCGGAGGCGGTAACACCGGTGCCGATAGCCCATACGGGCTCGTAAGCGATAACGAGGCCGGCAACCTCCTCAGCGCTCAGGCCCTCAAGACCCTCTACCACCTGAGACTTGAGAATAGCCTCAAGCTGACCACCCTGGCGCTGCTCCAGCGTCTCGCCGATGCAGTAGATGGGGCAAATACCGGCAGCCAAGGCCTTCTTAATCTTCTTGTTGATGTAAGCGTTGGTCTCACCATGGTACTGGCGGCGCTCGCTGTGGCCCAGCACAACGTAGGTGCAGCCCAGCTCATTGAGCATGGTGGTGGAGATTTCACCGGTGAAGGCACCGTTGTCGCGGTCGCTCACGTCCTGAGCACCTACGCCGATGCACTTGCACTCACCCAACGTCTCCATCACGGCAGGAATCGTTACAAACGGAGGCACGATTACCTTATCCACAGCGATGTCGCAGGTGTTCTCTTCCTTGAACGCGGCCAGGAAAGCCTTGGCTTCTGCCGGGCCCATGTTCATCTTCCAGTTAGCAGCAATAATGGGTTTGCGAGACATAATTGTAAAAGTTTGTCTGTTCTGACGCGCAATAGCCTACCTGTTCACGGCATTTAAGTCAAGAAAAATCAAATACCCCGCCTGCATTTTCCTCAGATTTTGCGCGTCAGGCAATACCAAAGGAAGCGCGTATTATGCACCAAATAGCGTTTAAAAAGGCGACGGGGCTCCTTGCACAAGCGGTAAAGCCACTCCAGCCCGTGCGCACGCACCCACGCCGGTGCCTGCTTTACCACCCCTGCGTGAAAATTAAACGCAGCCCCCACACCAAAATAAACGGCAGCCGGCAACTGCGCACGGTGCGTATACAACCACCGCTCTTGCTTGGGGCAGCCAAGCCCCACCCACACGCAGTTGGCACCACTCTCGCGGATACGGCAGAATATCTCCTCATGCGTACCCTCCGGCCACTCGCCCATAGGCGGACAATAATGCCCCACCACCTCTGCCCCGCTGTATCGGGCACCCAGTTTTTCGCGCAGCAGTGCTATAGTCTCCTCTGTACCACCCAGCAAGAAATGCCGCAAGCCGCGCTCTGCGCTCAGGCTCCACATCTGCTCCATCATATCCGGGCCATACAGGCGGTTAGCGGGGGCGCCCTTGCGCTTCATCAGCCACACAATGGGCATGCCGTCCGGGCAAATATAATCAAATTGTGCCAGCCCTGCACCGTAATCCTTCTCATGCAAAATACGCGTGAGCACATGCACATCTGCATGGGCAACCAAGCAGGGCTCTGCCGTGCTGCATGCCTGCGCAGCAAAATGCTCCCCGGCCTCCTTTAAATCGGCTGCCACAAACGGGACCCCGAAAATGTGCTGTGTCGTAAGTTGTTGCATGCAGCGGCATGCTACCATATCACGCGCCGAAAATCAAGCCATTATTCCCATCTCTGTGCCCGCTCTGCAATCCCTTCTCTTCCTCTCCTCCTCCCCACTACCCACTGAGCCTGCGCAGCAGGCTCAATCTCACTGTTGCGCCTCGGCGCAACAATCTCACTTGAGCTTCCGCTCAAATCTCACTGCGGCGCACGCCGCAATCTCACTTCGCCCCGCATGGGGCGAAATAAAAAAAATCTCGTTGCCCGCGGGCGAATGCCCGCCGAAATTCAACATTCAACATTAAACATTACCCCGCTTCGCTCCGGGCTCACGCCCTACGCTATGCCCATCTGTCGGCCTACGCTCCGTCGCTCCGGGCTCATGTTTGTTATGATTCACATGCAGGGGCTTACGCCCCTGCCTATTGGCTGCCGCCCCCGCGGGGCTCATAAATTCGGCTCGCTAATGCTCGCCGTGAAGAACGGCTGCGCCGTAGTGAAGAAGCCACCTTGCGGTGGCTTATGAAGAGCGGGCAGAGCCCGCCATGAAGAACTCCTGACAGCGTTGATGGGGTGCCCCTTTCATGTGCCGCAGGCACCCTTCATGCTTGCGATAGCAAGCTCTTCATGTGAGCGTAAGCGAACCCTTCATGCTTGCGATAGCAAGCCCTTCATGTGAGCGCAAGCGAACTCTTCATGATAGCTCGCGTTGCTCGCATGATAGTTTTACGTGATAGCGGGGCATGATAGTTCGCCCCTCAAAACAATTCGCGCTTGCAAGCGCGGGGCTTGCAAGCGCGGAAATGTTCGGGTAAGCGGTTGGGCTTACTTCTGGTCGGAGGGGCTCCACTCCTCGGCAGCGGCGGCTGCCAGGTTGAAGGCCTGCTCCAAGCCCACCATGTCGCCGGCGCGAACGGTCTCGAAAGCGGCCGTCTCGCGGCGCAGCTGCTCGGGATCGTAGTTGACAGCCTTGATGGAAAGACCAATGCGGCGCTCTACCTTGTCTACCTTGATGACGCGAGCCTTGATGGAGTCGCCCACCTTGATGACGTCCTTGACGCGCTCCACGTGCTCCTCGGAAAGCTGGGAGATGTGGATGAGGCCGTCGATATCGCCGTCCAGGTTGACGAAGGCACCGAAGGAAGCAATCTTGGCAACCTGACCGGATACGAGATCGCCCACCTTGAAGCGGTTGTCGATGCTCTCCCAGGGATCGCTCTCAAGCTGCTTGATGCCGAGAGATACGCGCTGGTTCTCCTTGTCGATGTTGAGCACGCGAGCCTCGACAACGTCGCCCTTCTTGAGCACCTCGGACGGGTGGTTGATCTTGCGGGTCCAGCTCATGTCGGACACGTGGATCATGCCGTCGATACCCTCCTCCAGAGCCACGAAGGCACCGTAGGGCGTAAGGTTGCGTACAGCACCGGAGATGATGGTGCCAACGGGGAAACGAGCCTCGATAGCCTCCCACGGGTTCTCATCGAGCTGACGTACACCCAAGGAAATCTTCTGCTCCTCTACGGAGATGTTAAGCACAACGGCCTCGATCTCCTGGTCCAGAGAAAGAACGTCGGAGGGGCGGGTAATGCGCTTGGTCCAGGAAAGCTCGGATACGTGTACCAAGCCCTCTACACCCTTCTCGAGCTCTACGAATGCACCATAAGCCAGAAGCTTGGTCACGCGGCCCTTGACACGGGAGTTGATGGGGTACTTGGACTCGATGTCTGCCCAGGGGTTGTCGGACAGCTGCTTGAGGCCAAGGGATACGCGCTCTTTGTCGCGATCCACCTCGAGAATGAGTACATCCAAATCCTGACCAATGTGCAGAATCTCGGAGGGGTGGTTGACACGGCCCCAGCTCATGTCGGTGATGTGCAGCAAACCATCCATGCCGGACAGGTCCACGAAAGCACCGAAGTCTGTGATGTTCTTGACGGTGCCGGTTACGCGGTCGCCAACCTTCACAGTCTCCAGGAAGCGCTGACGCTGCTCGCTGCGCTCGGCCTCGATAACCTCGCGGCGGGAGAGCACTATGTTCTTGCGCTCGTCGTTCACCTTTACAATCTTAAACTCGTAAACCTTGCCCACGAACTCGTTGAGGTCCTTCGGGGGGATGATGTCCACCTGAGAACCGGGCAAGAAAGCCTCTACGCCAACGTTGACCATAAGGCCACCCTTGACCACGCTCTTTACCTTACCCTTAACAAGACCACCGTCCTTGTATACGGCTACAATCTTGTCCCAGTTTTGCTTGTGGGCTGCCTTCTCTTTGGAAAGGACGACGAGACCCTCGTCGTTTTCAAGGCTCTCAAGAAGAACCTCAATCTGGTCGCCTACCTCAATCTCTTCATCCTCAAATTCAGAGATGGAAATGACACCTTCAGACTTGTAGCCAATGTCCACGAGGACGACCTGCTGGCGAATCTCGAGAATCGTACCGTTCACGATATCACCCTTACGGAATGTCGGAAGCTTGGAATCAATCAAAGCCTCCAAATCAGATATACTCATTGTTAATAGTTTTAGTTAATGTTGCCGCGTGTTCTCAAGACCCCTACACCGGTGACTATCGGGGTGCCTGTACACCACCGGGCGAATTCGCGGTGCGCCATTCTACTGATTTTTAAACGCTTTGGCAAGCCTTTTTTCGCAAAAAAACAAACTAAAGACAAGGAGAGGAGAAGTACGAATGACGATTTACGAAGTACGAAGTCAATTAGTTCGGCTCACCGCTACGGGAAGTCTCCCTTGCGGTTCGCAAAATAAGCATTGCTATCTCAACGCTTACTGCTGTAAATACAGCTGTAACTCATGCAAGGCTCTGCAACATTGCGCCGCAGGCGCCTAACTCTGAAAATTCGTATTTCGTATATCGTAATTCGTATTTGGGGACCTCTAAAAACTCAAATTAAGACAAGACCGGGCAGTATGAAGTAAAGTCATAGAGAGCCGGTGACGAAAAATGCGCCTATTTCGGCGCATTTTTCGTCTTTCTGTATTCATTAGGGTACAGTTCACCCTATA
>JAFQEF010000058.1 GCA_017399165.1 Akkermansia sp.
CGCTTTGGCCTTTTATTCGGTTCTTGTTCATCCTGTCTGTGTTTCGCCTCCGGCTTCCTCCCCACCCCACATTACTGTGACGCAGTTGCCTTTGGCTATTTGATTCCGCTCTGTCAGCGGCTCATTGGGGACTCTCACCCCTGTTACGTGTCATGCCTGACGTACTACAAAAGCCGCTGCCCCGCTATCAGGGCAACGGCTTTTGTTAAATATTTTGCCTCGCTACCATTACTTGCGGCGGCGGCGCGCAGCCAAACCGGCCAATGCCAGCAGAGAAAGCGTGGCCGTGGTGGGCTCGGGGACAACGAGAGATTTCACTTGGTTGCTTGATAAAGCTTTGTTCCATATTGCCAGGTTGTCGATTTCAGCAGATCCAATCTTCTTTCCTCCACCGAAAATGCAACCAAAATTGATTGCCTTCATTGCTGCAGCGTTCCAATTGGTAGCCTGTGCGACTTGCTCGCCATTCACATAAAGAGTCAGCGTTTTTGCGGTGGAATCCTGAACAAGTGTCAAAGTCTGACCGTTTGCATGAGTCTTACCTTGAGTAGTGCTGGTATAGATACCAGTGCTTAAGTCATGTGCTGCATTGCCTGCATAGGAAGCTTCCCCTCCATTTGAGGAGCTCCATACAAGCTCTTTCCCACTGTTCACCTGTAACGTTAATGAGTTTTTATAGCCATTTCCTGTGTCTGTGGAGGAATAACCAATAAAGAGACACCCCCAATCATTACTAGAACCGAGAGTTAGCAAATCCATGGATAGAGTAAAGTCGCCACCCGTTGCAGAACCAATTGATATAGAGTTGGACCATGGTGTTCCTTTTCCGTCACCAAGAATAGCAACCCCATCTTCAACAGTAAAAGAAGACTGAATATCTTTTCCTCCCAGATTTGCTGTGCCCTGAGAGAAATTAAAAGCGGCATATAAATCAGAACTGAGTCCTAATGACTCATATTCTGTGTAATCTACAGATGAAGCTACAGCCATACATGCAGAAATTATCAGCATAATAATTGTTTTTTTCATGTCAAATAATACAATTGATTGTTAATAGGTTAAATCAGCTCGTGCAGGAGTACTCGTTCCCACGCGCGCCGGGATGCTCAAACACCTGTACCGAACCGACCAAGCGCAGTGTACAGCATTTTGAATGCTGGACAAGTATTACGCCATCGTCAAAACAACCCATTTTAAGATTGTGAGTACTGCATTTTGAATGCTGGAGCAAGCCTAAAAGTTGGAAATTGTTGATTTTTTTTACATTTTGATAAAAATACGAGGTAAAGAAAAATGCCGGCGCAATGCCCGATAAACAGAGTTAGCCTTAGAAACTTATTAATTGCCAACAAGCTCAGTATTCAAAATGCTGTACACTGACGTTCGTTAGTTTAGAGCAGGTCTCTCAGCATCCCGACGCGCGTGGGAACGAGTACTCCTGCCGAACGATACCAATCCATTAAAAATCAATTCATATTAATCATGAAGAAAACAATTATCACAATCTTGGCTATGGCCGGGGTGGCAGTAGCAGACTCCGTGACTGTTACTCCCCTCACTGCTGATGCAACGGAATGGAGCGACATTTCCTTGCGAGACCGCGCTACATGGACGCACGATGCAACTGCCGGTACAATGACTCTCAATAATAGTAATTGGGGTCAAGCGGTTTCCACATATGATTTAACACCGAACCTGATTCTTGAGTCGTTCAGTTTCAATTTGTCTAGAGGAACTGCTAGTGCGGGAGTTTCCATAACTTTGATTGGTATGGACGAAGCCATTTCTTTCGGTTCGAAAGACTATACCAGTGGTGAGTTGTTTTATGGCAAGACAACCACAATTGATGCAGCATCGTACAGTCTGAATACAGCGTGGGATGAAGGCACAACTGTGACTCCTACATCACTTTTGGCAGACGCTCTTAATTATAATGCGACGGCTAGCATAAGTGGTACTACTGCGGTAAACGCAGACGGTGAGCTCATCCTTACCTTGAGTGCGTCTTCCACCGCCACTTCTAACACCGGTTCAGCTACTATTAATCTTGGTAAAGATTTTGTGCTCGATAAGATTATGATTTGCGGAGATGGTGCTAACAATTCCACGGGCATTTGGACGGTTTCAAACATGAGTGTTAAGGGGACTCCTGTGATCCCCGAGCCCACGACGGCCACGCTTTCTCTGCTGGCATTGGCCGGTTTGGCAGCACGCCGCCGCCGTCGCTAAGGCGACTTTGGTGTGGCAAGTGCCGCCGCAAGTAATTTAACCTGAATCAATTTAAACGAAGGTCGCTATTCCTGATGGGAGTAGCGGCCTTTTTTGAGCCCCTGTGGAGCTTGGGGATTCGGTGGGCTGGAGCAGGATAATGTTTACATGATAGCGGGGCATGATAGTTCGCCCCGTGCGGGGCGAAGTGAGATTGCGGCATGCGCCGCAGTGAGATTTGAGCGGAAGCTCAAGCGAGATTGTTGCGCCGAGCGCAACAGTGAGATTGAGCCTGCTGCGCAGGCTCAGTGGGCGGGGGGACGAAAAGAGATTGATTTACGGGATAAAATGTGTATAATAGTGGGCACACCATGGCATTTACACACTTACACGTTCACACAGAGTACTCGCTGCTGGATGGGATGATACACACCAAGGATCTCATCAAGCGGTGTGCGGAGCTGGGTATGAGCTCCGTAGCGATTACGGACCACGGTAATGTGTTTGCAGCCATTGAGTTCATGGTGAATGTGAAGAAGCACAACAAGGGGATATTGGAGTGGAACAAGGAGCACCCGGATGAAAAGAAGCCTGTGTTTAAACCGATATTGGGGTGTGAAATCTATTTATCGCCCACGCCCATAGATGTCAAGAAACAGATACCCGGGCGCCATAAATACACACACTTGGTGTTGTTGTGTGAAAATAACCTGGGGTGGGAGAACCTCATCAAGATAGTATCTCGCGGGCACTTGGACGGCTTTTATTACAAGCCGAGAGTGGACATTGACACGCTGAGGGAGTTCAGCCGGGGGCTTATCTGCCTGACGGGCTGTATATCCGGCCCGATGCAGGAGTGGATATTGCAGGACCAGCCGGAAAAGGCGGAGGAGGTGCTGCTGGAACTCATTGACATATACGGCAAGGACAACCTGTTTGTGGAGTTGCAGGACCACGAGCTGGAGGAGGAGCGCCGCTGCACGCCGGAGCTGGTGCGCCTGGCCCGCAAGCACGATGTGGGGTTGGTGGTGACGAATGATGCCCACTTTCTCAACGAGAGCGACCACGATGCGCACGATATTCTCATTTGCGTGGGCACGGGCAACAAGCGCATGGACGGCAAGCGCATGCGCTACCCGCGCAGTGTGTATTTCAAGAGCGAGGAGGAGATGCGCCTGCTCTTCCCCGAATACCCGGATGCTTACGAGAACACCAACATTATTGCAGAGCGTTGCAATACCTCCATCAAGCTGGACTCCACCTCCACCGAGCGTTACCCCGAGTTCGCGCCGGAGGATGGGTCCACCCGTGAGGAGTACCTGCGCAAGATATGCTACGAGGGCTTGGCAGAGCGCTACGGCAAAGAGCGCGCGGAGAATGACAAGGAGCTGCGTGCCCGTTTGGACTACGAGCTGGGTATTATTAACCAGCTGCGTTTCCCGAGCTACTTCCTGATTACGGCAGACTTCATCAACTGGGCAAAGAATCACGATATACCCGTGGGGCCGGGGCGTGGCTCCGCCGCAGGGTCTTTGGTGGCCTATGTGATGAAGATTACCAACATAGACCCGTACTCGTTCGGGCTCATTTTCGAGCGATTCCTGAACCCGGAGCGTGTGAGCCCGCCGGATATTGATATTGACTTTTGCCAGAGCCGCCGCCCGGAGGTAATTGACTACGTGCGACACAAGTACGGTGAGCGCGCTGTGACCCACATTATTACCTACGGCACCATGGGTGCTAAGTCTGTTATCAAAGACGTAGCGCGCGTGCTGGATATGAGCTATGCGGATAGCGACCGTATTGCCAAGCTGATTGAAAGCGGCCCCGGTGTTACCTTGGCCAAGAGCTACGATGCCAGTGAAGACCTGCGCAACCTGCTGCAAGACAGCACCTATGCAGAGGTGTGGGATTACGCCAAAAAGCTGGAGGGCACGGTGCGCAACGTGGGCATGCACGCCGCCGGCGTGGTGATTGGCGACCGCCCGTTGGATGAATACGTGGCACTGACGCGAGACGACCTGAGCAACCCGCACGGCGAAGTTGTGGCGCAGTGCGATATGAGCGCCATTTACAATGCAGGCTTGCTCAAGATGGATTTCCTGGGGCTCAAGACCCTGACGGTGATGAAAGATGCCGAGCGTTATGTGCGCTGGCGCGAGCCGAATTTCTGCTATGATGCGGTAGACATACGGGATGCCGAGACTTTTGCCCTGCTCAACAGGGGTGATACCATGGGTGTGTTCCAGCTGGAATCGGGCGGTATGGTGGATACCTGCCGCCGCTATGGCATAGACAACATTGAAGATATTATCGCCCTGTTGGCCTTGTACCGCCCCGGCGCCATGCAGTTTATGGACGACATGATTGCCGTGAAAAAGGGCTGGAAAAAGGCGGAGTACGAGCACCCGCTGCTCGAGACGGTATCCGGCCTTACCTACGGCGTGATGATTTACCAGGAGCAGGTGCAGGCCGCGGCTAAATTGCTGGCAGGCTACACCTTGGGCGGTGCAGACTTGCTGCGCCGCGCCATGGGCCACAAAGACATGCAGGAGATGGCCGAGCAACGCCGCCGCTTTGTGAAAGGCTGCTGGGATGTCAACCAAATTGACGAGAAAACTGCCAACGCCATTTTCGACAAGATTCAGAAGTTTGCCGGTTACGGGTTCAATAAGTCACACTCTGCCTGCTACGGCCATATCTCATACTGGACCGCCTACCTCAAAGCGCACTACCCGGTGGAGTTCCTTTGCGGGTTGATGTCTAACGAAGCCACCAATGAAAAGATCGGCGTGTTTATTCAGGAGGCCATTCGCATGGGTATTGAGGTGTTGGGGCCCTGTGTGAACCACTCTGCCGTCAAGTTCCAACCGGAGACCATGCCCAACGGGCATTTGGCGGTGCGGTTCGGGCTGGCATCCGTCAAGAGCATGAGCTCCGAAACCGTGAGTGTGATTGTGGAGGAACGCCGCAAAAACGGCCCGTACAAGAGCCTGGAGGATTTTTGCTACCGAATCCCCCCGCAAAGTGTGCGCCGTAACCAGCTGGAAGTGCTGGTGCAGTGCGGCGCGTTCGACTGCCTGCACGTGTGCCGTGCGCATCTGTTTGAGAGCATAGAACAATGCCTCAACGGGGCCGCAAGTGTGCACAAGGACAACGCTGCCGGGCAAATGAGCCTGTTTGATATGCAGGAGACTACCTCTGCCCCCGAGGAAAAGGTGATTACGCAGGAATGGCCCAAGGATAAGCGGCTGGATGAAGAGAAGTTCCTGACCGGAGCCTACTTTACGGGTAACCCGTTGGACAGCATGCGCGGCGTTATCGATGCCCCCAAATACATCGCCATCGGTACCCTGCCCGACTTAACGGCGGATGACATACGCGGCCCGCACGAGATGGCCGGTATGCTGCGTGGCGTTGCCATCAAAGTATCCAAGAACGGGCAAAAGTTTGCCATTATCACGGTGGAAGACTTTACCGGTAGCACAGAGGCCCTGGTGTGGGGTGACAACTTCACCAAGGCTCTGGCGGTGGAGGGGCTGCTGCAAGAGGGCAGTTTCATCAAGTTCCGGGCCGGTATATCGGAGGACGAAAAGACGGGGGGCAAAAAAGTATCTGCCCGCGGGTTGGAGCTGCTGGATGCCGGCAGCCGCAAGCGCAAGGGCAAAGCACCTGCTTTTTATGAGATTGTGCTCAACACCGCCCGCCACAATGCGGAGGATTTGGAGATTATCAAACGCATTCTGTTAGAGCACAGCGGTAAAACGCCCGTGCATATCACCTTCCGCAATTCGTTAGGCAACCGCGCCTCCATAGAGTTGGGAGAACGCTACCGCGTGACCACCGGCCCGCAGTTGGATGAAAAACTTTCTCTTTACAGTTAATGGAAACAAAAGACACAGCAGAAACAACGGCAGAGGATAAGAAACAGCCCAAGATGCCCGTCATTCGGCTCGGGATTCTTGCCGTGGTTGTATCCTTTGCCTTGGGACTTTTTTGGCCGACTATTCTTGAGTGGTTCAACCCGGGGCCGCAAACCGCCACCGCCCCACGCATCACCATGCCCAAGGAGGGCGAGAGCATACAGACAGATGAGTTCAGTGTAAGGCTGTTTCAATACTACCTCAAACGCATACCCACGGGCAACCTGGTTGTAACCCCCAACAATGTAACCCAATGTCTCAACGAGCTCAAAAAACTCACGACCGAGGAAAATGCAGCGCTGTTTGCTCCGTTACACCTGTGCGATAAAGCTACGCAAAGCAGCGCAAGCATACACGAGGGCTCTCTCCTGTTCTGCAACAGGGCAGATGTAAAGCCGGGGCAACGAGAAAATGAGGCCATTTTCACCGCTGCTTTTTCCACGGATTTGGCCATGGCGCACCAGGAGATTAACTCTGCCGTGACAGCTTACACCAACGGTGCTATCACCCACATGTTCAGTGGGGCCTCCGCCCCACGCGGCACACGCATGCTGGCTGCTGCGGTGACGGCGTTTCAGGCGGATTGGTATTACCCCTTCTTCCAACACTTTACAGAGGAAAAAGTATTTCATAATGCCGATGCCACACGCCCCCGAGTATCCTTTATGAAAGCGGACGGCAATTTCCGCACGGTGGCGGACCCGCAAGGAAAGTGGCAAGCCGTGGCGCTCTTTATGCGCAATACCCCGCAAGGAGATGCCGACGGTGCGGACAGTTGCGCGCTCATCCTCATTTTACCCACAGATGCAGATATTCTGAGCGCCCGCCCACTGGCAGCAAGCCTCACGGCGCAGGATTACAGCACCATACGCACCGCCTTGGCACGGGCAGAGGAAAAGCCTGCCACCATTTTGCTGCCGCGCATACGCGAGCTTGCCGGGCGTTTGGATATGTTCCCGGCACTGCACGCCATGGGCTTGGGGGCACTCACCAAGGCAGATGCCGCCCCCTTCCCCGCATTGAGCGATGCTACACCGTTTCCGTTGGATGGATTTTACCAGCAAAATGTTTTCTTCTTTTGTGAGTCTGCGGATAATGTAGCCGTGCCTGCGGCATTGGAGCCAAGCGAGAAGACACTGGAGTTCAACCGCCCCTTCATTTGGATGCTCTGCCCCCTCACCTCCCCCACCCCACCCTATGCCATGGGCGTGCAGGAGTATATGTGAAGAATGTTTGATGTTTAATTTTTAATGTTGAATTTTTTGGGGATGGTTTCACACAAGCGGCAAGGGTGTACATATACCCCTTAGTTTTTAGGAATATAACGCGCGGGAACAATTAGTAAAATGGCAATTTGTAGGGGCGTCCTGCGGGCGTTGCCCGCGGGGGAAAGATTGTTTTACTGCGCGTCGCTGCGCTCCTTGCATGATAGCTCGCGTTGCTCGCATGATAGTTTTACATGATAACGGGGCATGATAGTTCGCCCTAGGAGGGCGAACATGGAGGGGAACCCTCGCGCGAGTGAGGCGAATAATAGAG
>JAFQEF010000059.1 GCA_017399165.1 Akkermansia sp.
CCCCCTGCCCTGGCTGCGCCCTCCCCCTGCGCGTGTGCCTGCGCGGGGTTTGCCCCTCTCCCCGCTGCCGCGCCTGCCCCCTGCCCGCCGCCACCCCTGCCCCCTGCCCTGGCTGCGCCCTCCCCCTGCGCGTGTGCCTGCGCTCGGTGCGCGTCTCTCCCCGCTGCCGCGCCTGCCCCCTGCCCGCAGCCACCCCTGCCCCCCGCTGGCTTGGCTCTGGCATGGCGGCGAGTGCCCGTGTGCCCCTCTTCCGACGATGGTTGAGGGGGGCTGCGCGGCTTGCGCCGCGCAGCCGCGTGCCCCTCATGCCGTGCGCTGCTTCTCGCCCTTGAATATAGTCAGAGCCTCGCGCGGCGTGTTCACCAGTTTGCCACTTCCGTATTCGTAGTCCAAGAAGAAATAGAAGTCGCAAATCGTCTCCATGGCCTCGTACATCTTCGCAATTCTCTCGGCGTGTCTGTTGGCCTTGCGCTCCAGGTGGTATATGTAGTGCAGCCAAATCTCCTTGCTGATGGTCGACCATCTAATCTGATACCCAGGCTGTGTCTGTCGTATCCTGGCCTCAATATTCTTCATCCAGGCTATAGCCCCGCGGAGGTGCCTGCGCATCTCCCTGGTGTTTACGCTGCCTGCATGCCTCGGGTCTAGTCTGTAACTGTTAATATACTCCTCAACCTTGTTCCCCTTGCTCGTTGCTTTAACTATTGCTTTCATAATCTTTTTGCGCTGTTCCCCGCGCTTGGGCTTTAAATTGTTGATATTCAGTTAGTTAGGTTTCACGTGAAACATCCGCTCCCCCTTCTTTTTATATTACAAAGGTACAAAAAAGTATTGACATAAAACTTAGATTTTTGATATTAGACCTTAGATATTTGATATTTATACATATCTTAACATTTATTAACACTCGTATCTCTCTGTCAGTCAGCACGTTAGCCATCATCTTCGATGATTTTCCATACACCCATCTCACCTCCACTCCCCTCACTGCGCTGCCGTCTTCGCCGGCAGCGCCCCTTGCGCCTTCAGCGCATCCGTTTTGCCACCTGAGAGGTGGCATTTCGGCCGTTTCTTCGAAACACCCGCGTTAAATAAACATAAATAACCCTAACGGCAACACCCCCACAAGAGACCCGTTTGTAAAAAAAAAATCAGTTAATCCCAGGTAACTCCCAACTACCTCCCAATTACCTCCCGATTTGCTCCTGTCGACGTTTATTTGTACCTTTGCCGACGTTGGAGTACGGCCTCTCCCATAGATGCACCCCGGGAGGTCACCATCCCCAGCAAGCGGAGCCTTGGCCGCAGATCCTTGGCACTCTTTCACTCATTTAACCCAAATTATTTACCACTATGGCAAAATCTCCTTCTTTCTTCGGCCTTCGTCGTGGTAGCACGAAGTCTCTCACCTTCCAAGTTCTCAACGGCCGTCAGGTCACCAAAGACCGCGTCTATGATGTTAAAAACCCTCGTACTCTCTCACAGATGACAACCCGCATGCTTCTGGCCACCGCTTCTGCAGCCTATTCCGCAATGCGTGACATTGTTAACCATTCGTGGGAAGGTGTCACCTATGGACAGCCTACTATGGCCGCTTTCGTGTCGGCAAACATTGCGCTGCTGAAAGCCAATCTTTCCGCAGTCACCTCGAAGTTTGCTTACAACGAGTTCCAGAACCGAGGTCTTGTTCCTGGCGCATATCAGATTTCGAAAGGTACGCTCACCGCACCTTCTTTCACCTATAGTGCTAGCAGTGGCGAAGGCTTAATTAGCCTTGTCCTGAATCCCACTGGCATTGCCTCTGGTTATACGGCTACTCAGTTGGCAG
Organism: Akkermansia sp.; assembly: GCA_017399165.1. GTDB lineage: Bacteria > Verrucomicrobiota > Verrucomicrobiia > Verrucomicrobiales > Akkermansiaceae > Akkermansia. The sequence continues at coordinate 1,829 of JAFQEF010000059.1, forward strand.
CTGCTCTCGGCCTTTCCATAGGTGAAATGGCAACCATCTGCATGATTTTCGGCAACAATGCTGCTGATGGCTACAACTTCGGCTTTGTCCGGCTTAAGTACATTGCCTCAGGCAGCGTTGCCATCACCGCTCAGAACCTAAGCACGTATTTCGAAATTGAATCCTCGCTCGGTACTCCCACGGCCACCGTCAACGCAGCAAACCTCACGCTGCTCTTCGAGAACGTCGACATCAACGACGCCTCTGC
>JAFQEF010000060.1 GCA_017399165.1 Akkermansia sp.
CCATCCACGGTGAGGTCACCGTACATGGCGGTTACAGCCAAGCCGAGGGTGAGGTTGGGGTTCACATCCACATCAAAGCCAACGGTGCCACCCCAGCTGTCGAGCTGATAGCCGGAGGCCAAACCGTCTTGGTCGAGCTCGCCGAAGTTACCCTCTGCGTTCACCCAAGCGTTGAAGTAGGGCATGCCCTCGTTCACCACGCACTGGTTCACACCCATGGTAGTGGTGCGGTTGCGTATGGCGCGCAGCTGGCGCTCTACATCGCCCGCAAAGGCCATGCCGAGAGAAGCGGTGGAGGCGCCGGCCACTGCGGCCATGCCTTCCTCAGTCATCGAACCATTATCTACAGAGGCAAGAAGCTTCTCCAAATCACCACCGGCACCGATACCATCAGAGGCAAAAGCCTCATCCATAAGGGTTGCACCGGCAATAGCATTGGGTTCTGCGCCCTCAAACTTCTCCTTCATGTAGTTCTCGTTGGCTACTGCACCCAACTGCAGCAAGGTGTCGTTCCACGTCAGCGTGTAGCCGTACTTCAGCCCCGGCAGGTTGATGGTGTCGGTGCCATAACCATTCAGGTCGATAGAGGCGGCAGACCCCTCCGTCACCTCCATCAGCGTAGCAATGGGTTGTGTCTTGTCATCCTTGGAATCAGCCAGTAAGCGCATCTTCTCTTCATCGAGGGTGACGTTCAACTCAGTATTGGTAAGGCTCTTGGCCGTAACAGCCGCGGTATCGCTCAGCTCGCCGAAGCTGATGCCGCCCTCGCCCACGGTCAAATCCCCGGTCACCGTTACCGTGCTGCCCTCTTCAAGGCTCAGGCTGCCAACCTTAAGCTCTCCGGCTTTTACCTGAGCATCTTTACCCATGGTAATACCGGCACCCACAGTCAGGGCCTCATCAGCAGTTACTGCGCTGCCCTCGCTCAGGTCTATTCCTCCATTCGTTACAGTCAGCGTGTCGGCATCAACAGTACTGCCATTTTGCAGCTTGATGCCATCTTCACCATCCACGGTAAGAGTATCGGCTGTCATTGATGAATCTTCCGTAGCGCCCAGAGAAAGGTTGCCCTCCACAGTCATATCATTTACCGTGCTGTCGCCATTGGTCAGGGATACATCACCCAGCACATTCACCTTACCTACGTTACCGATAGTCAGCGCAACACCGCTGATGCTGTCTGCCTCCACAGTGGAGTTAGCATTACCCAAGGCGGAGATGTTCACCGGAGTAAGCCCGCCACTAATAGCGCCGGTCTTCACCGTGCCGCTCCAGCTGGCGTTTTCTGAAAATGCTTTTACATTTTTATGCAACGAGATGCTACCGTCATCTATCACATAGGTGTCATCTTTAGAGCCATTTATCGTAATCGTAGCACCTTCGGCAGCATCCAATGAAGACTGATTCAGTATTACATTGTCACCCTTAAGTGCAACTGTACCTTGTTCAAGTGCGTGTATATAACCTTTTTCCGTGCTGTGCAACGCAGTTTGGAGGCTAATTACAACATGAGCTGTCTCAATTACCAGTTTAGAGGCCTTTGCGTCTTTAAAATCCTTAGCATCATAGCTAAGATCCTTATTTACATAATACTCCGTGCTCTCGCTTTCCGTAACAAAGGTATAGCTCCCATCATCATCATCATTGACAGTCACTGACAACCCGGTGTTATTAGCATCATTCAGCTGCCAAGCAGATTGAGCTATATCCTCACCGCTCACATTCTTTTCAACTGTGAAAAGCTGCGTGGTAAAGGACCCGCTTTTATATCCATTCCCATCCGCACTTACACTATCGTTAAGATCTGTATACATATCGACAGAACTTTGAATAAGCCCGGCATCGGCCAAGGCCTCGCGGTCCACCGTATGCTTACCACTCAACGTAATTGTTGAATCGGTATTAGTAACTTGCCCGGAGAACGTGGCATTCTTCAGCACATAACCACCACTGCCCAACAGGGATACGCTGCCCAGCTCCGCACCGGTCAACGTCACCGCCTCTGTGCCGGTGTTGGTAATGGTACCGCCGTCAGTTGCCGTCAGCTTGCCGCTCACCTCCAACCCGGCACTCGTGCTCAGGGAAGAAGTTGCCCCTGCCAGCTCAATATCCTCAACCTTGGTCTTTACATTCAAGGCGGCAGAGCCGTTCTCACCAATGGTAAGCGTGTCCGTTACCGTCAGGCTACCGCCATCGTTAGCAAAGGTGTACTTACCGTTTTCTACAGTCATTTCCTTCACCTTAGCTGTCACATCTACCTGCACGGTGGCATCGGCATCGCCATTGAAGATAACCTCACCTTCATATGTGGCAACCTCAGCAGCAGAGAAGTCAATGCCCATCTTACCGGGATCCACAGCAGGCGGCTTCGGAGCATCGGCATTCTGAGCACTCCAGCTCAGGCCGCTCCAGTCGCCATTGCCATCTGCCGTCTCCCAATATAACGGGTCATTCACCAGCTCGGCAGGCAACAGCCTCAATACCAGCTTGTCACCATCAATGCTCAAACTGGAGGCCAACAGACGCTCAGCCGTAATATCCGTGCGCAGGTCTGCACCCTCACCCAGCAACTGTATACCCGTGGAGCTGATGATGCTGTAGTCTACCAAGTTGAAGTATGAGCCAAGGGTAGCACCCTCAACCAGCTCCAAACCGGTAGCAATACCGCTCAACAGGGTAATGGGTGTACCGCTATTGGCTGTGTCAAGCAAGCTCAACGTCAAATCAGTCTTCACCTCACCCAATGCCAGCGTATTGTCGCCCAAAGAGGCTGCCGTACCCGTAGCATCCAAGGTAAGAGAACCTCCGTTAAGCGTCAGAGCTGCGCCCAAGGTAGAGCCGGCTGACAAATTAATCGAGCGACCTACTGAACTTAAGCCGGTGGTCATATTAAGAATACCGGACTTCACCGCTATATCGCCGTCAAAGGCAGTCATGTCACCGGTAAAGTTCTGTATACCAGCACCCGATTTTTCAATGGAAATACCTGCACCGACAGAACCGGCATAAGTATGTTCACCATCACCGCTGATAACCAGCAATGCATTGCCTGTGCTAGCTGACTTCTCCATGCACAAATTAGCACCCTCGCCACCTTCAATAGCCGCAGCACCGGCGAAAATATGAGTATATTGAGTACCATCTAAACCACCAATAGCTACCTTATCAGCATTCAGGGCAAGCTGTACCCAAGCATCACCAGCCTGGCCATTCAGATTTACCACAGCGCCGGAGAAAGTATCCTGTGCGCCACTGTTAATCTGGAGCACAGACTGGTAAGCACCTCGGTTGCTGGCCTTACCGGCCAAGCGGTCAGCCGTCAAAGTACCGGTGTACTGACCACCGTTAATGTTCAGGACACAGGGAGCCCAGTGTGTCCCGTCAGACATCCATGCAATGTCACCCTCACCGGCAAGTTCCTCAACCTGCCAGATAACATTCCAGCTATTACCAATTATTTCACCGGTACCGGTCAACTTCTGAATGGTCTTGATGCGGTTATCCCAGTTACCATTGGTGGCAATTAACTTACCACCATTAAGAGTAATAGTGCCATTAAGGGTTTGATTTCCCTGTGAGAACAAGTCAATAGAACCACCATTTACCGTGATATCACCGGTAACATCAGAGGAAAAGCACAGCACGCCCTCACCAGTCTTGGTAAGGAGATGACCATCACCGGTATGTGACGTAAAGCCACCTTGTGCACCAGCTTCCACATATACGGTAGCGTCATCAGCCAATTCCAATGCCCCCAAGAAATGCTTGTTACGCACAAAGGAAACGGCAGAACCAGCAGCACCCTCAGAACCATCGCCGGCACCGGCAATGCGTACAATTTGGTCACCGCTCGCATCCCATGTGTTATAGTCGAAATTAACATCAATATTCAAACGAGAACCATCCGTAACATCAAACTTCACCACAGAGGGAACCCACTTCCAATTAGAATCGTTACCGCTGTCATGGCTCAGTACCGTGTTGTTGGTAAGCTTAACCGTACCTATAACACCGGGTATATTGGCATCATTATCCGTGGAAGGAATAATTGTATTGATAATACCACTTGAAGTCGTCAGGGTTGTACCGGTGGCAAACTCAAGAGTACCGGCACCTGTTACCGTACCGGTCCAATTGGAAATATTCTTCACAACCAAAGTAGCACCTTCTGTAATCTGCACACCTCCGGTAAAGGCCTTATCACCAGAGGTTGAGATAGTCAAATCAGAAGCCGCAGCTCCATCGCCAACAGTAAGCGTTGTAGCGCAATCAATATCTCCCGAGCCCGACCACTCCCAGCCTGTACCGGATACAACGATGCTATTGGGGGTAACAATACCGGGAACCGTCACATTTTCTCCTTCACCGGAGAACGTAGCATCAGAGGTATCAGTCCAACGTTGGGACGTCTCACCATTCATCCAATTTTTGGAAGAAGAATTCATCCATACTTCATCCGCACCGTCTTTCACCCATACCAAGCTACCCACCTGAGCAACTTCAGCCGCAACAACCGTTACAACACCATCTGCATATGTTGCCTCAAAACCGTTATCGACAGACAAGAACAAATTGGAAATTGTAACATCATCAACACTACCGGCAAGAACAGTATATGTACCAACAGCATTAAGATTATTAACAGTCAACCCTGTAATAATATTACCCTCAACAGCTGACAATGTAATGGTATTGCCTGCATTGACAGATAATGCGGTATCTTGACCCATGGTCAACGTACCATTCACTGTCAAATTGGCACCCAGATTAATATTGCCCTTCGATAAGGTCAAATTATTAAACGTTGTATCTGTAGCCAAGGTCAGACCGGAGCCTGCCACATCGTAAATCAAGTTGGAACCGGCTGCATATGTCACATTGCCGGAGCCATAAGAACCGGTACCTGTAATCTTGAGCGTTGCATTGTTTGCAACGGTAACAGCCTGGGTACCCAAAGAACCACCATCACTTACAATCAAGGAACCGGCATTGACCTCTGTACCACCGGAATGATTCAAAGTACCGCCAATAATAAGTTCGCCTGCACCTTCTTTCGTAATACGATAATTCTCTGCTTGGCCCGGGTCACCATTACTGGTATTTCCTTTAATAACCAGAGATGAACTATCTGCAACGGTAATTGTAGTGTCTTTTCGGGCGAGCATCTCAGATTCAATGACATTATCAACACCGGAAATATTGAAATCGCCTCCGAAAAATTCAAGCTGACCGCCATAAACATAGGCATTACCGGACATGTTTATGTTCGATACAAGCGTTTGCTTGCCCGTCACGGAAAGATTAGCATTAACAGCTGCGGCGTCTCCTTCAGCCGCCTTACCTTCCAAATTGATATTGGCAGGCACAGATCCGGAATTCCACCCCAAACTATCAGTAGCATTCAAAATCAGTGTACCATCAGCCTTAATGTTTACATCTCCCCTGATGTAGGCATTGCCACCACTACAACCGCTCACTGTAACAGATGCCCCATTTTCGATATACAATGTACCCTCACACAAATTACCATTGGTAAATTGCACGTGGGCCTGATCATCTGTTAATTTCAGAGTCGCCTCCTTCTTAACAACAACGGAAAGAGCAGAAATTCCGACATCTACCGTCAGATCTGTAGCAGTTGAACCATCACCCACCACAAGGCCATAGGCAACCAAAGAACCATCCGCATCCTCACTCGCATCCGTCAGCGTCCACCCCGCACCGGTCACGCTTATCGTGTCGGCTAAAACATTGCCATCAACAACTACAGTTTCACCTACTCCGGCAAAAACAGCATTACTAAATGTGCTCCAAGCAGATGATTCTCCGTCTTCTACCCATGCACCTGTAGACCAGTTATTACTTTCTCCTTCTGTATTCCACGTCAATACAACATCGGGATACGTGTTACCCGTAAGCCCGCTAATCTCATCCTTCGTAACGAGGGCATCTGAATAATAGACTTTGATATCAGATATCATGCCTACGTAAAGATCGCGATCGTTATGACCATTAGCAGAACCGATAGCAAAAAATTCGTTTGTTAAATCATTCCAAGTAGGAGTGAAGTCTCTAGACTCAGCCACCGTATCACCTTCATTAATTCTGTAGCACTTAGATGTGCCGGATTCACTCAAATTAATGGAGAAGGCAACCAATGTCCAAGTATTATTAGTCAGCCCCATACCGGTGAAATTCTCATCACTAACCCCCTTGGTGGTCACCTGCATGTAGTTTTGATATTGGGCAAACTTAATGCCGTCATTCTGGCCACCTATACCAAAATAACACTGTTGAGCGTTGGGTTTCGGTGTCTTTACCCATGCAGTGATAGTAATATAGCCCGTGCCACCTGCCATAGCTGACAGCATAGCATCACTCGTGATATTCGTAATCGCACCGCCACCTGTCAACATCGCGGTGTTTCCGTTTATAATCACTCCATTACCGACTGAGGCAGTCGAGGAAGACATCAATGCTTCTTGATTAGCAATTTTCACCACCTCAGCTTCTGCCTGCTGAGCTGTCAGCATGTAGGTAATGGCACCACCGGCAATGATACCGGTACCAACAGTTGTGGAGAGTGTGGTAAGCGCAGCCATGCAAACCATGACGGCGTTCCGTAATCCATTAGGTAAATGAAGTTTCATAATGAGATAAGTGTTTGGTGTGAAAAAGGTTTGAGTGATGTGTAAGTGAGAAGTGATTTTGATGATGAAGTGATGATGGGGAAAGACAGCTCCCCTATTACTGATAGTGTATATCTCATTTTGAATGAGATGCATCGTTACGCCCTAACTGTTAGCGCTCTATGCCGCTTTTGCCTGTTTTTGCCCCTCCTTTTGCTCCGCTTTTCCCTCTGCCCCCATTTTCAAAAATTCTTCATTTTTATGCCCTTTTGCTCATTTTTTTGCTGTACATCTCATTCAAAATGAGTTATACCAACATAGTAACTAGGGGAATTATGGGCCCCGCAAGCTTTTTTACACTAAACTTACACACACACGAGATATGAAATTACACTTACCTAAGGGATTACGCAGGGCCGTTATGGCTTGCATGGCAGCTCTGGCTACTCTCTCAACAACAGTTGGTACCGGTATTGTTGCCGGTGGTGCCGTGGCTATAAGCTTCGGGGTGGCAAATGCTGCAACGATTACGGAGGAAACAACGTGGTCGTATGGTGACAGCTCACATGCCGAGGAGACGAACACCATTAAAGGTGCGGTACTTAACATTAATGGTGGCTCCAGTGCCGGTACAGTATACGATTTTGGTACTCTCACTGTTAAGGACTCTGGTACCTTGCGTCTTGAAGGCTGGTCCGGTGATGGTTCTCTGTCCGACTCCAAAAAACTCGGTTTGACAAAAGGTTCTCGCCCTGCCATTGCATCCGATATCACACTTGATAACAGCACTCTTCTGATTGCTGACGGTTCATATCAGTTTGATGGCGAGCTGAAGGTTAAGGGGGAATCTACCATTCAGAACAACTGGTCCAAGAGCCATTTGTTTGATCATTTGGTCAGCGATGGCGACGCCGTGTTGAACCTTTCGGTTGTCAGTCACGGTTGGGCTGATTTCGTAGATTACGCTATCCTTAACGATGGTACATTTGCCGGTACCGTTAAGATTAATAATGCCTCTGATGCTACAACTTATCTGGTTTTGGGTAGTTCTAATGCTCTGGGTAATGGTACTACCATTGTTGAGACCGGTGACCGTGGTGATAAGAATATTGTTTCCCTGAATGCCTCGGTAGTGAATTTGAAATCTTTGACCGGTAACGGCGTTGTTCAGGTGTGCAAGCAAAGTGGCAGTGCCGGGTTGAGCTCTGCTGCCCTTAACCTTTCCGACGCCTCCGGTACATTCAGTGGCACAATTGATACCGGCACCACCGTTAATGTAAATGGTGGTTCTTTGACCTTGGGTGCATGCACTGTTAAAGGTGCATTAGTGCAGGGGGCTGATGCTGCCGTTACCTTGGCCGGTTCCATTAACAATACCGGCTCTGTAACGCTTGCCGGCGTAGTTAATTTGGCCTCTTCCATGGGGTCGGCTTCGGATTCCAGCGTCAATGGTTTCAGTGCCACCCAGTATAAGTTGTTTACTGATTCGTCCACCGGTACGTTCGATACCAGTGCTGTGACCAAGTGGACGGTAGATGGCGTGGAGACCACCGGTTCCTTTAGTGATGGTGTATATACCGTGAGCGGTGGCTCCGTGAATATTTACACCATTGCAGAGGCCGGTACCACCGTTACGGCATCTGAGGTAAGCGGTGAAACCGGTTATCTTATCAAGGGCGCCGGTGCAACTTTGATTTTGGATGATGTATCTGCCATTACTGATTTGGGGAATGGTGTTGAGGTAGCCGTGGGAGATGGCAATGCCGCCACTGTTGTACTTAGTGGTGTATCTGCCGGTTCTACGGATATCGTTAAAACTTCCGGTTCTCTTAATGTCTCCGTTTTGGATGGAGGCGTGCTGAATTTGACTCAATCTACAGGCTCTCCCAACATTGACAGTAGCATAACCATTGGTGCCGGTGGTGTTGTTAACACGACTATTGGTGATGCTATTGGTTTCGATGTTGGCGCAACCGATAGTATTGTCATGACCGGTGAAGCGGGTAAGCTGGCCACCATGAAGGTTTCTCATCGCCTTACCCAAACAACCAACATTGTGATGAATGGCTATGCTCAGGTGTTGGATGTATCATCTGCAGAGACTTCTGATGCCGACAAAGCTGCATTTGATTCTTTCGGAGGCAGTATTTCTGCTACCGGTACTGATAATGTTATCGCTATCAAGGTGCGTGAGCGTAAGCCCCTTACCATTGATGTGACGTATTATGGCGATGAGCTTAAAATCTCCGGTAAGATTGAGCGTGGTAATCCGGACGGTGCGGGTACCATTACCAAGACCGGTGCAGGCCGACTCATCCTCAGCAATGCGGAGTCTTATATATCCGGGTTGTTCACTGTAGAGGGTGGTCAGGTTCAGGTTGCTGAGAATTTGGAGCTGCGTGGTGGCATTACAATGGCAGCCGGTTCTCGACTGAGTGTGGATAACGGAGCCGTGCTTACCCTGAAGGGCGGGCAGGTTACCTTGGCTGAGGCATTTGATATGGGTGAGGGTACACTTGCCTTTGCCGGTGATGTGACATTGGATGTTACTGCCTTTACGGATTTTGATCCCACGGTTGCCGGTTCTACCTTGACCTTGGGGCAAATCGGTGCTTTGGATCTTTCCGGCGCTTCCTCCCTGTCTCTTACAACGGCAATTGGCAATGATTTGATGCCTTATGTCTCTCTTGATGAGTCCGGCAACATCGTTTTGGCCATTGTGGGACGCCAGCTTTCATGGGTAATGGCAGAGGACGACAGCTCTGCCACCCTCGTGACCAATAATCTTGATGTTACCGTAAATTATAAGGATGGTGCATACGAGGCCGTATACAAGAACGGAACTGCTACCTCTGAGCCCATTGCCGATGGTACCGGTATGATTCAGCTGATTAATGATTCTACCATGCTGACGGATTCTGCCACTATTACCTTGGAGAGCGGTACCTACAGCGGTGTCAAGTTCATGCAGGTGGGTGGTGGTATGGTTGCCCAGCTTGGCAGCGAGACCGACCAAAAGAAACTTGTGCTCAATATCACGGGAGATGCCTCTGTTACCAATTTCATTGGAGGTGGCCAGGGCTTGCTCGGTTGGAGCAATGGCAGCGCCAACGCTGTTTTGTATACTGATATAGATGTGAATGTGAACACCACCGGCTCTGTAGCCGGTATTGTGCTCACCGGTGAGGCTAATGCCCAGCACACTATCAAGGTATATGGTGATTTGACTGCTAACATAGAGGCCGGTACCATAGGAATCCTCTTGAACGCGGGGGCGGCATACGATGCTGCCACCAATGCTTCTCTTGCGACCGGTGCTAAAGGCATGTATGTGGAGGGTGATGTTACCTACAACTTGGGCAAGGTAGGCAATGATGACAGTGCACTCACCTTCGCGGGTAATGTGGTTGGTTCCATTGCTCAGATGAACGGTGGTGCCACCGGTTCCATGAAGGGTGATGTTATCATCAACGTTAACAGTGGTACCTACAACAATATATATGGTGTCGGCAGCAAGGCTGCGTTGGATGGCAATGTAACCATCAACTATAATGGTGGTACTATTAACGGCATCATTGCCGGTACTGCCGGTGCAACCGTAAGCGGTGTCAGCACCCTCAACATTGGTGCAGCTCTGGGTGCCGCTTCCATTAACATGGATACCTTTGCTGCAGTGAATGTGCTCAGTGGAGCTTCCCTCAACTATACCGGCGGTAACACGCTTACCCTGCTGACCACCGAGCTTAACGTAGCAAATGGTGGTAGTGTTATCTTTGCAGATGACTTTGTGCTTGGTAAGGTGCTGGAGGACATCGTTATGGAGGCCGCCGGTGCGTTGGATGTTACCGGTGTAACCGCAATGTCCATGAAGTTGGCCGACTATGAATGCAACACCGTTGTCAATGGGGATGGCACGATGAACTACAGCTGGGAGCTGATGGATTCTTCCATCTTCACCGGTGTAGACAGTCTGTTGGCTTTGGACTCTAATCTGAGCGTGAAGGATGGCAAGCTGGTGTATGCCCTCAACAATGTTGCTACGGATTGGGATCCCAACTGGGGCGGTGCTGCATTGGCTACACAGCCTGCATCAGATGCTATCCAAGAGCCCGAAGCCCAGAATATCATTGCCGGCAATAACGGCTTTATTCAAGATGGCCTGATGGCGGTTCGCCTTAAGGATAACGGGGCTGCCGGTCTCAATTTGGGTGAGGAAGGAAAGTATTGGGATGAACCCTACGGCGTATTCGGTGGTGCTTATGACCTTGGTGGTCAAGCCGGCTCTGTTGTTAAAGCAGATGTATGGATTGATGCACAGGACGGCAAATATGGTGCCATTGTAGGTGGCAATATGGCCGGCAACTGGAATGGCTCCAGCGCATCCACCTTTACCGGTGATGTTCACTTGATGCTCAAGGATGAACCCGGCAATGAGGATAAACTCTACGTGGGTATTGTTGTGGGCGGCAACTTCGGCGATGGTGAAGACAGTGGCGACAGAGGTGCTCGCTTCACCGGCAATACCTATGTTTCCGTATACACCGATAGTGTAGCCGGTGGTGTGATAGGTGGCAGCTTCAATATTCACGGCGCAACATCATACTTTACCGGTATCACCAATGTGTTTGTATACAGTTCCTTGACAACCAGCGGTGGTAATTACCGCGGTGAGAGCGATGTGCTGGTTGGTGGTTCCTTCAGCCAGAATGGTACGCATCATTTCGCCGGTTCTACGAACCTGACGATTGATTTGAATGATTTTGAAGGAGCGCTCAACCCCGATGGCTCCAGAAGCGTTTTTGCTTTCCAAAAGAAAATTGCCGGTGGTTTCTATCTGACCGGTGGTACAGCCATTCAGTCCGACGGTTCCGTGAACCTCAGCATCAACGGGGCTGCCTCAGATGGCAGCAACGTAACATTTGAAGATGTTGTTGCCGGTGGCGGTTATATGTCCAATGCGGCTCGTATGACTGTGGGTGACGTTAACATGAAGCTCAACGGTGGTAAGTATGCCGGTTTGGTATTGGGCGGTATTTACGCCACTACGGGTGACAGCACGACGGTGTCCGGTGATATCAACGTAAGCGTCACGGATGCCGAGTTGACGGGTGCCCTGTATGGCGGTCATCATGTACACGGCACAGGCACGGCTACCGTTACACTGACGGCAGGTGATATTACCCTGACGGTTGATCAGACCGAGGGTGGCACATGCACGGTAGGTGATGTTATCGGCGGCTCTCATATCGACCGTGGTGCCGGTGACGGTCAGACTCTGACTCAGGGTAACATTGTTGTGAACCTGAATGGTGGCACTATCGGTGGCGATGTTTATGCCGAGGGTGTTGCCGGTAGCCCGAATAGCGGTACGGCATCCACCATGACAACGGCTTCTACGACGGTAAATGTTGGTAGCGATGTGACATTGACCAGTGGTAAGACCATTTCCGGTGGCCACATGGGGACCTCCGGTACCAACTGGACTGTAACGGGGACTCGCAAACTGGGCTTTGTAGATGCTGCTACATATTCCAACCTCTCCGGGGTCAACTTTGTGGACTTTGACGAGGTGGATGTAGTAACGGGCGGCGTCGCAAGCGTTGCTACGATTACAACCGGTGGTAAGGGCTTGGCCAAGTCCGGCAGCGGTACCTTCAATGTGACGGATGCTGCCTTGGTGACAGACTCCATAACCATGAAAGGTGGTATCTTGAATGCCGCATACGGTGTAACGTCTTCCGGCCTCACAATTACTTCCACCGCTCCCTCCACCTTGAAGAGCGGTAAGGACCTGACGCTGGCAGCACTCAATATTGACCTGACAGGTGCAACTTCCGGTGCAGATGCTTATGTAGATGTTACCGGTGCTGTGAACAGCACAGGCAAGGTCGCCGTATCTCTTACCGGTATAGACACCTTGACCGGTGAGTCTTATGTGCTCGTTAACGCTACCTCCACCTCTTTGGTAACAGATGATCTCAACGTCAATCTTAATGGGGCAGAGGCACCAGCCGGCATGGAATATGTGGTTGAGGTTGTAGGCTCTCAAATCATCTTCCGCCGCAGCTACCTGAGCAGCTGGGTATGGGAGGGTGATACTGATGGTGAGGGTATGGTATGGTCTGACGGCTCCGAAGGCGGCTGGATGGCAGATTCCGGCTCTCCTGCCGGTCAGGATGTATACTTTACCGCCACCGGTGCCGGTGAGGTTACCATTAGTGGTGATGTAACCCCGGCTAATGTTGAAATCTCCGGTGGTGAGTATACCTATGTTGCCGATGCAGAAAACGGCGGCTCCATCAAGCTGGGTAGTGAAGGCGTGCTGCGTATTGGCACGGCTGCAACCGTGGCTTTGGCCTTGGATAATGCCGAGCTGGGTGGCACTACGGACCTTCAGGGTACGCTCAAGTTGCAGTCCGGTGATGCACTCGGTAATAGCGAGCTTGAGTTCAACGGTGGTACGCTGGTTTACGATACCCTTACGGATGACGAGGGCAACAAGACCCACATCTTCACAGACCTGAGCGATCAAGCTGAGCTGGCAGCTGACTATACCGGTGCAGTTAAGATTCAGGTGGTAGATGCTGAGAATAATGTGGTATGGGGTACAGCAGCAGAAACCTCTGACGACAACAGTGGTGTGCTGGCTTCCCTGAACAACGGTATTGAGAAGACCGGTGAGGGTGCTCTTACCCTGCGTGTGGCACATCCCAACGGTGCAGATGGCGTAAGCACATACGCCGGTACTCTCGATGTGCGCGAGGGCAAGCTGACTGTTAACAGTGTTAAGAAACATGGAACCAGTGCCGGTGTCAAGTATGCAGGCGCAGTATCTGTTGCAGGTGGGGCAGAGCTTCACTTGGATTCCGGTATTCAGGGTAATTTGAACGTAATTGAACTTGCATCCGTCATCAGTGGCGAGGGTACGGTAAGCTTCGGGGATACCGGGCGCAACTACCGTATCAGCGGTGATAACAGCGGTTTTGCCGGTACTTTGCAGCTGGGAGCTAATGAGGGTACTACCAACTTTGCAGATGGTAACTCTGCCGGTGGAGTTAACACCTTGCTTAAGCTTAACGGTGCTAATTTCACCGTTGAGGGTGAGGGTGCAAAGACCATTGTCTCCAAGTTAGAAGTAACGAATGAGAAGACCAGCACCCTCACTCGTGGCGATAATACCTACTTTACCGGGGTTGTAACCGGTAGCGGTACACTGCGCGTGTCCAACGGTATTCGCGCCGCTTTGCGTGGTGACTTGAGCGCCTTTGATGGTACGGTCGACATGAGCGCCGGCGGTTCCGTCATGGAACTCGGTGGCGAAGGAGTTGCCAATGCCGGCGGTGATATCATCGCAACGCTCGGCGGTAACGGCACGTATCAGACCATTTACTCTGATGAAGTCGTTATCTCCGGCAGTGTGGCAGACTTTGCCAAGTTGCAGCAGAGCGGTGCCGGTAAACTGATTCTTGCCGGGGAGAATACCACAAAGGGTAAACTCACTGTAGATGCTGAGAAGGAAGTGCAGCTGGGTACGGCAGCTTTAGCCGGTACATGGGACGGCACCGAACTGGCCGGCGAGGGTACCTTCACCTTGGTGCAGGGCGCATTGCGCGGTCTGACAACCAAGGCCGATAGTGCAACCCTTGCCGTTAAGACGACCAAGAGCGAGGTAAGCACCTTTGCCCTCGGTGCCGGTGGCGGCACGGTGGTAGACCTCACGGGGTCCGATGCCACACTGCTCGACAGCATTGAGTTGACAGAAGGCAGCACCCTGCTTGTGGATGATGACCTTACCGTGGGCGGTGCAGGTAACACTACGTTGAAGATGGCTTTCACTACCGACAATTTCGGTGATGCCCTGATTAGCTTGACTGCTATGATTCAGGGCGGTGATTTGACCATCGCCGGTACAGATGGCGTGGTTCTCAATATGAATAACGCCGACGTGCTTACTGCTTTGAATGAAGCCGACGGTGAGGATCGCTATTTGCAGATTACAGACGGCCGTCTGGTTGTGGGTGATGGCATTGATATCAATGATGTGATAGACCCGAATTTGCTGGGACTCGGCGTACGTGCCCAGCTGACGGAAGAATCCTCTGCCGGTGGCTATGTGGTCATCAACGGCGATGTCAGCGGTGTATACTTCACGGATAATCAGGCAGGCAGCAGCGCTGATACTGCAGACAATGTTCCGGTCGTGGACTCCGTGCTCGAGACTTACGCTGCCACGGTTATTAATAAGGATGATACGCTCACCGTGAGCGCCTCTACCACCATCAACAACGTTAATAGCCAAGAGGGTGGTGACCTCGTCATTACCGATGGCGCTTCCGTAGTACTTAATAACCAGCAGCTGGAAACCGGCGTGACCGGTTATGACCCGATGGGTGCTGATAATGAACTTGCCGGTGACTTGACAGGTGTAACCGGTACAACCATCAGCGTTCAGGGTAAAGGTGGCTCACTGACCGTGGGCGGTGCGCTTGCTGCAGATACGCTTACCGTTGATTCCGGCTCATTGGTAGCTGAGGGCGGGGCTGAAATTGCTGACTTGACAGTTGTAAAGGATGCCGCCATGGAGGTAGGTGCCGGTAAGAGCTTGGCACTGACAGATGGCAGCATTGACGGCACTCTGACGGGTGAAGGCTCTGAACTCACCATTGGCGGTGCTTTACAGGTTACCGGCAATGCAAGTGGCTTCGATGTGGAGCTTGCAGACAATGCAAGCATTGCCTTGAGTGGTACCATGGATGCCGACTCTCTGCAGGGTGGTGCCTCCACCGAAATCAGCGGCGACGCCGGTGAGCTCCATGTGGGTGGTGGCAACTTTGCCGGTACGCTCAATGGTAGCGGTAGCCTCGTGAACCTTGGCAACTTCACGCTGGACAACGCCACGGGCTCCGAGGGTTGGGCTGTATCCAACGAGGGCGAGATGCTCATCGATGTGGCAGAGAGCGGCAGCCTGACGCTTGGTAGCCTCTCCTTGGCTAACGGGTCTCAGACGACGCTGCAGCTCAATTCCGACAACGGTATAGATAATGTGCTGACGCTGGGTGATCTACTTGTGGAGGAAGGTGCTGATATCACCTTGGCATCCACCGGTGCCGGTCAGCTGGCCACAGGGCAGTATGTTCTGGGTACAGCAGAGGGCTATGAGGTGCCGGAAGACCTCCACGTGACCTTCTCCGGCACTGCATTCTCACAATGGGATAAGCTGCTGAGTTCCATCTATGTAGATGAGAACGGCAATATCATTGTGGAGGGTGTGAAGGCCGGCACCAATCCTCTGCTTGATACTGCAACTCACCCGAACGCCGTTGCCGGTGCGGAGCTGTTGTGGGGTGCAGAAGCTCCCGTGGGTGGTGAGCTTGAGGATGTTTACAACGCCGTCAATGAGATGATTGCCGCCGGTAATGCTGCCGGTGCCAATGAGACCATGGCCGCCGTTGCAGGCTCCTCCACCGCCTCTCTCGGCATGGCCTTTGCGGGCGATGTAGAGCGCCAGTTGCGTGCTATCCGCAACCGCACCACTACCATGGGCGTGAACCAGTGCGTGGTGAACGAGGGCATGCCCTACTTCAACGCCTGGGTAAATGCAGAGGGTAACTTCGGCGAGCTCGACCAGGATGGTTTGGCCTCCGGCTATCAGCTCGACAGCTGGGGCGGCACCGTAGGCTTTGATGTGGACGTGAACCCCAACCTCACACTCGGCTTGGCTGTAACCGCCATGTACGGTGACCTCACCGTGGATGGCCCGGATATGCTGGAGGGCGACCTGGACACCTACTACGTAACCGCCTTTGCCCGCTACTCCAAGCGCGCTTGGACGCACACTTTCATCGGCACCATCGGTAAGATGGATGGCAGCTACGAGCGCACGGTGAACTACGCCGGTGGCAGCTACAAGACAGAGGGTGACACAGACGGTATGGCCTTTGGCCTTATGTACGAGGTAGGCCGCGTATACGCCCTGACCGAGGACGGCGACGCCTGCTTGCAGCCCGTATTCAACATTGCCTACCGCCACACCACCGTGGGAGGCTACACGGAAGAGGGCAGCGATGCCGCCTTGGATGTGGATGACCAGACGCTCGACACCATCACGCTGGGCGCGGGTGCCCGCTTCCAGGCCGTGGTTGGCGAGAACCTGTACAACCGCACCTCCGTGCTCGAGCTGCGCGCCCTGGCTAAGTTGGATGTGGGCGACCGAGCCTCCGAGGCAGATGTAGCCCTCATCAACGGCACCGGCCGTGGCACGGTAGAGAGCGCAGAGCTGGGCGCCTTTGGCGTAGAGCTGGGTGCAGGCCTCTCCATCCCCGTGGGTGATGAGAACGACGGTACCATCTTCTTCGATGTATCCGCCGAGCTCCGTAGCGGCTACAGCAACGTAAACGGTACGGTTGGCTACCGCATTAACTTCTGATACCCCCTATCAGCAAAACACGCCTCAGCCCCATTCTCCGCGTGAGAATGGGGCTGAGTAATGTTGAATTTTTGATGTTTAATGTTTAAAGTTGAATTTCGGCGGGCATTCGCCCGCGGGTACGATATTTTTTTCGCCCCTCACCGGGGCTCAAAAATTCGGCTCGCTAACGCTCGCGGGGGCTCCCCCACAACTACCAATTTGTAGGTGTGAGCATCTCAAGCCGTCGCAGTGGCCTTGCTTACTTCGTATTTCGCATTTCGTATTTCGTACTTGACAAAGGTCTGTCTTACGGTGTAATTTATGTTCACACAAACTTATATTGTACTATGAGCGACGAAAAGACATTGATTTTGTTTAAGCCTGATTGCGTGCGCAAAAATCTCTCCGGTATCATCTTGCAGCGTTTACTGGCAGAGGGGTTCCGCCTGCGTGGCCTGAAGATGATGCAGCTGGACGATGCCATTTTGCGTGAGCACTACGGCCACATCATTGACTTGGTGATTGATGGTGAGCCTCTGTTCCCCAAGCTTTCCGCATTCATGCAGACCAGCCCTGTGGTGGCTTTGGTGCTCAGCGGCCCCGGTGTGATTACTCGCGTGCGCACCATCCTTGGCCCCACCAACTCCATGAAGGCAGACAAGGGGACTATCCGTGGTGATTTCGGCACCAACAGCATGCTCAACATCTGCCATGCCTCCGACTCCCCCGAGAGCGCCGAGGTAGAGGTTGCCCGCTTCTTCAAGCCCGAGGAGCTCTTCGACAACGTGTTCTGATAATACCCACCCCCACATACTTTCCTACGAGGGCAGCTCACCGCGGTGAGGCTGCCCTCCATGCTTTTAAAATTTGTTCCGTTTATAATTGCATGATAATAAATGTAATACGAGTCAAACGGAAAAATCTGCAATACTATTGCGGATTTTCCGCAGTGTTATTGCCGAAAATTTTGTTCCGTTTGTTGCGCTCTGATAAACAAAATGTAGCGAGCGCGCAGGAAAAATCCGCAATGATACTGCGAAAAATCCGCAATTATATTGCAAATTATTCTTTTGTGCTTGACAAAGCAAGCTGTAAGCATCAGAATATGGGCAGATTATGGCAGAGGACGCATATTATACACGCACGGCAGCAGGCTGGGTCAAGTACATGTCTGCACACTTTCCCTGTGTTTTGTTAACGGGGGCCCGGCAAGTGGGCAAGTCCACCTTGCTGGAGGAGGTGTTGCCTGCGGGGATGAATTATGTGACACTGGATGATTATACTTTGGCTGCAGAAGCAAGGAGAGACCCCATAGGTTTTTTGCGAGAGCACGAGGCACCCTTGTTTATAGATGAGGTGCAATATGCACCGGAGTTGTTTCGAGCTATCAAGATGCGGGTGGATGCCGCCAAACGCAACGGGATGTATTGGATGACGGGCTCTCAGCATTTTCAGCTGATGGAGGGCGTGAGCGAGAGCTTGGCCGGGCGAGTGGGGATAATCGACCTTTACAGTATGTCGCAGCGCGAATGCCAAGGGCTGGGGGAAACGGCACCGTTGTTTTCACCGGATACATTGAAAGAGTACGCCGCAGGAGCTACAGCGTGCGATATCCGTGAATTGTACCGCCGTATTTGGCGCGGTGGCTACCCGGTATTGCACAAAGATACCGCGTTGGAGCCGCGCGTGTTGTTCGAATCATATGTGCGCACCTATTTGGAAAGAGATGTCAACCAACTGACACAAGTGGAAAACCGCGCCGCTTTTATCAAGCTCATGCGGTCTGCTGCGGCGCGCACCGGGCAGCAGCTTGTGTATAGCGACTTGGCGAGGGATGCCGAGGTGTCCCCCAATACGGCAAAGGCTTGGATTTCCATCCTGGAAACAACGGGGATTATTTCCCTGCTGTATCCATACTCCACCAATTCCATTAAGAGACTTACGAAAACCCCCAAGCTCTACTTTATGGATACCGGCTTGTGCTCTTGGTTAGCGGGGTGGCATGACCCTGTCGCCCTGATGAATGGTCCCTTTGCCGGGGCTATTCTCGAAACCTTTGTATACGGCCAACTGATGCGCAGTTTCTGCCATAATGGTATTCGACCACAGCTTTATTTCTTCCGCGATGCCAAGGGTACGGCAGAGGTGGATTTCCTGCTTATTCAGAACGGCGGTATTTACCCCATGGAGGTAAAACGTAGTAGCTCCCCCACCGCTGCCGACCTGAAGCATGCCACCAAAATACCCCCCGGCATGCTCGAGCTGCGCCCCGGCATTGTTTTTTGCACAGCAGAGCGCATGTACTCGTTGGAGGCCGGCGCCCGCGCCTTCCCGATTTCCCTTTTGTAGGTGTCTTTGTCGGGGGCTCGCGCATTGAAGGTCGCTAGTATAACGTTCGGTAATTAGTCAGACCTACAAATTTGAAAAGCCCCCGCGAGCGTTAGCGAGCCGAATTATTGAGCCCCGGCGAGGGGCTCTGATTTCGGCGGGCATACGCCCGTGGTGCCCTTTCATCATCCTATTCATGGCCTATAGCGGGTAAAATAGCCCGTGCAAGCGGGCGGCAGTTCAAGTAGCGAGCCAACGGCGTGCGACTCGTCACGGCGTAGGCTTGCCGAAGACGGAAACCCCTCGTACCGATAGGTAACAGATGGGAACCCGTGAAACGGGTGACAGTTGAGTTGTGTTTCAATTTGCAGCTAGGGCTAAAAAAAAATCCCTTTTTCGGCGCGTCGCTGCGCTCCTTGCATGATAGCTCGCCCTTGCGGGCTCATTAATTCGGCTCGCTAATGCTCTCTATGAAGAACGGCTGCCGGTGTTGATGGGGTGCCCGCAGGCACCCTTCATGCTTGCGATAGCAAGCCTTTCATGCGGGCATTCGCCCGCTGTGTGTAGGGGGACTGAAGTCCCCGGGGTACGCTTTTTTGGTTCGCCCCATGCGGGGCGAAGTGAGATTGCGGCTGCGCCGCAGTGAGATTTGAGCGGAAGATCAAGTGAGATTGTTGCGCCGAGGCGCAACAGTGAGATTGAGCCTGCGCAGCAGGCTCAGTGGTGGAATAATAGAGCCCGTAAGGGCGGCAGCCAATAGGCAGGGGCGTAAGCCCCTGTTATTCAAAAAACACATTGAACCCCGCCGAATGGCGGGGTGGCAGCTAAACCGTGGATTAAAATATAAGGCGTGATTTTATAAATTCCGCATGTTATACATCGACACGTCTGCATTGAGAAGAAGTAAATACGTATGCCACGCTTCTGCTGACACCCCTCCTGAAGTCGGGGTTCTATTTGTATTTTGTTAGTTATCAGGCGCTCACGCGCCTGCCTATTGGCTGCCGCCCCTCACAGGGCTCATTAATTCGGCGGGCATACGCCCGCGGTGGTCAATCATTTTTACTGCGCGTCGCCGGCTCCTTGCATGATAGCTTGCAGGGCTCGCATGATAGTTTTACATGATAGCGGGGCATGATAGTTCGCATTCGCTCACATGATGGGGGCCGTCCCTACAAATGGGTATTTACTCATTGTCCTCACGCGTATGTTCTTGTTCAAGGAGAGCATCGAGGGTGTTGAGGGCATCGGAGCGCAATACATGCGGGTCGTATTGTTGCAGCAGCGAGGGGTGGCCGCTCGGGCCGATGCGTTCCTCCAAAATGCCGGCAAGGTCTACGGAGCCGTAGTAGCCTTCCTGGCGGATGCGGTGTAGGTGGTAGTAGGGAGTGGCGGTATCTGTTTTCTCTTTGAAATCCGGATCTCGCAGCAGGCTCAGGTGAGAGCTCCATTTGCGCCCCCCATGGGTTATGAGGGTGCGGGCGGCGGCCATGGCCGTGGCGTGGTCTGTAACCGTGGGTAATACCTGCTGCAAGAGTTGAATGCAGGCTAAGCATTCTTGCTCGTGTGCTGCCTGTGCCTGGTGGCGCTCTGCATCCGTAAAGCAGTGCAGCAGCAATTTAAGGGCGCTCGATTGGTAGCAATTCTGCTCTCTGAGCTCGTTTTTTACAGTATGGAGCTGCGCTTGAATCTCCTTATATGCCGGGGGCGTATCTGTGGGGAACAAGGGCTTGTAGGGGAGCAGCTCGGGCACTTGTACCTCTTGGTAGTGAGCAGCGGCGGCATCTGCCGTGGCGCAGTCTTTCACGCTGCGCAGCAGCTCCAGGCGGGCGGCAAGGGCTTGGGTGTATTGCTTCTCATTGGCGCGCAGCTTGGCATCGGTGGGTATATGGCGGCCATCTGTATAATCCAGCCAAATGTCGTAGTGGTACACCTTGCCCCCGATAAGCGCGCGCATGTGGTGGATTTCGTAATAACGGCCATTCAGCACACCGGGGCCGGTGATATCCTCACATTCTAGGATGCTTACCGGGGCCAGCAGGTTATGAGTGAGGGCATCGATGGCATCCGTGCGGTCCATGGCGGGGTTTTGAATGCTGTCGATGCAAGCTGCAGCGGGTATGCGCCAAGCGGTTTCTTGGCTAAAACCGGGGCCGCCGTGTATGCTCTTGTGCTGCTTGTATCGGGAATTGTGCAGCGCCGTCTGCATGAGGGAGGTTAACCAACAGGCGACTTCAGGCGTCAACTCACAGCGCTCGTAGGCCCCCCAAGGGTCGCCGCAGTATGTTGCCAGCAGGGTGGAGCCGTAGTAGTGCTGTTGGGCTAAGCGCTCTTCTTCTGCATGGCAGAGCTCGTAGATGGGTTCGCAGGCATCCAGTATTTGCTCGCTTGCGGTGGTGCTGTGGGCGGTAGCGCTTAAATCCTCCAGTTCATCTGCGGCGGCGTCGGCAGCGGCGCGGTCTTTCACCCCCTGCAAAATGGCGAGCTTACGTTGGTTGCAGCACAATGTGGCGGTGTCTAACTCTTCTGCGCTCGGGCCGTATTCGGCAAACTCTTTTTCAGAGTATACAGGGGCTGCGGTGGTATCTAACCATACCGTTATTTCATGTCTTTGCCCACGGTGAAACACAGCAATGGTGCTGACCACATAGCACTTGCCCGCTATCTCCTTTGACTCTTGAGAGATGAGCGTGCTATTGCCCAAGAGCGCCTCGGGGCAGAAAAAGGTAGATTTATCCTCATATTCGGTATCTGCGGGGCGGGGTGCGGTGCATACCCAAGCTGTTTCGCGGGTGAGGCCCGGACCACCGCTTACCCCCTTGCGTATGCTTGCCGGCAGCAGGGCAAAACTGTGCTGCATGCGCTTACCCAGCTCCGCCATAATTTGTGGGGTAGCGGGCACGGGCAGCTGCACGCACTGCGCTGCCGCTTCCTCATCTGCCCCCATGGCGATTGCCAATTTTGTCGAGCCGTAATAATGATAGGGCAGGGCATCGCACGCGGCGGCGTATTCGTCATAAAGTGCCTCTGTGGCGTTATCCGGTGGTTCTAGCCCTGCCGGATGCATTGCTGCCGCATCCGCCTGTTCTTTGGTGCGAATGTGGCTCAGAACTTCAATTTGCTGCCGCAGCAGGGCATCCGCCATCTCATCTGCAACGGCAATCAAGGGACAAAGTGCAAGCACCAAGCTGGGGTATAGGGCTTTCATAATGTGTGTGTTTTGCGAGAATTATATCATGGTAATACTCTATTTCAAGAATTTTTACTCAAAAATACTCAAAAGTTACTCAAAAATACTCAAAAGTACCCGTAAGTGCTGAAAAAAATGATTTAACTATATAATAATGAGATTCTTGTGAAGAAAGATTAAGAATTTTTACTCAAAAATACTCAAAAGTTACTCAAAAATACTCAAAAGCACCCGTAAGTGCCGGAAAAATGATTTAACTATATAATAATGAGATTCTTGTGAAGAAAGATTAAGAATTTTTGCTCAAAAATACTCAAAAGTTACTCAAAAATTTATGGTTGATTATCCTTTGAGAGAGATTTTACATAGTAAGTACGCTGAGGATCTTTAAGGGAGGAGCCTTTCGCAAGAATAATATCCAGTTCTAATAAATGGTTGAGGCGGCGATGTATGGTGGGCGCACTTCGGTTAGTGTATTCTGCCAAGGCTTTGGTTGAGGTGCCTGCATGGGCTGTTAGGAAGACAAGTATATCTTTTTCCAGCGTATCAAGTTTTTGCCATATCTCAGGGGTGGCTGCTTGTTTGGCCGATATTTGAGTTCTGAGAGTTCGTACGGCTGTATTGTTATTTAGGACAGCTTTTACATATCGATTGTCCGGTTCAAGAAATCGTGGTTTTTGTAATAATGCTTCTTCCATGTCCCGAATAATACGTTTAATGCCTTCATTGAGTTCACGTACCCAGCCCAAATCTGTTAGTGCGCGAGCAATGCGGGGATTACGAGAGAAACGCGTATAGTGCATGTTTTCTACCGTAACGGTGGGAGGTAGAGCCCCCGGACTGATAACCTCGAAATGGTCATCGAATATATTTACTTGTATGTATGCACCTTCCATGGAGTATTCACGGTGAGTAATAGCGTTCACAATGAGTTCTTTCCATGCAAACTCCGGATATTCCGGAGTTGTTTCGAATGTGCTGGTCGCAGGATTTAGTCTTGTAAAGTCGCGTAAGATGCTGGATATGAAATCATGAGATTTCTGGATAAGCAAGGGAATAGGCAAGTCAAAGTTAACATCTTTGATAATATTTGTTTTGAGCCCACTCTCCATTTTTGAGCTATCGTAACGTGTAACACGGAGTCGGCAGTGTGGGAAAAATTGTAAAATATGGCGAGCAAACATCATCACACCTGCATTTGTAAGCTTGCCTTTTTTGATGAAGCCACGAGCAGTCAATACTTCTTGATCGGAAAGTTCCGTAGCATTAAGCTTATTCTTATAGAGTGCCAGCAACGTAGGATCAAGGTCTTCCATTGTGGCATCCGTGCTGCATTCGTCTTCATATTTTCTGAGTCCTTTGCTATACTCAAGCATTCTGAGGTCTTCGCCCTTAAGCTCTCTTGTTTTGTCTGTAATTCTCAGGAATACGGAGTTGTTTTGTGTAGAAATGATGCGTTCAGTTTCAGCGTAGATATGCAAGATGAGAAGTTGGTCCGGTTCACCCCTTGCATTGGTGATATCCATATATTCTATCTCATGCTTTGGGGTAGGTTTACAGCAATCCTTTGGGGCTGTAATAAGCAGGTTTAATTTTTCGGGGCTTATATGTTTAATACCTTCTAAAATCCTTTTAGAATCGCTGATTCCAATTACAATACTGCCACCATCTGCATTGGCAAAGGCAGAAATCAGTTCTGCGAGGTCTGATGGTTTCACTTGAGCTAATTTGCGGTCAAATACTTTGTTTTCTTGCTCCTCGGTAATATATTTGAGCGTTAAAAACGGTGCGTATCTGATTTTTTTCTTCATAAGCAAATGATAACACAAGTGTTTGATAAAATCCAGAGTATTTTTCCTCGGTGATTAAGAATTTTTAGATATAGAGTATATGTTCTTCTTTATGATGAGTAAACTATATATAAAATATGGCAATAGTTTTCAACATCTAAGTGATAATTGCATCAGCTCATGACAAAAAGGGCTTTAAGCCTGAGATTGAGCTTGACGGGAGGGGGGTGTGATATGTTAATCTAACCCTCAAACATAATGTTTTTTTAAGTTTAGAGACACATTGATATGGACAAGATAGTTTATCATTTTGGTGGTGGAACCGCCGATGGCGATGGCAGCATGAAGGCGCTGTTGGGTGGCAAGGGTGCCAATTTGGCAGAGATGGCTCGTATTGGCTTGCCTGTGCCCCCGGGGTTCACCATCACCACAGAGGTATGCACCTATTACTATGAGAACGGCCTAACCTACCCCGCAGAGCTTGATGGCTTGGTGCACGAGGGTATCGCCAAGATGGAGGGGCACGTGGGCCGCAAGTTCGGCGACACCACGGCTATGCCGCTTCTGGTTTCCGTGCGCTCCGGTGCCCGTGAGTCTATGCCCGGTATGATGGACACCATCCTCAACCTCGGCCTTAATGATGAGACGGTAGAGGCCATGGCCACCGCCACCGGTAACCCCCGCTTTGCATGGGACTGCTACCGCCGTTTCGTGCAGATGTACGGCGATGTGGTGATGGGCGTGCAGAAGGATGAGGGCGAGGACTTGGAGCCCTTTGAGAGCGTCATCCACACCCTCAAGCACGAGCGCTACGGCAAAGATATCTCCGACTCTGAGCTGACGGCAGACGACAGCCGCGAGTTGGTGAAGCGTTTCAAGACCCTCGTACTTGCCCGCAGTGGGCAGAACTTCCCCGCAGACCCCTGGGAGCAGCTCAAGGGAGCCATCGGTGCCGTGTTCGGCAGCTGGAACAACGACCGCGCCATCACCTACCGCCAGAAGTATGGCATACCCAGCGAGTGGGGTACTGCCGTGAACGTGCAGAGCATGGTGTTCGGCAATACGTCCGATGAGTCCGGCTCCGGTGTGGCCTTTACCCGTAACCCCGCCATCGGTGTTAACGAGTTCTACGGCGAGTTCCTCATGAATGCTCAGGGTGAGGACGTTGTGGCCGGCGTGCGCACCCCGGACCCCGTGGCTAAGCTGGCAGAGGTAATGCCCAGCGCCTTCCAAGAGCTGTGCGACATCCGCAAGAAGCTCGAGAACCACTTCCGCGACATGCAGGACTTCGAGTTCACCATTCAGGACCGCAAGGTATACATGCTGCAAACCCGTAACGGCAAGCGCACCGGTATTGCCGCTTTCCGCATTGCCTGCGATATGGAGCGAGAGGGGCTCATCGACTGGCAGACAGCCGTTAAGCGTATACCCGCCGACCAGGTGGACCAAGTGCTGGCCCCTGTGTTTGATGCCTCAGCCATCAAGAAAGTACGCCCCATTGCCAAGGGGCTCAACGCCGGCCCCGGTGCTGCCTCCGGCCGTATTTACCTGAACGCCAACCGCTGCATCGAGGCCACCAAGAAAGGTGAGCACGTGCTGCTGGTTCGCTTGGAGACCTCCCCCGAGGACCTTCGCGGCATGATTGCGGCAGAGGGTATTTTGACGGCTCGCGGTGGGCTCTCCAGCCACGCTGCCTTGGTAGCCCGCCAGATGGGTAAAGTTTGCGTTTGCGGCGTGAACGAGCTGGAGATTGACTACCAGAAGCGCACCGTCACCATTGCCGGTGTTACCTACCAGGAGGGCGACTACCTCTCCCTGGACGGCACGGCCGGGCTGGTCTATGCCGGCAAGATTGACACCGCTCCCTCCGAGATTATTCAAGTGCTTATCAAGAAGACCATGACCCCCGAGCAGAGCCAAAGCTACCGCGACTTTGCCCGCGTGATGGACTGGTGCAAGCATGCCACCCGCATGCAGGTGCGCACCAATGCAGACTCCCCCGAGCAGGCAGAGGCTGCCATCGCCTTCGGGGCCACCGGCATCGGTCTTTGCCGTACGGAGCACATGTTCTTTGGCGGCAACCGTATCGACTACATGCGCCGCATGATCCTCTCCGAGCGTTTCATGGAGCGCAAGGAGGCTGTGGAGCGTTTGCTGCCCTTCCAAAAGGGGGACTTCAAGGGTATCTTCAAGGCATTGGCCGGGCGCCCCGCCACCATCCGCCTGCTGGATCCGCCCCTGCACGAGTTCTTGCCCCACACCAAGGAGCAGCAGCTTGACATTGCCAAGAAGTTCAACATGCCCGTAGAGCTTATCATGCGCCGTGTGCAAGAGCTGCACGAGTTCAACCCCATGCTCGGCCACCGTGGCTGCCGCCTCGGGATCTCTTACCCTGAGATTACTGAGATGCAGGCTCGCGCCATCATTGAAGCCGCCATTGAGGTGCAGGAGGAAGAGGGCTTTGAGGTGAAACCTGAGATTATGGTGCCCCTCGTATCCTTCAAGCGCGAGCTCGACCTGCAGAAGGAGGTTATTGACCGCGTTGCAGAGCAAGTGTTTGCCGAGAAGGGTAAGCGCGTGTCTTACAAGGTGGGTACCATGATTGAGATTCCCCGCGCTTGCGTCACCGCCGATGAAATTGCGCAGACCGCCGAGTTCTTCTCCTTTGGTACCAATGACCTTACACAGACCGGCCTCGGTATGAGCCGCGATGACTCCGGCTCCTTCCTCAACCACTATCGTGACCTGGAGATTGTGACCGCCAACGTATTCGCCTCCATCGACCAAACAGGCGTAGGCCGCCTCATGAAGATGGCTATCGACTACGGCCGCTCCTCTCGCCCCGGTATGAAGATGGGCATTTGCGGCGAGCACGGCGGCGACCCCGCCTCCGTTCGCTTCTGCCACAAGATTGGCCTTAACTACGTATCCTGCTCTCCCTACCGCGTGCCCACCGCTCGCCTTGCTGCTGCCCAGGCCGCACTCTCCGAGAACTGATAGCGTAGAACACAGCGATAAAACTCACACCACCGCCCCCTGCAGCACCGCTGCCGGGGGCGGTGCTGTTGGCAAAAATGGTAAATGGAGGCTGTTGCTGCCCGTTGTGTGATTTTAATTCGAGATGAAATTTCGGAATAAATTTCGGAATAAATTTCGGAATAAATTTCGGAATAAATTGTATGGATGTTAGGGGGGGCTAAGTACTGAAGGGCGATAGCCGCCATTATTTCCCCCAGCCCGCGCAGCGGGCGGCATTTCAAGAGCGAGGTGGTGCAGCGAGCCTACGGCGAGCGACTCGTCACGGCGTAGGCTTGCCGAAGACGGAAACCACTCGTACCGATAGGAAACAGCTGGGAACCCGTGAAACGGGTGACAGTCAAGTTAGGTTTCAATTTGCAGCTAGAACCATAAAATCCCTTTTTCGGTGCGTCGCTATGCTCCTTGCATGATAGCTCGCAGGGCTCGCATGATAGTTGTACATGATAGCTCGCATTCGCTCACATGAAGGGCTATAGCCCTCCAATATCACTACCCCGCGGGGCAAATCTCACCCTGTGAGGGCGTAGCCGCCATTATTTCCCCCAGCCCGCGCAAGCGGGCGGCAGTTCAAATAGCGAAGAATGGTAAAAAGGATGGCGTGATAATGATGAGCGAAACTTAACTGTCACCCGTTACACGGGTTCAAATTTATTTTTATCGGTTCGAGTGGTTGCGCCGCTGCGCGGCTCCACCACTCGCTAAATAAAATGACGCCCGCAAAGCGGGCTTGTGATTTCGGAGGGCATTCGCCCGCGGCGCATATTTTACCCTGTTTGGGTGTAGAAATCGAGCCACAGGCGAATCTCGAAGCCTCAGCCCGCGCAAGCGGGCGGCAGTTCAAGTAGCGAGCAAGCAATCGGTGCAGCGAGCCAGCGGCGAGCGAAGCCACTCGTACCGATAGGTAACAGATGGGAACCCGTGAAACGGGTGACAGTTAAGTTGGGTTTTAACTTGCAGCTAGGGCAAAAAAAACTTTTTTTCGGCGCGTCGCCGTGCTCCTTGCATGATAGCGAGGCATGATAGTTTGCATTCGCTCACATTAAATATTCCCTGTCTGCTTGCGTTTGCCCTGAATACACGCTGAATTTGTGTTAAATGCGAAAAGGCTTGATAATGTGCTGAAACGTGGTAAAATAGCTCGCGTATGAAAGCCATAACAAGTATATTGGCCGGGGTGGTGACCTTTGTGGCTGCGGTTGCACCGCAGGCGCAGGCAGACCTCTATTCTGACTATTGGGCACCGGAGAACATGGCCAAGCGCCAGTGTACCTCCGTACATTTGGGCTATTTGCCTTCTATTCCTTCTCACACAGCAGCTTATCAAGAGATTGTGGTAGAGAAGAGTGCCCCCGGTACATACTTTGCCGCCAACAATTTCGGTTGCGGTTACATTGGTGTGCAAGAGCTCTGCGAAAAAACAGAGGATGGTACCCGTTATGTGCGTAAAGCCATTTTCTCTATTTGGGATGCGAAGGACAGTGGCGATAACCCCCATGCCGCCCCGGAGGAGGAGCGTGCCAAACTGGTGCAAAAAGGACGTTTAGTTACCACCCGTCGTTTCGGTGGTGAGGGTACGGGCGGTAACTCCATGCGCGTATTTGATTGGAAAGAGGGTGATGTGATACGCACCCTCGTTATCGAGCGCCCCGATGGCGAAGACTTCCGCCAGATTGCCGGCTACATTTGGGACCCCGAGACCAAGCAGTGGGAGCTGCTGAGCTGCTGGCGTATTCAGGCCCTGAACCGTGGCTTGGGTGGCGGCTGTGGCTTTGTGGAGGATTTCTGCCGCAATGTGGAGTCCAAGAAACATGAGCGCCGTGCTACCTTCGGCCCTGCTTGGCGTTGGGACGGCAAGCAGTGGTCCGCTGCCACGGAGTTCCGCTTTACCAAAGACGGCAACCCCAACATGGAGATTAACTGCCGCCTGCATCCGCAGCTCGGTTACTACTCCCTTGCCACCGGTGGCGACATTAAGCCCGATGCAGAGTTTCCGCTCTGGCAGATCAAAAAGCTTGATAAACAAGCCAAGCCCGAGCAACCCGGTGAGGATGTGATGAAGCTGATTAATGCCCCCAAGTTGGAGCAGAAATAACCCCCATAAACACGAAGAGATGAAAAGACTGTTCACAATGATGATGGTAGCCGTGGGCTTGGCAGCAAGCAGCATGACGGCACAGGCAGAGCTCAGCCCGGATGGCGTTATTGCCGTAGAGCATTTCGGCAAATTGGAGCAATGCATGGAGAATATGACCGCCGTGTTGACAAAAGTAACGGATAAAGAATCTGCCGATGCTCAGGCAGAGCCGTTTCTTGCCGCAACTAAGGCACTTACGGAGCAGATGCTGGCCATGAAATCCCTGGAGAATGTGCTGAAGGGCAAGCCTAATGCAGATGATGAGGTGGCTTTTGAGCAATGCCGCAATAATTTGCATGTAGCCGGTATGGCCATGCAGGCAGAGCTGCGGCGTTTGGCTATGGTCAACTTCTATGATTCTGAGGCTTTTATCAAAGCCCTCATGTCTTTACAGGCAGCTCAGTAAAACACATGCTTTTGGCTTGACAATCGCTGCATGTGTTGATATTTTACTGCGCGTCACCGCAACCGGTGGCGCGCATTTACATTAAATAACGTTTATATGAAAACACTGCTCATCACCCTTTGTGTTGGTACCACGGCAGCCATGGCCGCTCCGCTTGTTACGGGTGCCTTGTCTGCCTCCGGGCAGGCGGCTGTTGCCTCATACACCGCTGTAGAGGTGTGCATGAGCGAGATGGCCGCCATACTCTCCCGCATACAGGATAAACCCGCCGCCGCTGCGGAGTCCGCCGCGCTGCTGCGCGTGGGTAAAGAGCTCAAGACCCTGCTGGAGAATATGGATGACCCCTACGCCATGGGGGCCAAAGCCGTTACCACGACGGATGCCTATGCCTTGCGTGCATGTGCACAGCGCATGCGTGTGGCCGGTATGGCGGTGCAAAATCACATGGTACGCTTGGCCAAAGTGCAGTTCTACAACTCCGCAGAGCTCATCAAGGCATTACAAGAGCTTGAAATGTTGGATGACGCTACGGACTCCCTCATTCGCTAACAATTATCCCCCTGTAAACTCACATGAACCGCAGCACCCTTTTTTGCCCCATTGTTATTTGCGCGGGGGTACTGTGCACTACCGCTTGGGCTGCCCCCACCCCGGCCGGGCAGGAGGTAGCTGACTCCATAGGGGCTTTTTGCGGTAGTTTGCGTGAGATGAACACCCTGATGGCGGGGGTAACGGACCGCGCTACGGCAGATGCCGTAACATCCCCCCTACGCCAAAAGACGAAGGAGATGTACCAAAACTCCCGCCGTGTGAAGGCGCTCTCCTTAAAGTCCGAGCCCAATGATGAGGACCAGGCCGTGCTGATGCGCCAAGTGCTTGAATTGCAGCTCTTGCAGGCCGAGTTTGAGCGCCATTGCCTGCGCTTGGCCGAGCAGCGTTTTTATGACTCCGTGCAGCTGGCTCGCCTTTTTCACGCCATTGCAGAGCTGTACCAGCGAGAGCAAAACGGCACGGTTGCCCCGCCGGCTCCCCCCGCTGCACCTAAGGAGGAACGCAGTATCAGCGAGGAAGAGCGCCAGCGCCGCGAGCAACGCCGCAATGAGCGCCTCAAATTGTACTACGAAAAAGGTACTTTCTGATGCGGCTTACCCTGTATCCCTTGGCTGATTTGCTTGGCATAGCGGATTTTGAGCTTCACAAAGCACTTAAAATTGTATAGAATACGCGCATGACGACATACAGCGCACCGGCTAAGATTAATTTGTCTCTCAAGGTAATGAGCAAGCGTGAGGACGGTTTCCACAATGTGGATATCCTGATGGCGAGGCTCGATTTGGAGGATAAGTTGGATTTTCATAACTCCCGTACCACAACATTGTTGTGTGATACACCCGGTGTGCCCACCGATGAAAGCAACTTGGTGGTTAAAGCTATTCGAGAGTTTGAAAAAGCCTATGGTCGCAAAGCCAAACAGCGCATTACCCTTACCAAGAATATCCCCTTCGGGGCCGGTTTGGGCGGTGGCTCGGCAGATGCCGCCATTACCCTCAAAGCCGTTAATGAGATTATTGGTACCAATTATTCTGAGGAAGAGCTGCATGCCATGGCTGCTGCCATTGGCAGTGATGTGCCGTTTTTCCTCAACCCCGTTATCAGCCGTTGTACGGGCAGGGGTGAAATTGTGGAGCCCGTGCCCGAGCTCGCGGGGTGGACCAGCCCCATTGTGCTCATCAAACCGCAGTTCGGGGTTTCTACCCCCTCTGCATACAAAGGTTTACACGGTGCCCACCGCATGAAGGGGGTTACCTATAACGCCCAAACGGTGGATGGCATCAAACTTGTTAATGAGCTGGAGCGCTCCGTATTCACCAAGTTCCCCGTGTTGGGCTTGTGGAAAATGTGGATGCTGCAACAGCCCGGTGTACGTGCCGCCCTGATGAGCGGCAGCGGCTCCACCCTCTTTGCGCTTACAGAAACCCCCGAGCAGGCGCAGGCCTTGGCCGAGGCCGCTAAGGCAGAGCTGGATTCCACCCTCTGGACCTACTGCGGTACCGTGAATCCGCAGGCGTAACGCGGGGGATTAGGCAAGGGGCGATAATGGGGGGCAGGGTATCATGATTGTCGTTTCCATAGACCCGGCCATACGCAACACGGGCTATGCCGTGTTAGAGGGCGACCATAAGCGAGCCGTTGCACTGGATTACGGCACCTTGTCTTTGCCGCAAAAATTGCCGCAAAGCGAGTGTCTGCTGGCTATTCATGAAAAAGTGTGTGCACTCATAGAGCAATGGCAGCCGGATGAATTGGCCATAGAGGGTATCATTTTTGTGCAATCTCACCGCACGGCCATTTACATGGGGTCTGCCCGGGCTGCCACTGTGCTGGCTGCCGCCCGCTATGGCAAGCGCATAATGGAATACCCGCCCACCTGCGTAAAATTAGCCACCGTTGGCCGTGGCGGTGCCGGTAAACAACAGGTCGCTTTCATGATGCGTGCCATGCTCGGCCTTACCGAAACGCCCGCGCCCGATGCCGCAGATGCCCTCGCCATCGGTTACACCCACCTGGCCGCCTCAGATCCCCTCAAAGCACACCTTTTTCGCGAAAGAAAGTATATTTAAGCCTTCCGATACCCCTATTTTTGCAAAAAAATGCAAAAAAAATGATAAATTCGGCAGATTAGGCTTGCAAAAGCGTTGTATACGTTATATTCTCCGCTATGGCAGAAATTCAGCTTGGACTTACATTTGACGACGTGCTCTTGCTTCCGTGCCTGAGCACTATTCTTCCCGGCGAGGCCGACCCCTCTTCTCAACTTTGCGCGGGTTTCCCGCTCCGCCTGCCCATTCTCTCCGCCCCCATGGATACGGTGACGGAGGTAGACATGGCCATTGCCATGGCTCGCGAGGGTGGTTTGGGTGTGATTCACCGTAACAACCGCATAGATGACCAAGCCGCTATGGTGGCTAAGGTAAAGCGCTTTGAAAATGCCGTTATCACCAAGCCGCTCACCGTCACCAGCGACATGAGCCTGAGCCGTGTTAAGGGCATTATGCTTGAGCACGGGTTCTCCGGTCTGCCAGTTGTGGCAGAGGGTAACCTGCTGGTAGGCATCATCACCGGGCGCGATATGCGCGTGGTAGATGGGCATGACCTCGATAAACTCACCGTGGCAGATGTGATGACCCCCATGAGCCGCCTCATCACCGGTACCCCCTCCACCACGCAGGAGGAGGTCCGCAAAATCCTTTACTCCAACCGCATCGAGAAGCTCCCCCTTGTAGATGAGAACGGATGCCTGGTTGGTTTGATTACCGATACCGACATTCGCAAGCGAGAGGCTTTCCAAGAGTCCACCAAGGATGACTTGGGCCGCCTGCGCTGTGGTGCTGCCGTGGGCCCGGGCCCGGAGTTCATGGCACGTGCCCAAGCCGTGGTAGATGCCGGTGCAGATGCCCTCTTTATTGATGCCGCCACCGGCCACACCAGCCGTGTGCTGCATGTTATTGAGAAACTCAGCGAGTTGGGCAAGCCCGTGGTTGCCGGCAACGTGGTAACGCAAGACGGTGCCCGCGATCTCATCTCCGCCGGTGCCAGTGCCATCAAGGTGGGTGTAGGCCCCGGTTCCATTTGCACCACCCGCATTATCTCCGGTGTGGGTATGCCCCAGTTCACCGCTATTCAGGAGGTAGCCACCGTAGCCCGCCCCGCCGGTGTTACCGTGATTGCCGACGGCGGTATCCGCTACTCCGGCGATGCCGTTAAGGCTCTGGCCGGCGGTGCAGACCTCATCATGATGGGTGGCATGCTTGCCGGGTGTGAGGAAAGCCCCGGTGCCGTGGTTCATTACCAAGGCCGCAACTTCAAGACTTACCGTGGCATGGGCTCCCTGGGGGCCATGCGTGCCGGCTCCGGCGACCGCTACGGCCAAAACGGCAGCGGCAAGCTCGTGGCAGAGGGTGTGGAGGCCCGCGTGCCCTACAAGGGTATGCTGGCAGACGTCATCTTCCAGCTTGTGGGCGGTTTGCGCTCCGGCATGGGGTACTTGGGTGCCAAGAACCTGCAAGAGCTCCGTGAGCACGCTCGCTTTGTGCGCATTACCTCCGGCGGCCTGCAAGAGAGCCACCCGCACGATGTTACCATCACGCAGGACCCCGGCAACTACAGCCGTTAATCCCCCCTGCTGCATCATTTACACAAAACCGCCACGCTGCATTCAACTGCGTGGCGGTTTTGTGTATGTTAAGAAACGTTGCGGATTATTTTCGGCGAGTTTTTTTGAGAGAAGCCTCTTATCTGCGAGAAGCCCGGCAGCGGCTTGTTGGTTTGTACATTACCCTCGCCATTAAAGGAAAACGCAGAAAGAGTAATGCTGTTGATTATAATTAGAGTCTTTTGTCTATGTAGACAGATAAATTTTTTGGGGGGTAATATACGAAATTCGAAGTCAATTAGTTCGGCTCACTGCTATGGGAAGTCTCTCTTGCTGTTCTCAAATAAGCATCGCTATTTCAACGCTTACGGCTGTTATTGCATCTGTTACTTATGCAAGGCTTTGCAACATTGCGCCGCAGGCGAGCGGAATTTTGTAAGCCCCGCTCTGCGGGGCGTCATTTTATTTAGCGAGTGGTGCAGCGAGCCAACGGCGAGCGAAACCACTCGAACCGATAAATAATACACCGAACCCGTGAAACGGGTGATAGTTAAGTTCG
>JAFQEF010000061.1 GCA_017399165.1 Akkermansia sp.
CAACGGGGTATCCCCATTGGGCAAGGGCTTATTGAGCTCCACACCGGGAGCTGCCATCAACAGTTTAACGCACTCTGTATGCCCCAGGGTAACGGCTAATGCCAACGGTGTGCCACCAACGCTGTTGGCGCGGTTTACCTCTATACCGGCTGTGGCAAGCAGTTTTTGTACAGCCACCGTATCATTTTTGATGACCGCTTGGGTTAACGGTGTTTCACCATTGGCAAGCGGGGCGTTAGCATCCTGCTGCTCCGCCTGCGGGCTCGGCAATGCGGGCTCCTGCGCAAGCAAAGGGCAACAACTTATCATGAATGCGGGGAGGCTCCATGCGTATACCTGTTTCATACACAGCATTATACACCCCCCTCTTTACCCTGTACAGTAAAAAAATGATGCTGCTTATCGGCAGCAAAAAGCCGCTGCCCTGTTATGAGCAACGGCCTGAATTTACATTTACCGAAAATTATCTTACTTGTGGCCTGTCTGGGCGAATCAACGAGAAGCCCGACGGCGGCGTGCTGCCAGACCTGCCAATGCCAGCAGAGAAAGCGTAGCCGTGGTAGGCTCGGGGATGGTGACTGTTACGCTTCCGTTGCTGTAAGATGCAACAACCTCTTTTTGTGCACCGGTGGCATCTACCACTGTGATAGACAGATTATCCAGCCCGACGGAGTTTAACGCTACATCTTCAAAAAGCACATAATGACCTGAGTTGACAGAATCTACGCTGATTGTAATGGCAACATCATCACTTAAATTTATAGCCTCTCCACCAAGGCTGATGACATAATCACCATCAAAATTGAGTGTGCCACCATTGAGAGTAAGCGCACCCACCTCAACATCGCTCAAAATATTGATAAGGCCACCATCCATAGTAACAGATGTGTCACCCAAAGCTACATCTTCAAGAGATAATGTGCCGCTTTCAACTTTGATTTCTCCTGCAGAAACAGTATTACCCTTGTATGTGGTACCGTTAATTTCACCGCCTATCTGTATTGAAGAACCGTTGATACGAACTGTGTCCGCCGTGAAGTTTGTATCCTTTATCGAGCCCGTGCCCTCCAACAAAATAACATTGGCTTGGATTGATGAATCACCTCTCGTGTTTGCTGTGTCTTTTATCGTTACTTGGTTCGTGGCAATCACTTGTGCACCATCCCATACACCCGTACCTCCCGCCAGAGTTACATTCGTGGCTTCCAACGTAGAGCTCGATTGTAATCTTACAGCTTTACCGTCAAAAATAACATTGTTACCCTTAACTGTAGAATTCATAATCTGTATGGGAAGGCTATTAGATGTTACAGTAAAGGTGTCGTAAGCGGTCGCATCAACGTTTGAATTCTTGATTTGCACGACTGAGGCATTCGCGTTGTTGGTGTAACTGAGCGTTGACTTATCTGCTGCGGCATTACGTATGAGAGGATCAGAGCCACTGTATGTATAGGAAGCACCTTCCGGGGTTGTAGCGGCAAAAGATTGGTATGTTGCACAGCACAATGCAGCAAACAAAAAAGTGTGAGAGATTTTCATAATGTATTTTTTTGAGTTAACGCCGCAAGTGTACAGCATTTTGAATGCTGGAGACACTCTATCTGTTTTAGAATTAGTTTATTATTTTTTTAAAGAAAGAAAAAAGAATTCTATTTTTTTGTTTATTTTTTCAGCAAAAAAGAAAAATATCAACTACTTTCAACTTTTATGCTTGCCTCAGCATTCAAAAAGAAGAACACCACATAAAACTATGAAAATAAAGAAGAAGAAAAATAAGCAGTTGATATCACATGGTCATTTGAGAATAACACGAGAAGAGATAGCAGCCTTGGAGCTGCTGAAAAGCACGGGTGTGCCGATAGTAGAAGCTGCGCAGGTTGCCTGTGCAACGGTACAAATGGCTAAGCTGCGCGAAGCATCGGGACACGGAATAACAGAAAGAGCACAGCAAGTTTTATACGCCGGGCTCAAAATGCTGGAGCAACAAGAGCACACCGTAACCTTACAGGAAGCCGCCTGGGCAAGCGTGGAGGCACGCAAAGGGCTGCGCCCTACCACAAGACGAGATTTGCGGCATTTTGTGCGGCGTATTTTGCGTGTAGAAGATTGGGCTCAAAAGCATCTGCGCTCATTTACAACGGCAGATTGCAAGAGGATGCTCTCCACCGCCTTCGGCAACAGCCCGAGCAGTTATAAAAAGGGACGTGCTGTATTAAGCAGCATCTTCAACTTTGGGATACGTAATGAATGGGTGGATAGCAACCCGGTTTCGCGCATCGAGGTACCCACGATACAGGAAAAGCCCATTGAGCCACTAACTACGGAGGAGGTAGAGAAACTGCACCAAGCTGCCAATAGCCCTAAGTTTAAGGATATGCGTTTTTCACTGAGTTTAATGCTTTATGGTGGTATTCGGCCGGCAGAGGTGAGCCGCCTGCAACCCGGGGATATTAACTGGGAGGAGGGGCAAGTCATCATACGCCCTCATACCAGCAAGACCGGGGGCGGACGCGCTGTACCCCTACGGGGCATGCGGGGTATTTGTAAGAGGGACTGCTGCATACCCCGTAACTGGAAACGTAAATGGAAAGCTTTACGGCGGGCAGCCGGTTTTCGCCACTGGGTGCCGGATATTTGCAGGCACACCTTCGCCTCATACCATGCCGCTATGTTTCGCAATTTACCGGAGCTGCAGCTGGAGATGGGGCACCGCGATACCTCCCTGCTCCGCAGCCGTTATATAACACCAACCGGCAGAAAAGAAGCAGAGTTATTTTGGAAAGGCGCTGTACGATAGATGGAAATTGGTAGGGGGAGATAGTAAGCCGTAGGCGAGCGGAATTCTCAAAGCCCCGCATAGGCAGGGGTGCAGCCGCTTTAGCGGCTCCACGTCCGGGCTAAAAAAGTAAATAAAAAACTCAACAAAATAGAAAAAACATAAGAAAAAAAGCGACTTTTCTTAAGTTTTGTGTTTACTTTTTGCATAAAACATAAGAAAAAATGCTAAAAAAATACCGCCTATGAGATAACAAGAGGGGGAAGCGTCAAAAAACAGAGTATGTGTGCAGGGGCGTGAGGATTCCCCTCGCCTACGGCTCGCCATCCCCCCCCTACAAATCGCCATTTGGCGAGTTTTTCGAGGTCCCCAATTTGTAAATCAACGTGTCCCAAATCTTTGGGACACGTATGAATCTGTCAATGCGTCAATACGTTTGGCTTGCTATTCTGTTAAAGCTGTTGTATACTGAGCGGCATGAAGCCACTCAACAAATTAGGTGAACAGAAGATGGAGGACGGCAGCGTATGGGAGCTGTGGGAGCGAGACGGGGAGTTATCCTTGCAGCACGACGGTCTGCCCTGCGCCTCTTCTTTTACCCACGGCAGTGAGGAGTCTATGGCAGAGATGGCCACAGCCCCCATTACACGAGCCGCCCAGCCGCAAATTATGATAGCCGGTGTGGGCTTGGGCTATGGCTTGGCCAAGGCCATGGATTGCCTGCGCCGAGAGAAAGCACGCTTCATTGTGGCAGAGCCCGTAGCCGCCGTAGTAGAGTGGAACCGCCAGTACAGCGAGAACGCCCCCCTGTGGGCAGACCCCCGCGTGCAACCCGAGATTGCCCATGCGGCAGATTTATGCCGCAAGCGCACGGGCTCCCTGCATGCCATCTTGCTGCGCCATGTACATGCCCGCTGCGAGCTGAGTGTGGCAGATGCCCAAGCCTATTTCAATGCCCTTAAAGGCGGCAGCTTACTGGCCATCACCGTAGCACGCCGGGATAAGCGCCTAGAGTCCACCCTCATGCGTGCCGGGTTTGAGATAAGCACCACCCCGGTGCCGGCTTCCTCTCGCGGCAAACAGCAGCGCATGCATATTCTTGTGCTGGCTCGCCGTGGGCGTTTCGTACCCTTTGCAGAGCGCAATAAATAACCCCGTTACCCGCTATCATGAGCCTGTTCAGCAACGGTAGAGCCTTTCACAGCCTGGATGCCAGAGAGCAGCACCGCACCACACGCTCGGTGGGGATACGCCGCCTGCTCTTCGTGTCCGGCGTTATCATGCTTTGTTTTGTGGCCTTTTTAGGGCTTACCGTTGTGCTGTTGCCCATGCTGGATTTGCGCGCCGCCGAGCAGGAGCGCGACCGCCGACTCCTGGAATTGCAAGCTACCCTTGCAGAGGAAAAACGCCAGCGAGACATTTGCACCGCCTTGGAGCGCGACCCCGAGTTCAATGAGGCCATGGCCCGCGATAAAGGCCTTGCCCACCCGGATGAAAGCGTTATTCATATCACGCCCGTTAAACCGAACGCAGCACCGGTAAAGCCTGTGAAAAGAGCTGATTAATAGGAAGTACAAGGTACAAAGTGTTGAGATAGCAGGTTTGCGCCTGAGGATAGACAAGTTGGGCTCAAGCATTGCTGATACTTTGTAAATTGGGCATCTCTAAAAACTCCGGGTCCCCCACAAATTGGTAGTTGTGGGGGAGCCCCCGCGAGCGTTAACGAGCCGACTTTTTGAGCCCGTGAAGCGGGCGACATTTCAAATAGCGAGTGGTGGAGCCGCGCAGCGGCGCAACCACTCGAATTAATTAATTATAAAGGGAACCCGTGAAACGGGTGACACTTAAGTCATGTTAAAATCCTTAGAGATAGATAATAAAAAAACGCTATGAAAATCTGAGCACATAAGCATAGGGGGCAACTCGGAATCGAACTTAACTATCACCCGTTTCACGGGTTCGGTGTATTATTTATCGGTTCGAGTGGTTTCGCTCGCCGTTGGCTCGCTGCACCACTCGCTAAATAAAATGACGCCCCGCAGAGCGGGGCTTACAAAATTCCGCTCGCCTACGGCTCGCCATCCCTACAAATTGCCATTTGTCGAGTTTTTAGAGATGCCCAAATTGCAATTCGCAAAATAAGGCAGCCGCGCAGGGGAATGAAGCAGCTCTTAAAGCACTCAGGAAGAATTTTGAAAACAAATAAGCCACAAAAATCATAAGATATCATTTTCGGCGCGTGCTTTGCAGAGAATCTTTTTTTCTACTGCCAGATTTTGAGCTTGCAAGAGCAGGGGCTAACGGGTAATCTGGCAAATGATATGAGTAAAGAACTTTTTCCCGACCAGGAGAAGATGATGGCCCAACGCCAGCGTGCGTTGGATGCCGCCATGCTCCAGATACAGAAAGACTTCGGCGAGAACGCCATCATGCGGCTCGGCGATAAAAAGACCATGGAGGTAGAGGTGATACCCACGGGTAATTTGCTGATAGACCGCGCATTGGGTGCAGGCGGTTTCCCCCGCGGGCGTATTGTGGAGGTGTTTGGCCCCGAGTCCTCCGGTAAAACCACGCTTACCCTCACCGTGATAGCCCAAGCCCAGCGTGCCGGTGGCTTGGCCGCATTCATTGATGTGGAGCACGCTTTGGACCCCGCCTACGCCGCCAAATTGGGTGTGAACTTGGATGATTTGCTGGTATCCCAACCCAACAGCGGTGAAGAAGCCCTGCAAATTTGCGAGGCCTTGGTACGCTCCAACGCCATAGATGTGATTGTGGTGGACTCCGTGGCAGCCCTTGTCACCAAGCAGGAGCTCGAGGGCGATATCGGCGACAGCACCGTGGGTGCCCAAGCCCGCCTTATGAGCGCTGCGCTGCGCAAGCTCACCTCCCTCATTGCCAAAGCCCGAACCATCTGCATCTTTACCAACCAGATTCGTGAGAAAATCGGTGTCATGTTCGGCAACCCCGAGACCACACCCGGTGGCCGCGCCCTTAAGTTCTATGCCTCTGTTCGTTGCGATATTCGTCGTATCGGCCAGATTAAAGGTGCAGACGGCACGGTGTCCGGCAACCGCACCAAGCTCAAGGTGGTTAAAAACAAAGTGGCACCGCCCTTCACAGAGTGTGAGTTTGACATCATGTACAACGAGGGTATCTCCTCCGTGGGCAGCCTTATCGACCTTGCGCTGGAGTACGATGTCATCCAGAAACGCGGCTCCTGGTTCAGCTACAACGGCAGCCAGCTTGCCCAAGGGCGAGACGCCGCCAAGGAAACCCTGCGTACCAACGAGGCCCTCTACGCGGAGATTGAGGCCCTGGTGAAGCAAAAACTTGAGGAAAAAGCCAAGTAACCTCACTCAACCTTAACCCATATCGGCCCGCTGCGCTCTTGGTGGCGGGCCGATTTTTCTCTCTCTTCCGAATATGAAAATTCTGTTAGTAAATGGCTCCCCGCGGCCGGATGGCTGCACCTACACCGCCCTTGCAGAAATGGCGGCCACCTTCGAGGCAGAGGGGGCAGAGACCCTCATCTACCACATCGGGGCGGACCCCATCGCCCCCTGCCGCGCCTGCCGTGGCTGCGCCCGCGCCAAACGCTGCATTATCAATGATAAAGTGAACGAGTTTGTGGAGCTCGCCCGCGGGTATGATGCCTACGTCATCGGCTCCCCCGTGCATTATGCCTCTGCAAGTGGCTCGCTCGTGGCATTTTTGGACCGCGCCTTCTTCTCCGACTACGTGGGCGGTTTCAACAGCTTTGCCCACAAACCCGCTGCTGCCGTGGCATCCGCCCGCCGTGCCGGCACCACTGCCACGTTGGACCAAATTCAAAAGTATTTCACCATCTCGCAAATGCCCATCATCTCCGGCCGCTACTGGAACATGGTGCATGGCTTCACCCCGGACGACGTGCGTAAGGATGCCGAGGGCCTCCAAAACCTGCGCTACGTTGCCCGAAACATGGTATACCACCTGCGCTGCAAAGAGGCCGCTGCCGCCGCAGGCATTCTCCCCCCGGTGCAAGAAAAACCGGTGTACACCCATTTCATCATGTAAGCCTCCATAAGTAAGGCTTAGCTTTGCATATATACCCCTGCCCCGCGGGGCGGCACGATTTTTTACGTTTGAAACGTGAAACATGCTTGCAATGCGGGGTGGGGCAGGGTAGTATAAACAGCATGAGCAAAAACAGCGGCAGCGTTAAGGCAGAGCATCCACAAGCAGCACCCGGTTTGGTGCAGGCAGTCATCTTTATGGGGGCAAGCTCTGTCTCCATGATGGTGGCAGAGGAGCAGGGGGATGAGCTGCGCGTGCTCGATGTACTCTCTCAACCGCTGGCCTTGGCAGAGGATATCTTCCGCAACGGCAGCATCTCTCGAGAGACCATGGACCGCTGCGTGCAAATTGTGCTGGGCTTTAACAACCTGCTGCAAGAGTACCGCCGCGCGGGCGAGGTACCCGTGCGCCTGCTGGCCACCAACGTGCTGCTCAACGTCAACAACATGGACAGCATCACCAACCGCCTGCACACCGCCTGCGGACTGAGCATGGAGGTGCTGGACGACGGCGAAATGGCCCGCTTGCTCTACATCAATACACAAGACATGCTCGAGCAACACGCCGAGCTTGAGAAACAACGCGTGCTCGTGCTGCATGTAGGCCCCGGCAACACACGCCTGCTCCTGTTCGACCGCGGGCGTATCACCTACTACGCCGGCTACCGCATGGGTGCCCACCGCACCGCCATGTCCATCCGCGACACCCACTTCAGCAGCCCCGGGCACGAGTGCTCCGTCATCCGTGAGCAAATACGCGGCGTGGTAGAGCAAATACTGCACGACTCGGAGGGTGCCATCCCCACAGAGCCCGATGCCCTCATCATCTTCGGGCCCGACTTCACCCATATCGAATCCCCCCTGCTGGATGAATACTCCGTGGGCATCGAAACCCTGGAGCAGCTTGTGGAAGAAATATCCACCACCCCGCACGCTCGCCGCATGAGCCGCTACCATGTGGACTACGCCTCCGTAAACGCCCTGTTGCCCGCCGCCGTCACCTATCAAACCCTCGCCGGCGCGTTCGAGCCCCACAGCATCCTGCTGCCGCATGAGGAGTACGCCCACGCCTTCCTGCGCAGCCTGCTCCCCACCCGTAAAGATGCCCATGGGCTGGACCGCGAGGTCATCCACTTCGCCCAGCTCTTGGCCAACCGCTACAAAATAGACCGCGGCCACAGCCAGCAAGTGCGCAAACTCTGCACCGCCCTCTTCGACCAGCTGCAAGAGCTGCACGGCCTTACCCGGCACGATCGCCTCTTGCTCAACGTAGCCGCCGTTCTGCATGAAATCGGCACCTTTATCTCCCCCAAAAACCACCACCGCCACGGCCAATACATCATCCTTAATTCAGAGATCTTCGGCCTCTCCCGCCCGGATGTAGAGGTCATTGGCCTGCTTGCCCGCTACCACCGCCACGGTGCCCCCACCAACAAAGACAGCTCTTACGCAGAGCTCGACCTCCCCAACCGCCTCCGCGTCCAAAAACTCGCCGCCCTCCTGCGTGTGGCAGATGCCATGGAAGGCGCCCACTCCCACCGCATCAACAACTTCACCACCCGCCTCAACGGCCGCCGCCTCGAGCTCCTCGTCCCCGGCGTACACGACCTCACCATCGAGAACATCGTCATGACCAAAAAGGCAGACCTCTTCACGGACATCTTCGGCTACGACGTCCGCCTCCTCCCCGCAGAGGATTAAGTTATCCGAAATTTTAGGATAACTACCTCCTCTGCGGAGGGTGATGCCATGAGAAGACGGGATTTGTGCTTGCCTTGGTGGGGTGGGGGCTGGTATGCTGGTGTATATGAAGAGATTGGTATTGTTACTGCTGCTGATGCTGGGTACAATGATGGCACAGGCCTGGCACCCGGTGAATGAGAATGCTCCGGAGCCTGCGCGGGAGTTTCGCGCGGTGTGGGTAACAACGGTGTTTAATCTGGACTGGCCGTCCAGGGCGGGGTTGTCTGCTGCGCAGCAAAAGCAGGAGATGCTCCATATCCTCAACACGGCGGTAAAGCTTAAGTTCAATGCCATTATCTTGCAGGTGCGTCCCAATGCGGATGCCATATATCAATCATCCCTGGAGCCGTGGAGCTGCTGGCTGAGCGGGGCAGGGGTCAACCCGGGGTATGATCCGCTGGCGTTTACCATTGCCGAGGCGCATAAGCGCGGGCTGGAGGTGCATGCGTGGTTTAACCCGTTTCGGGCAACTATCAGCGGTAAGGCGGTGGGTAAAAACCATATTTCTCGCAAGAATCCGGGCTTGCTGAAAAAAGCGGGCAGCACGCAGATTTTGAACCCCTCCAGCAGCACGGCGCAGGGGCATGTGCTTAAGGTGATTTTGGATGTTGTGCGCCGTTATGATATTGATGGTGTGCATTTGGATGACTATTTTTACCCTTACCCCCCGCATAATAATATATCGGACGGTAAGACGCCCGCCCAACGCCGCGCGGCGATAGACTCTTTTGTGAGCAAGTTGTACAGCAGTGTAAAGGCTGTTAAGCCTTGGGTGCGTGTGGGTATAAGCCCCTTTGGTATTTGGCAGCCGGGGTACCCGAGCGGTGTGGAGGCCGGGGTGAATGCCTACGAGCATTTGGCTTGCGATGCCCGCAAGTGGCTCTCTAAGGGCTGGGTGGATTACCTGGCACCCCAGTTGTATTGGCGCATTGCCGGGCCGCAGAGCTTTACTGCCCTTATGCAGTGGTGGGCTAATATCAACCCGCGCCGCCCCGTTTGGCCGGGTATTGCCAGTGTGCGCATTAACAGCGATGAGGACCCCGGCCGCCCGGCATCTGAGATTGGGGCGCAGTTGGATGCCTCCCGCAAGTTGGCACGCCAAAGCTGTGGGCAAATTTTTTGGAGCTGGCGCTCCATAGGCACCAACCGCGGTGGGGTGCATAAGGAGATTGCCAAGCGCTACACCGGCTATGCCGTGC
This sequence comes from Akkermansia sp., assembly GCA_017399165.1. Taxonomy (GTDB): domain Bacteria; phylum Verrucomicrobiota; class Verrucomicrobiia; order Verrucomicrobiales; family Akkermansiaceae; genus Akkermansia. Next base: position 9,777 of record JAFQEF010000061.1, read on the forward strand.
CGCCTGCCATGACCTGGTGCAAGGACTCCGTGCCCGCGCGCCCTGCGGTGTCTGCGGCAGAGGGCGGTGGCAAGGTGGTACTCAACTGGCAGGCACCCGATAAATTGGCGCGTAAATGGGTGGTGCAGGCCGGCACGTCACGCGGCTGGTACACGGTATGTGTACTGCCGGGGGGCCAGCGCAAGGTGACTCTGCCGTCCTCCTTCTTCAAGAATGCCTCGCGCATTGCTATTCGCCCCATTTCTGCCTGCGGCCAAGCCGGCACCCCCGGCGTGTTGGCACGCTGAGTCAGGTGCCGGGGAACAAATCCCCCGCCCCCCGAGGGATTTAATGGTGTCCCCCCCCCTTTATTTACCCAAGCAGAAGGTGGCAAACACGCGGGTGAGGATGTCCTCTGTATCCACGCGGCCGGAGATGGAGCCGAGGGCATCCAGCGCGGCGCGCAGGTCAATGTCCATAAGCTCGGGGGAGACGCCGCTGAGCAGCCCGGTGCGGGCGGCGGCCAGGTAGTCCAACGCTTGTTGCAGGGCATAGCGGTGGCGGGTGTTGATGGCGGCCAGGGTATCGAGCTCCCCACCGTTGCCGTGCAGGAACAGCCCGGTAATGGCATCTGCCAGCTCTTGGTGGCCCCGGCCTGTGCGGCAAGAGATGCGTAGGGCTTGCACCCCCTGCCAGGCGGGGTGCTCGGGCAGGTCGCACTTGTTGAGCAAAAGGATGTGTTGGGCGGTGCTTTGCGGCAGCTCGGCACGGGCGGGGGGCAGGGTGGCATCCGCTACCTCCAGCACCAGGTCTGCCTCTGCACCGGCGCGGCGGCTGCGCTCCATGCCGGCGCGTTCTATGGCATCTGCACTGTCATGCAGGCCTGCGGTATCAATGAGCCGCAGGCGTAAACCGCCCAAACTTACGCTCTCTTCAATGGTGTCTCTCGTGGTGCCGGCGGTGTCGCTCACAATGGCGCGCTCGTAGCCCAGCAACATGTTCAGCAGGCTTGATTTGCCCACGTTGGGCGCACCGATGATAGCCGTGCGCACGCCTTCTCTGAGCAGGCGGCCTTCATCTGCCGTGGCCAGCAGGGCGCGCAGCTCTGCACACACGGCATCCACGGCGTCCACCAGCTCTTGCGTGGTGTCGGGCGCAATGTCTTCCTCCGGAAAATCAATGTAGGCCTCCACATGCGCCGCTACGGAGATGAGTTTATCCACCGCAGCCTCTACCTTGCGGAAAATGGCCCCATGCAGCTGGTTTTGTGCGGCTCGCAGGGCGAGGTCGCTGCCGGCGTTGATAACATCCATCACCGCCTCGGCACGGGTGAGGTCCATGCGGCCGTTTTCAAAGGCGCGGCGGGTGAACTCCCCGGGCTCTGCCGGGCGTGCCCCACATTGCAGCAGGCGCTCCAATACGCGGCGGGTTACCAACATGCCCCCGTGGCAGGAGAACTCCACTACATCCTCCCCCGTATAGCTGGCGGGGCCGGCAAAGTATGTTACCACCACCTCATCTATCACCTGCCCGCGCGCATCACGCACGTGTGCCAGCGTGGCGCGCCGTGCCTGTGTTACCTTGCCGGTGCAGCTTTGCAGCACGGCTGTGGCCTGCGGGCCACTCATGCGTACAACGGATATGGCCCCGCTGCCCGGCGGGGTGGCTATGGCGGCTATGGTATCTGTACTCTGCATGTCCGGGTTCATCCTCTCATATTATCCCTGAATTTGCAATCTATTTCTGTGTTTCTGAGTAGGTTTTATAGCAAAATATAAGGTAATATAGTCAAATTTGCTTATATTACCTTATATTTTGCTATAAACAGGGCATGTTTTAGTAAAAGGGACTTATGTGAAGAGACATCAGTCACCCCCCCCCTTTTTTCACATGACGATAGTCGTCGATACAAGGTAAATATAGCAAAATATAAGGTAATATAAGGAAAATGGCTTGACTTGGATTATATTTTGCTATATTTTCATTTTAAGAAAGCGTTATGGATCCCATAAAAAACCCATTCACACCCGGAGCAGGATGCCCACCCTATGAATTGGCAGGCCGAGCAGATGTGCAGGAAGAAGCCCGCATATTGTTAGGGCGCACACTACGACATAAACCGGAAAAAAGCATGCTTCTAACCGGGTTGAGAGGAGTAGGTAAAACTGTGCTACTGAACACGATAGAGCAAGAAGCTAAAGTACAGGGATACTTAACTGTTAATTTTGAGGTAAACGAGAATCAAAGTTTAGGTTTAAAGCTCATACCTGCTTTGCGAAACTTACTTTTTGAACTGGATCGCAAGGAAGGAGGTAAAGACTTGATTAAGCGAGGGCTGATGATATTAAGAAACTTTATCGGGAGTATAAAAATGAATTACGGAGATTTCGGGATAGAGCTGGATCCACTACCCGGTATAGCCGACTCCGGTAATTTAGAGATTGACTTGCCTGCTTTGTTTCTTGCTGTAGCCGAAGCTGCACGCGTAAAAAACACCGGTATAGCTTTATTTATTGATGAGATACAGTTGCTCCATCATGAAGAATTGGCCGGTTTGATTATGGCCATGCATAAATTGCAGCAAAAGCAAGCACCGTTTGTTTTAATTGGGGCGGGCCTGCCAACGCTTCCTCGATTGGCAGGAGATGCAAAATCCTATGCGGAACGTTTATTTTCATATCCGCTTATCGGAAAATTGAGTCGTCAAAATTCGTATACAGCTCTGACAGCTCCGGCTGCGTCCGAAAATGCCGAGTTTAGCCCGGATGCGTTGGAGAGCATTTATCAGCGCACACACGGTTATCCTTACTTTTTGCAAGAATGGGGATACCAAGTATGGAAAGTTGCAGAAAATGCCCATATTTCGTTGCAAGATGTTATCAATGCAGAAAAGATAGTAACAAAAAGGCTAGATGATAATTTTTTCCGTGTACGGTACGATAGACTGACAGAAGGTGAAAAGAAATTCATGATAACGATGGCGGAATGCGTGGCTCCTTGTAAAAGCTCTGATATAGCAGAAAAAATCCGCATGAAGGCAACTGCTCTCACCCCCATGCGTGCAAATTTAATACGCAAGGGTATGATATATAGTCCCCGCCATGGCCTGCTGGATTTCAGCGTACCGTTATTTGGAGAATTCCTATTGAGAAACAGAAAGTAAATCCACCAAGAGCAAGATTTATAGTAAAATATAAGGTAATATAGTCAAATTTGCTTATATTGCCTTATATTTTGCTATAATTCGGGTGGGTGTATGCAATGCGCGTTGGTGGCTTGATACAGGACAGCATGTTTTATCCGCTCGAAGCGGCGTAAATCGGGTGAATTTATCCCCACCGCTAAACGGCTAAACAGCGGGAAAACGTTAATGAATCATTGGGCATAGCTTTCTTTTTTAAACCTTTAGAATAGTTATTCACAATTTTTTTGTAAAAAAATACCTTGATACAAGTATTTGATAATGAGTCTTTTTAATAACATAAACACTTAAGAAACGGTAATAAATTTGAATCACATACTCATTTTAGGCTTGCAAAGGCCAAAAAAATCGTGTAGAATGTGCCCGCGCCCTTTTCCTACTCTTGGATTACGGGACACCTTCAAACAATCAAAACTAGTCAAGATCATTATGAAGACCATCGCTATTCTCGCCCTTACGGCCGCCGCCCTCGTTTCCTGCCAGCAGCAGCAGCAGCAACAGCAGCCGGTTGTTGACAACACCGTTCCTGCTACTGTTGAGACCAGCAAGAAGTAAGTGGCTGTCGGTAAGCCATGAGCTTACCCGAAAGATCACACAAGCACGCCTGAGTTAAACTTAGGCGTGTTTTTTTTGAACCGGTGCGTAAAAAAATTGTTACACACACATTTTTATCTTGCTAAGCGGGGGAAAATCATTATACTGGGGAATGTTCGCAACCTACAATTGGTTGAAGAACGCTTCAAACCATCAAACACTAGTTAAGATTCAATATGAAGACCATCGCTATTCTTGCCCTTACGGCCGCCGCTCTCGTTTCCTGCCAGCAGCAGCAACAGCAGCAGCAGCCCGTAGAGACCACCACCACTGTTGCTCCCACCAAGTAAGTAACACCGTGGTAAGCCAAGGGCTTACTTAAAGTCTCAAAAAATGCGCCGAAGTCTGACTTCGGCGTGTTTTTGTTTGACCGCATTCGTGCGCTTTGCTAGAATCTGCCCATGGCTTATCTGGAAATCATCAACGCTTGCGTGCATTACCCCGTACGTAATACTTGGGGAACCACGGGCGAGTTTGTGCGTGCGGTGGATGATGTGAGCCTGAGCCTGGAGAAGGGGAGTATACTGGGCTTAGTGGGGGAGTCCGGTTGCGGTAAATCTACGCTCTCCCGCGCCATTATGCAATTACAGCCCCTTACCTCCGGCAGCATTATACTCAACGGCGTTAATTTAAGCAGCTTACCACCAAGGGAGATTCGCCGGCGCCGCACGGATTTTCAGATGGTGTTTCAGGACCCCTATGCCTCCCTCAACCCGCGCATGAGCATTTTTTCCACCTTGGCAGAGGCATTGGAGCAGCGCGAAAAGCTCAAGAAAGCAGCGCGGGAGGATGCCGTGGCAGAGTTGATGCAGCGAGTGGGGTTGAGCCCCGAGCACATGTATAAGTACCCGCATGAGTTCAGCGGTGGGCAACGCCAGCGCATTGCCATAGCCCGTGCCATAGCCCCCAAACCGGCCCTTTTATTAGCGGATGAACCTGTCTCTGCGTTGGATGTTTCCATTCAAAGCCAGATTCTCAACCTGCTTACGGATTTAACGCAAGAGCTGGGTATCAGCATGTTGTTCATCTCTCACGACCTTTCAGTGGTGCACTACATTGCAGATAACATTGCCGTGATGCAACGCGGCAAAATTGTGGAATACGGCACGGCAGATGCCGTCTTTAACCACCCGCAGCATCAGTATACGCAAACCTTGCTTGCTGCGATACCGTAAAAAAATGCTAATTACGAAATGGGGACCTCTAAAAACTCGCTAAATGGCAATTTGTAGGTGTGAGCATCTCAAGCCGTCGCAGAGGCTTTGCCTACTTCGTATTTTGTATTTCACATTTCGTACTTCTAAGCCCCCTTGTGGGTCTAATTAACATAGGAAGGGGGTAATGCTTGCACGCCGTGCGCGCGCGACCCCTGCTTACCGAATAAAATAATATAGAGCCCGAC
>JAFQEF010000062.1 GCA_017399165.1 Akkermansia sp.
TCTCAAAAGGGATTCTTTGCAAAAATTATTTCCAAGATAACATTATACACTCTGCTTCAATATATAAACTTACAAGAAGGTCGTTCAATTAGTCACTTACGTTATACTCTCGCGGCATGATTGCTAATTATGCCCACGCGTTCAATAGTATCAAGCAGCTTGGTAAATGAGAAAGAAAAAAAATAACAAAAATAATAACAGAAAATAAAAAGATGATGAAAACGCTCTATTCCCGCAGTTTTGCGGGATTTAAGGGAAATATTATATATACAAGTAAAATGTCTTAACAAAAAAAGATAATTGAAGATTGACAAAAATAAAATATAGTTACCTTGTAATTTTTAGGGTATTTAGATAACAAATTTAAACATTTTAAATATACGAAAGTTGCTAAAAAAAAGAGTTTTATGAAAAATTTCTCTGGACATCTCATTCAAAATGAGATATACTGCACCTGCCGCATGTGGCAGGTATCTCAGCACTCCATCGCGCGAAGAGACGAGTACCCCTGAGCACAGTGCAGCAATTAAATCAACAAACTAACACATAGAAACTCACAAACAATGAAAAAAACAATCATTGCGCTCATGGCTCTGGCCGGGGTGGCTAGTGCTGATATGGTTATATTCGATATAACCGGGGGCACACCTACATATGGTACATATGAAGACATCACATTCGTATCATCGGGGGCCATTACCGAAGATATAGGAAAAATGACAGGTAAAACAGCGACCTTAAATGATAGCACTATTACTATTACCGCCGGAACAGGTACCGGATCGTCACGCGGGATGTTAGATGATAAAGCTAAATGGACCGGGTCCATCCCTGTAGATTTAGGTATATCAGCAACTGATATAGCTACTCTCAGCAGTAGTGCTGCATATATCGCCGGCTCAAATAATCAATATTCGGGAGTCATAACGTTGACCGTTTCCGGATTATCTCAAGGATATTACAATTTGTCCGCACTTGCAGCAAAGGGAACAGGAGACACATCCAACTTAACAATGAATGTATATGTTAATGGGGTAGAGTGGACCGGCTATTCTCAAAATGCAACTTATTATACGTATTCATCCGGTTCTTGGGGCACCGCAACCCAAGGCAAACCCACGTTCGCCGCAGTTGCTAATAACACACCTTCCGGTGCATATGCAGATTTTGAATACATTTATGTAGATGAAGATGCCAGCACCATTAAGCTGACGCTAACGGGTAGCTCTGAAAATGGTACAAAAAATTTAAAGGCTTTACAATTTGTAGCAATTGAGTCTGTACCCGAACCCACCACAGCCACATTGAGCCTTCTGGCATTGGCCGGTTTGGCAGCACGCCGTCGCCGCAAGTAAAGCGCAGACACGATTAAGTTAATACTTTTAGCAACGCGCCTCCTTATGAAAAGGAGGCGCGTTTTGTTGCAAAAAAGGAATAAGCATGACGCGTGGATACAATCAGTAAAATGGGTCCCCCAAAAAATCGCCCAATCCATTTATCTTGCATCCTACAGCTTAACTGAGCCCCTACAAATGGTAGTTGAGGGGGAGAACCAGCGAGCGTTAGCGAGCCGAATTTTTGAGCCCCGGTGAGGGGCACCATAGAATAGCCCGGGCGTGGAGCCGCCCCAGCGGCGGCTTGTCACGGCGTAGGCTTACCGAAGCCGGAAACCCCGGGAAATATGCAAAAATAAATACGAACCCCGCAGGGGTGGCATAATGTTGTGCATTGAATTGAGGCGTTATATGTATTTTTGTCCCCATATTTAAGCCACGCATTATGTCACCCCTCAACCGGGGTTCCTGTTTGTTTGTACGTTTCCCCGGGGTTCCGCCGCTGAAGCGGCTCCACCACCGGGCTACCATATATCGCCCCTCACCGCCGGGGCTCTGATTTCGGCGGGCATTCGCCCGCAGGGTATCCCCTACAAATTGTCATTTTTCGGGGTGCGACTTTCGTATATTACTATGAAAGGCATCAATTTGCAAGGCATCGATATCATTTGAATCCGCGAGTTGTAACACAATTGTAACACTAAAAAGCTCGCAATCGGGGAGGAGGCATAGTATAAGAGGAGCGTAACCGGAAAATTTAACCCCACAAACAACAACTTATGGCAATACATATTCAAATGAGTGAAGACGCGGAGAAAGCCCTCAAGAAGGCTTCTTTGCGCAACAAATTGTCAGCATTGCTCTCTTGCTTGCTGTTCCTGCTTTTGGGTGGTGCCATTCTGATATACGTTGTGTACCACGTGGTGCAGGCAGCGCCGGCCTCCTTCGTGTCCTATAAGCCGAAGGCAAAGCCGAACGCCAAGACCACGAGAAAGCAACCGTCTGAGGAGAACGCTATTCAGGAGGAGGCCTCTGCCTCCGACCCCACTACACCCGTACTCGTGACCAACAGCCCCACAGCTGTGGCCATGCCCATTGCTACCTCTATGGCAGACATGGGTGAGGGTCTCTCCGCCGACATCGGCTTGAATGATGGCTTGGGTACCGGCGACTTGGGCGATAGCCTGGGTGGCGGTGGCGACGGCATGGGCAGCACGGATGGTGGCGGCTCCACGCTGGAGGGTACTTTCTACGACCTCAAGCTTAAGAAAAACGGGGCACCCTCCGGCTTGAAGGGCGGTGCAGAGAATCAGAACTCGGTGATTGAGGCTTTGTCCAAGTTCTTTGCTAACTGGAACGAGGCCGAGCTGAACAAGTACTATAGATCTGAGACAAAGTTGTATGCCTCCAACTGGTATTTGCCGGTGGCACAGGCTAAGTATGGTCCTATCGCCTTCCAGGTGGGCGACCCCAAGAAGCCGGAGTCCCAGTGGGAGTGCCAGCCCTCTGCCTGGCTTGCCGTATACCGTGGCAAGGTGGTGGCCCCCAAGACCGGTAAGTTCCGATTCATCGGCACGGGTGACGACTTCTTTGCCGTGCGCTTTGACCGCAAGACCGTGCTGGATGCCGGTTACCGCCTGCCCACCCGCTGGGATAAGAGCAACCCCAAAGCAGCTTGGGTATCCGGCCATGGGGATGGTGAAAACTTCCGCAAGGATATTGCCAGCGGTAAAGATAAGAAGAGAAAGGATTACAAATTCATCAAGGGGATTCCCGGGTGCAAGATTTGGGATGACGAATTAGGTGGTTTGATTGCTGGCAATACCTTTAAGGTTGAGGAGGGCGAGACATACGACATTGAGATTGCCATCTCCGAAATTCCCGGTGGTAAGTTTGGGTTCGTGCTCTTTATTGAGGATGTGACGGATGGTGCTAACAACAACGCCAAGAAGTACGACTTGTTCCGCACCTGCGATACCAACCCCGACACTAAGGCCGTGATGCAAGCCCTTAAAGATGCAGGGTGTTTCGTGCAGGAGGCCACCATTCCGTTCAATGAGGACTCTTGGGTATGGGAGTCTGTGCCGATGGACTGATTGAAGTACGAAATACGAGATACGAAATACGAAGTAAGCAAAGCCTCTGCGACGGGGTGAACCAAAATATATCGTATCCGCGGGCGAACGCCCGCCGAATTTGATAGCCCCCGCATGGGGGCGAAATAGCATAGGCAGGTGGTCAAGCGTGCACGCAGTGCGCGCGCGACCCCTGCTGGCTATCAAAAATAATATAGAGCCCGACGAGCAATGCGAGGAGGCCGACACTATCCCCCCCGAGGGGTGTTAACCCCGAGACACGCCTCGCTCCGGGCTTACGCCCTACGCTATACCCATCTGTCGGCCTACGCTGCGTCGCTTCGCTCCGTCGCTCCGGGCTCATGTTTGTTATGATTCACATGCAGGCGCTTACGCGCCTGCTTATGTTATTTCGCCCCCGCATGGGGGCTGGGGAAGTACGAGACACGAAGTTTCAAGAGTATGCACAGGCTGTGGGGGTGCCCCGCAGCCTGTTATTTTTATACGTTGCAAAAAAAATGCGCCACAAAAGCAGCTGTAACACAATTGTAACACTTAAAAGCTCGCCAAGCGGAAAAAAATGTGGTAAAAGTAGTGTGTATTACGAATTCTAATCTCTCAATCAGCTTATGGCAATACATATTCAAATGAGTGAAGACGCGGAGAAAGCCCTCAAGAAGGCTTCTTTGCGCAACAAGTTGTCAGCATTGCTCTCTTGCTTGCTGTTCTTGATTTTGGGTGGCGCCATCTTGGTATACGTCGTGTACCACGTGGTGCAGGCAGCGCCGGCCTCCTTCGTGTCTTATAAGCCGAAGGCAAAGCCCAACGCCAAGACCACGAGAAAGCAACCGTCTGAAGAGAATGCAATTCAGGAGGAGGCCTCTGCCTCCGACCCCACTACGCCTGTGCTTGTCACCAACAGCCCCACAGCTGTGGCCATGCCCATTGCAACCTCTATGGCAGACATGGGTGAGGGCCTTTCTGCCGACATCGGTTTGGGGGATGGCTTGGGTGCCGGCGACTTGGGCGATGGACTGGGTGGCGGTGGCGACGGCTTAGGCTCCAAAGATGGCGGTGGTTCTACGCTGGAGGGCACCTTCTACGACCTGAAGCTCAAGAAGAACGGGGCACCCTCGGGCATACAGCCGTCTGACCAGGTGGGTGTGATAGCCGCTTTGGCAAAGTTCTTTACCAACTGGAACGAGGCCGAGCTGAACAAGTACTATAAGTCTGAGACAAAGTTGTATGCCTCCAGCTGGTACCTGCCGGTTGCCAGTGCAAAATATGGCCCCATTGCCTACGAGGTAGGCGACCCCAAGAAACCGGAGTCTCAGTGGGAGTGTAAGCCCGCCGCTTGGCTTGCCGTATACCGTGGCAAGGTGGTGGCCCCCAAGACCGGCAAGTTCCGATTCATTGGCACGGGTGACGACTTTTTTGCCGTGAGATTCAACCGCAAGACGGTTTTGGAGGCCGGCTACCGCGCCCCGACCTATTACGACAAGGCCAACCCCACCGGCTGCTTTATCTCTGAGCCGGCCAAGCGTGCAGAGTTCCTCAAGAAGCGCAAGGATTATGAGATGATTACCTCCATTACAGGGTGTCAGAAGTGGAACGGCGAAATCGGTGGTTTGGTTGCCGGTAGTACCTTTAAGGTTGAGGAGGGCGAGGAGTACCCCATTGAGATTGCCATCTCCGAAATTCCCGGTGGTTACTTCGGCTTCGTACTCTTCATTGAAGATGTAACGGATGGCAAAAACTCTAAGGCCAAGCAGTACGACTTGTTCCGCACCTGCGATACAAACCCGGATCCTGACAAGGTGATGAAAGCCCTGCAAGAGGCAGGGTGCGCCGGGCAGAGCACCAAGATTCCGTTCAACGAGGACTCCTGGGTGTGGGAATCTGTGCCGATGGACTAAAGAGATTTTCTGCAACGTAATATACATGGCCTGCGAGCAAAAACTCGCAGGCCATTTTTAATGACGAGGATGGTTTTCGGATTCGGGAGTTAGGCGGTGAGCCGAACAAAAACCTCATCCTTTACACTTCGCATTTCGTATATGCGGCAAGGGCTCATTTTTGGAGTTGCAGCGTGGGGGTGAATATGGTAGTATATAAGGGCATGAATGCTGATAGCAGCAAAAGAGAGGAGCAACAAGTGGCCGATTTGGCACAGCGCATACAGGGGCTCGAGAGCGAGCTCACGGAGGCGCGTGCGCAGCTAATCGGCGTGCACTCTCGCTTACTGTATGCACGACAGTCCTTTTATGCAGATGAGCATACGGAGGGCACGATACGCTCCGGGGCCACAAACCCGCAGAGCCGCGCCACGCAAATACCGGAGGAGGAGCAAGCACCCATACACATAGAGCCGCTGCCCATACACCACCCGCTGCGGCGCAAGTGGTCCTTGGGTAAGGGGCTGCCCGGCAACGCCGCGGGGGGGAGCCACCAGCGCATCAGTTTTGTGGGCAACCATGTGCCGGGCGGCGTGTTGCGCTTGTTCGGGCTGTTGGCAAACGGTGAACCGTGGGAGCAGCTCATCAGTTTCTCGGAGCTGGCAAAGGAGGGCGGTATCATCATTGGCAGAGACCCCGAAACCGTGCAATTACTGCTGCCGGAGAACGGGGTATCCCGCATGCACGCGCGCATTGAGCTGGGCAGCACGGGGCTGGTGATATCTGACCTCAACTCCACCAACGGCATACAGGTGAATGATGACCACATCAACAGCTACAGCCCGCAAGTTCCCATCAACGACGGCACTATTATACGCTTGGGCGATACTGCCCTGCGCGTGGAAATCATCTATGGCTCTGCAGAGCCGATAACCTCTCAAAACAACATATCATGACTACGTATCGCACCATTACGACACTAACCCTCACCACATGCAGCATTGCAATGGCGGCAGAGCCCCCGGCATCAACCGAATTGCTGTGGTACAAACAACCGGCCATTGTGGATGCTGCCACCTTGCCATTCAGCCATGCAGACAACATACCGGGCAAGTCGGCCGTGAACCCTTTACAAATCAACAAGAAAACCGGCATTGGCAGAGCCGACGCGTGGGAGAGCCAATCCCTCCCCGTAGGCAATGGGCGCATCGGCGGCACGGTGTTTGGCGGAGATAAGCTGGAGCGTGTCAACCTCAACGAGGTGAGCCTGTGGAGTGGCGGTGCCAATTTACCGAAAAACGGGGCCAATTATTTATACGGGCCCAAAGCCGGCAAGGAGCAATTCGGCAGTTACCAACCGTTCGGCAACCTGTACATCAGCTTCAACTACAGGGGCGAGACACAAGACTACATACGCACGCTCGATTTGGAAAAGGCCGCAGCCTACACCTCATTTACGGCAGATGGAGTGCGGCACTTGAGAGAATGCTTTGTAAGCCGCCCCGACAATGTGTTGGTATACGCTGCCAAAACAGACAAAGAAGGCGGTATCACGGCAGATATTGCCCTCACCCCGTATCACAATGTCAATTACAGCGTGAGTGGCAACACCATCATTATGAGCGGCACCTTGGCCAATGGCGAAAAGTTTGAGGGGCGCGCCATGGTGCAGGTAAAAGGCGGCACCGCCACCGTAAAAGGCCAAGCGGGAGATGTTGAGGTTACCTATAACCACCCGCCTAAGGCTAAGGATGCCATGAAACCGGACTACAAGACAAATAACATGCCCTATATCCATGTGGCAGGCGCAGATTCTGTTGTGGTGCTGGTATCCTTGGCGACAGATTATAAAATGGACTACGCCGCCGGGTGGAAGGGAGGCAACCCGGCAGATAAGAACATCGCTATTCTCAACGCTGCATCCGGCAAAAGCCTCAAAGAGCTGCGAGAGGCTCACCGTGCAGACTATAAGCAGTATTACGACCGCCTTTGCATAGACTTGGGCAAAAGCCCGGCAAATGTAGCCAAGTTGCCCACGGATGAACGCTTGGATGCCTACCGCAAACACGGCAAGCCCGACCCCGAGCTGGAGGCCACCATCTACCAGTACGGCCGCTACGTGCTCATTGCCGGCTCCCAACCCGGCAACCTGCCTGTCAACCTGCAGGGAATTTGGAACGACAAGGTGCACGCCCCTTGGGCATGCGACTACCACAACAACATCAACCTGCAAATGTGCTACTGGGGCGCAGAGGTTGCCAACCTCTCCGAGTGCCACAAACCGCTCATTGACTTTATACGTGCCATGGAGCAACCACTGCACGAGATGACCAAGGCAGAGTTCGGCTCTCATGTGCGTGGGTGGACCACCCGCATCTCCCAAAACCCGTGGGGCGGCGGCGGCTGGATTAAATGGAACCCGCCCGTCAACGCTTGGTACGCCCTGCATATTTGGGACCACTACCTCTACACGCAAGATAAACAATACCTGCAAGAGGTGGCTTACCCCCTGCTCAAAAATATCTGCTACTATTGGGAGGATGAGCTCAAGGAGATTGGTGCCGAAGGTGCCGGACTTTTAACAACCGGGCCGAAAGGAGCCAAAAAACCGCTGAACACAGCAGAGCACCCCGAGCTTAAGGAAATTAAAGCCGGCTCGCTGGTATGCCCCATGGGCTGGTCACATGAATGGGGCCCGGTAGAAGACGGCTGCGCCCACGACCAACAGCTCATTTGGGAGCTCTTCGACAACACCATCAAGGCGGCAGAAATCCTCGGCACGGATGCCGAGTGGGCCGCAACTCTGGCCGACAAGCGAGACCGCCTTGTAGGCAACCGCATAGGCCGCGACGGCTACCTGCAAGAGTGGATTGTGGACCGCCCCAACATGGTAAAGGGCCAGCGCCACACCTCTCACCTCATCGGCGTATTCCCCGGCACCTCTATCTCCATGGCTAAAACCCCGGAGTTTGCCAAAGCTGCCATGAAGAGTCTGGAGCTGCGCGGGCTCTCCGGAGACAACCGCCGCAGCTGGACCTGGCCTTGGCGCACCGCCCTCTGGGCACGGTTCGGGCACACGGAAAACGCTTACAGCATGGTGCAACACTACATCCGCTACAACCTGCTCGATAACCTCTTCGGCAACCACCCGCCCATGCAGATGGACGGCACCTACGGCATGACCGGCGGCATGAGCGAGATGCTCATCCAAAGCCATGCAGGGCAAATTGAGCTGTTGCCCACCCTGCCCGATGCCTGGAAGAACGGCTCCGTTAAAGGCATACGTGCCCGTGGCAACATTACGGTAGACATGCAGTGGAAGGACGGCAAGGTGACCTCCTACAAACTCACCACCACCACCCCCAACCCTGCCCCCGTTAAACTCATTGTCAACGGAGAAGCCAAAAACATCACCCCCGAGGTAGTGAAATAAGCTTTTGCCCACACCTTCTCCCAAAGCCACTGCGCCACCATACGCAGTGGTTTTTTTTGGGGGGGATTGTCCTATGGAGGTAGTGATATTGAAGGGCTGTGGTCCTTCAGTGTTCAACTCGAAAACAAAGTTTTTTCGGGGTGAATTAAGGAACGCAAACTTATAAAATGACGCGATTGGGGTAGGATACAGCTTGCGTGGAGGGGGTAAGGGGTGATATAGTACAGGTAGCATGAATGACAAACCTTTTCTGAACAGCGAATTATTGGTAGAGTGGAGCAAGTTGACCCCTGCGCGCGCCCGCGTGGAGATACGAGAGGCTATTGAGCAGGCCAAAGCCGCAGTGGAGGCCATTTGCCGGGTGGAGGAGCCCACGTACGAAAACAGCTTTGCCGCGCTGGAGGCCTCGGGCGCAGCAGTCATGCGTGGCTGGCACCGTTTGCACCACCTGAGCAGCGTGATGGATAGCCCCGAGGTGCGAGAGGTTATCAACGAGCTGATGCCCGAGGTAGTTATCTACTCCTCAAGCATTACGCTGAACCCGCAATTGTATGCCGTACTGAAAAAAGCGGCAAGTATGCCGTGGGTGGCGGAGCTCAGCGAGGTAAAACAACGCTTTATCCGCGAGACTCTGTGTGACTTCCGTGAAAATGGAGCAGACCTGAGCGAGGAGCAAAAAGCCCGTTTTACAGAAATTAACACTAAACTTGCCATGCTCTCCCAGAGCTTTGGTGAGCACGTGCTGGACTCCACCAACGCTTGGGAGTATGTAACAGACAAGGAGGCAGAGCTGGCAGGCTTGCCCGAATCCGCCCGCGAGAACGCCCGACAAGATGCCCTGGCCAAAGGCTACGGCACAGAGGCGGCCCCGCAGTGGCGATTCACGCTTCAATTCACCTCTGTACAACCGGTGCTGACCTTTGCCGACAACGAAGAGCTGCGCAGCCGCATTTGGCACGCCATGAATGATAAGGGCACGGGGCAGTACGATACCACCGGGTTCATTAACGAGATACTCACCCTGCGTGCCGAAAAAGCCGCCATGCTGGGGTATGAGAAATACTCGGACTACGTAACGGCCCGCCGCATGGCCGGCACGGGCATGACCGCCCTTAACTTCATTAACGACCTGCACGACCGCGTGAAACCCGCCTTTTTGGCAGAGCAAGAGGCTATCCGCCACTTTGCAGAGGAGCAAAGCGGCACCGCCATGCCCGTGATGAAGCCTTGGGACGTGGCGTATTGGAACGAGAAACGGCGCAAAGCCCTGTACGACTTCGACAGCGAGGAGCTGCGCCCCTATTTCCCCATGCAAGGCGTGTTAGCGGGCATGTTCTCCATCTACTCCGGCTTATACGGCATACGCCTTACGCAAAAGCCCACCGCCTGCATAGCAGAGGGAGAGGCACTGCCCGAGGGTGCAGTAGAAGTATGGCACCCCGAGGTACTGTTCTACGAGGTGCATGATGAAGAGACGGGAGAGCACTTGGGCTCTTTCTATGCGGACTGGTACCCGCGCGACAGCAAGCGCGCCGGCGCATGGATGGATTGCCTGAGCTGCGGTTTACCCCCCATGAACGGCAACGCGCGCCTGCCGCACTTGGCATTAATGTGCGGCAACATGAGCAAGCCTGTGGGTGGCAAGCCCGCCCTGCTCACCCATTACGAGGTACAAACCGTGTTCCATGAGTTCGGGCACCTGCTGCACCAGCTGCTCAGCAATGTGGAGGTAGAGTCACTCTCCGGCTGCAACGTGGCATGGGACTTCGTGGAGCTGCCCAGTCAAATCAACGAGAACTGGTGCTGGGAGAGCGAGGCGCTGGACCGCTTTGCCCGACATTGGGAGAGCGGTGCCCCCCTGCCCGCCGAGCTGAAACAAAAAATGCTTGCAGCCCGCAACTATGGCGAGGCCTCCTTCTTCATGCGCCAACTTTGCTTCGGTAAAATTGACCTGGAGCTGCACACCTTTACGGAGAAATACCTGAACCGCGATATTGAAGAGGTGGACCGCGAGATTTTGGCAGACTACCGCATTGCCCTTACCGAGCAGGCCAACAGCTGCCTGCGCTGTTTCTCTCATATTTTCAACGGTGGTTATGAGTCCGGCTACTACTCCTACAAATGGGCAGAGATGCTGGAGGCAGACGCCTTCTCCCGCTTCGCAAAAGAGGGTATCTTCAACCCTGCCACGGGCAGAGATTTCCGCCGCTGCATCCTCTCTCAAGGCAACAGTCGCCCCGCTGCAGCGCTGTATCGAGACTTCATGCAGAGAGACCCCGACCCCTCCGCTCTGCTCACCCGCAGCGGTATTCAATAACCGGCAGTAAGTACAGGCGGGCATGAAGACAGTGTTACTGAGTATCGTATTCACCCTTGCGGCAGCTGCGCTCACGGCTCAACAGCCGCAGGCGGAGCCGCCCGCCATACAGCAGGAGGAGTTGTTGAACAGTTTTCAGCGTATACACGCCAAGCAGCTCAACAGCGCCATGGAGACCATACGCATGGGGGCTCCCATAGAGGCACGCAACAAGCAGGGCATGACCGCGCTGATGCTGGCCGCAGCCGCCGGAGATGAAAACACCTTTAATGACCTGCTGCACCTGTACAACGCCAATATCAAAGCGGAGGCCCCCGGGCGAGTCAACATGCTGATGCTGGCAGCAGCCGGCGGTAATGAAAATATATTCAACACCGTGCAACGGCTGCTGCCGGGCATGGCAGGCAGAAAAGACACCAACGACACACCGCTGTTTCACTATGCCTGCCTGGGGGGTAATGAGGCCATAGGCAACAGTATTTTGCGAGCAGGGGCAGATGCCTATGCCCTCAACCGCAAAGGGCACTCTGCCATTTTATATGCAGCACGCGGTGGCAATGTGCACTTGTTTCACACCCTGCTCAACCGCGGTGCCACCCCGCTTATGCACACAAGGGATGGTTATGACCTGCTCATGGCAGCCGCCCAAGGCGGGGAGTTTGCCCTGGTGCAAACGGCGCTGGATATGGGGCTGTTACCCAACAGGGCAGATTCCAACGGCAACACGGCCCTTATGGCGGCGGCGGCCAATGCATCCTCAGAGGTAGTGGCACTGCTGCTGCACAAAGGAGCCAACCCCGCCGCACGCAACAAACAAGGAGTAAACGCCGCCATGCTGGCTGCTGCAGCCGGCAATGCAGATGCCTGCCTCATGCTGGGCGGCAGGGTTGATATGCCGCCGGATAACAGCGGGCGCAACCTGTTGGTATATGCCGCGGCAGGGGGCAGCAGGTCCTTGGTGCGCCGCTTGCTGGAGCAAGGGGCATCCGTAGAAGACGGCAACCGCCTCGCCCTGCGCACCGCCATTGCGGCAGGCAACACCTACGCCGCCATGGAGCTCGCCAACCACCTGCCCGACATCTCCCGCAAAGACCTGCACTCCATCCCCCTCAAAACGCTGGATGACGCCATTGCCTTTACCTCCTTTTTAGCAGAACGGGGCAAAACACCCACAGACCGCGCCGTGGCAGAGTCCCTGCTGCAACAATCTCTGCGAGCCGCTAATGACCCCTCGGCACTCTCCACCGCCACCGCAGACCCACGCGGGCGCACGCCCCTGCAAAATGCCATTGCCGGGCATTTCCACAGCTTTATCGTGTTCCTGATTGAGGAGGGAGCAGACATCAACGCCAAAGACAAACACGGGCAAACAGCCCTGATGACGGCTGTGGAATCCGGCGGCTATGATATCGTCAAAATACTGCTGCGTGCCGGGGCAGACCCCAACATTATGGATAAATCCGGCTACACGGCAGCGATTCTGGCAGCAGAATATGCAGATTTAGCCGTGTTCAACCTGTTGATGGAACACGGCGCCAAGCCGGAGCTATACCGCCGTGGCGGCCCCACCGCCCTGCAAGCCGCCATGGAGGCAGGCCCGGATGCGCAGGAGATTGTCAACCGCCTCACCGGCCGACCCACCTTACCCACCACCCCCGCAGAGGCATACACAGCCCTTTGCAACGCTATGGACGAGAACAACACCGGCATGTTCCGCAAAATACTCAAGGCCCGACCGGAGCCGGATTTGACGGATGAGGAGGGCAACACCCTGCTCATGCGAGCCGTGAGCACGGACTGTGCAGATGATTTTGCAGCGCAGCTCATTGAATACGGGGCAAATGTCAACGTACGCAACCGCCACGGTTTTACCCCGCTCATCTACGCCAAGACAGAGTCTAAACGCACCCTGCTGCGCCACGCCGGCGCAACAGAATAACGGTGATGTACCCATCTGCAAAATATAAGACTCGCACATCGTATATCTGCGTTGATACCACCAACTCCTGTGTCATATTTACGTTGCTATCAGACTTAGCGCAGCATTGACACACGCGGGGAGCGTATGATATAATACGCAGCGATGGAAACTCTTTATATTCTGGATGGCATGGCGCTGATGTACCGCGCCTTTTACGCATTCATCAATGCACCGATGCGCACCTCGGCAGGGCTCAACACCTCTGCCATGTTCGGGTTTACCAACACGGTGCTGTCGCTCATAGAAAAAGAGGCTCCCACGCACATAGTGGCCTGTTTGGATCCCTCGGGGCCCACGTTCCGGCATGAGCAATATGCAGAGTACAAGGCCAACCGCCAAGCCATGCCGCAAGAGCTCAGGGATTCCATCCCCTGGATTATTGAAATACTGCAAGCCATGCGCATACCGGTGGTGCGCGTGCCGGGTTTTGAGGCAGATGATTTGATTGGCACCTTCACCAAATTGGCAGGCGAGCGAGAGGGCATGCACGCCTACATGGTATCTTTGGATAAAGACTTGGGGCAGCTGCTCTCCCCCACCTGCTCTTTCCACAAACCCGGCAAAAAGGGAAGCGACTTTGAGGTGATACACGAGGCTGCCTTTCTGGAGGAATGGGGTATCAGCAAACCGGAGCAGATTATCGACATCTTAGCGCTCATGGGGGATGCCAGCGACAACATACCCGGAGTGCCGGGAGTGGGGGCTGTCACCGCACGCAAACTTATTGCACAGTTCGGCAGCGTGGAGAACATGTTGGCACATACAGACCAAATCAAAGGCAAAATGCGCGAAAAGGTGGAGGCCAATGCCGACAACGCCAGGCTCTCTTACGAGCTGGCCACCATACGCAGGGATGTTCCCCTGCCCATCACGATAACAGATTGTGCCCGCACGGGGTTCAACGTGCCCGCCCTGCGAGAGATTTTTGCCAAGCTGGAGTTCAAGGGGCTGGATAAACGCATTGGAGCCGCCCCTGCGGATGACCTTTTTGCCGCAGCCGAGCAAGCCACCGCCACAGATACCCCCGCCCAGTTGGACCTGTTCAGCATGCCACAGCTCAAAGACATCAACAGCACCGAGCATAGCTACCATTTGGTCGACACGGCAGAGGCACGGGCAGAGCTTGCCCAAGCCCTGCTGGCAGCCCCGCGCTGGGCCTTTGATACCGAAACCACCGGGCTGGCCCCGCTGCAGGACCACCTGCTGGGCATGTCGTTCTGCATAGCAGAGCATGAGGCATACTACGTGCCGGTGGAGGATGGCAAAGTGCCGCAAGAATTCGTCCCCGTCTTTGCCTGCGGGGCAGAGAAAGTGGGGCTCAACGCCAAGTTTGACTTGCAGGTACTGCGTGCAGCAGGTGTGCAGGTGGCAGGGCCGTTCTTTGATGTAATGCTGGCCCACTGCGCGCTCTACCCCGAGCTGCGCCATAACATGGATGACATGGCAGAGGCCCTGCTTTGCTACAAAACCGTGCGTTTGGCAGACATTGCCGGCAAGGATTACGATACTGCCACCGTGCCTGTGGAGCAAATGGCTGACTACGCCGCCGAGGATGCCGATGTCACCCTGCAACTGGCCAATGTCTTGAAACCTCAGCTGGAGCAAGCAGGCCAAACCGCCCTCATGCAGGAGATTGAGTTTCCCCTCATGCCCGTGCTGGCAGATATTGAAGCAGAGGGCATGCGTGTGGAGCCCGAGCTGCTGCAAACGGCATCCGCCGAGCTGGGCGAGCAGATTGAAACCCTGCGAACCCGCATAGATGCCATCATTGGCCGCCCCATCAACCTTAACTCCCCCAAACAACTGGGCGACCTGCTCTTCGGCGAGATGAAACTGCTTGCCAAACCCAAGAAGACCAAGAGCGGCCAATACGTAACGGATGAGGAGACCCTGCGCAAGCTTGCCCCGAGCTGCCCGCTGGTGCAGGATATTCTGGACTACCGCGAGCTCGCCAAGCTCAAAGGCACCTATTTGGATGCCCTGCCCCGCTACATCTCCCCCGTGGATGGTCGCATTCACTCCACCCTGCAACAAATGGTCACGGCCACGGGCCGCCTGGCCTCGCAAAACCCCAACTTGCAGAACATCCCCGTGCGCTCCGATGCCGGCAAACTGATACGCCGTGCCTTCATCGCCCGCGGACCGGAGTTCTCCATCCTCTCCGCAGACTACTCGCAGGTGGAGCTGCGACTCATGGCTGCCCTCTCGGCAGATCCCTCCATGATTGCCGCCTTTGTGGAGGGGCGAGATATTCATGCCGAAACCGCCGCAAAAATATACGGCATACCCCGCGAGGAAGTAACAGCCGATATGCGCCGCGCCGCCAAGACCGTCAACTTCGGTATCATTTACGGCATCTCCTCCTTCGGGCTCTCTCAGCGTTTGGATTGCTCCCGCACCGAGGCCGCCGCGCTCATCGACAGCTATTTTGCCCAGTTCCCGGGCGTGAAAACCTGCATGGATAAGCTGGTGGAAGATGCCCGTAGCAAAGGCTACGCCGAAACACTGTGTGGCCGCCGCCGCTACCTGCCCGACCTGAATGGCCGCAACTTTAACCTGCGCGCCGCCGCCGAGCGTACCGCCATCAACACCCCCATTCAGGGCACTGCGGCAGACATGATTAAGATTGCCATGGTGCGCGTGCACGCCCTGCTGCAAGGCTGCCGAAGCCGCCTCATCATGCAGATTCATGACGAATTGCTCATTGACCTGCACCAAGACGAGCACCACCTCATCCCCGCCATTGTGGACACCATGCGCGCCGCCCTCCCCCTGCCCAACGATGTGCCGCTGGAGGTAGAGGCCAACCACGCACCCAACTGGCTGGAAGCGCATTAAAAAGTTGAAAGTTGAAAGGTGAAATTTAAAAATTAAATTACTAACAATATGAATGAGCCGCGCCGAGATTTAAACGAAAGGACACTGACTTTCGCAACTAGGGTTATAAAATTAATTAAATCTTTGCCTAAAGAAACTACTGAAAATATTATAGCAATACAACTTTCAAAAAGTGCTACATCCATTGGGGCAAACTACCGAGAGGCTTGTCATGCAAAATCTCCAAGAGACTATGCGTCCAAATTGAAAATATGTGAAGGTGAAGCAGCAGAAACCCTCTATTGGCTTCAACTCATTTCCAACTCGGGCATTATTCAAGAAAAACGCTTAGGTAATCTGATACAAGAATCGAGAGAATTAGTTGCCATTTTCACCTCAGCTACAAAAAAAGCATACATAAACATATCGAATTAACATATAATTACTTTCTTTTCAACTTTAAAAATTCAACTTTTTTATGATAACGCTCGTAGGTTTAGGATACGATATACACCAATTCTCTGCCACGCCGCGCCCACTTTGGCTGGGTGGGGTGAAGGTACATGAAACTAAGGGGCTGGCAGGCCACAGCGATGCCGATGTGCTTTGCCACGCGCTGGCAGATGCCATATTGGGCGCCATCGGAGAGCCGGATATCGGCTACTGGTTTCCGCCCAATGACGACAGCTGCCTCAACATCTGCTCCCTGAGAATTGTGGAGAAAGCCGTAGAGCTGCTGCATGCGCAAGGCGGCAAAATGGTGAATGCAGACTGCGCGCTCATAGCAGAAGCACCCAAGATTATGCCCTTTGTAGCGCAAATGAAAGAAACGCTTGCCCCCATACTCGGCGTATCACCCAAGCGAGTGGGGGTAAAAGCCACCACCAATGAAAAGCTGGGCGCCCTGGGCCGCCGCGAGGGTATGGCCGCTTTTGCCACCGTTGCCATTCAACTGCCGGAGTAAGCCATGGATACCAACTTGGAACTTGCGGCTTTTGCAGCCGTACGCAACTTGGAAGCCGCCGGGCTTACCGTAGCCACGGCAGAGAGCTGCACGGGCGGGCTGATAGCCGCCGCCCTCACCGGGGTACCGGGGGCATCTGCCGTGTTACGTTACGGGTGGGTCACCTATTGCAACGAGGCCAAGGAGCGTGAGCTGGGCGTGTTGCCCGCCACCATAGAGGAGCACAGTGTGGTGAGCGAGCCCGTGGTGGCCGCCATGGCGCAAGGAGCCATGCGTAAGGCGGGGGCAGATGTTGCCATTGCCGTATCGGGCAACGCCGGCCCCACTGCGGCTGAGGGAGAGCCGCCCGTGGGCACCGTTTGCATAGCCCTTGCACGCCGCGGTGCCCCCCGCCCCGTGCATACCGAAACCCTGCACCTGCCCGGCATGCCCCGCAATGCCATACGCAACCACGTTGCCGTTAAGGTGCTGCACATGCTGGCGGCTTTGTAACATCTCATTAATCAAATGACCGTCGGTGAGGATCAGCTCACCGACGGTTTTGTTGTTTCCGTTATGTCAGCCCGTGAAAGGGGTGATATGGCATCAGAAGGTGCACTGGTAGCCGAGGATACCGTTGACGGAGGTTTGATCTGAGTAGAACTCGGCAGAGCAGTCGAGCAGAAGCGAGCCGCAATCCTTACCCAGCGGTATGGAGAAGCCCACGCCAAGCTCTACACCAAAGTTGCCGGGGTCCGCCCCATGCACGGAGGCAGAGTTACCCAAGCCGGGTATGGAGACAGAGGCAGAGCCCTCCGTACGACCGGCAATGGCTTTACCGAGCACGCGAGCCTCCATAATAGCGGGGGTGTTGAGCCAGTTTTGCCCCACAATACCCTGCATGCGGGCACCAAGGCCAAAGATGACGTTGTTGCTCTCCTGCTTACCGACGGAGAGGGCGGCATCAGAGCCGGACTCCGTGTAGCTATCCACTTGGCTGTGGATGTAAGAGACGTTGAAGACGGGTTGCCACCAAGCCTCTGCAAAGGTGTCTGAGTTAAGCTTGAAGCTGCGGGCAACCTCATACATCACGCCAAAGCTGAGGCCGTCTGCACTGCCGTTGGTGCCATAGCTGCCGCCGGGGAAGTAGACGCGGCGGTTCAGCGAGATATCCGCAAAGCCGACGGAGCCGATAAGGGAGTGGGTCCAGCAACCGCTGTCCATGCGGGCAAAGACGGTGCCGTAGTAAGCATCGAGGTCGCCGGAGGCATCGCTGCCATAGCCCTTAATGCCGAGTCTGCCGTGCATACCGGTAAAGGCGGCACCCACGGTGAGGTCCTCATTCACGTTCATGGCCATACCGGCAGTACCACCAATGCTGTTGAGGGAGTAGCCGGGGGCAGAGCCGCCATCAAGCTTGGTGTGGTCAATCTCTGCATTAGCCCAGAAGGTATACTGTGTAGCAGGCGTGGCAGAGTAGGCAGGCATGCCGGATTTGGGGTCGTACGCCACAGGGGCAGCCGTGGGACAACCAACACCACCGTTGAGAGTACTCACACGGTTGCGGATGCTGCGCAACTGGCGCTCCATTTGCCCGCGCCAGGCAATGTTAAGGTTGGCAATACCGGCACCGGCAACGGAGGCCGCCAAGGCATCCGCAGCGCGACCATTACCCTCCGCAATGTAAGCGTCCATAGCGTTGAGCACACCGGAGAGCGCGGGGTAGCGCTCCGCATTGGCCTGCGGGTCAAGCTCACCGAAGGCTTCATCCAGCAGGTCGGCACCGGCCTTACCGTTGGCAGTGCGGACTTGGCGCTCATAGTAGCCGCTGTTGGTGGTGTCCAGGCTCAGCACGAGGCCCTCTTGGTCTTGGCTCAGGGTGACAATAAAGCCATCCTTCAGGAAACGGTCGGTGGTATCCTGCGTAAGGGTGTAGGTGGTGGTACCCATGTCTGCACTGCTCACCAAGGTGTAATCACCGGAGGCGCGGGTAACGCGGGTTACGTCAATATCCATGGCATCTGCGGTGGAGGCTGCAATGTTTTCTGCCGTAACAACGGGGGCAGCCTGGCTGAGCTCAGAACCCAACACAAGGTTATCCGTCTTGAGGGAGGTGAAGGTACCGCCATTGTTCAGGATGAGCCGCTTGGCATTCACCGTGCCGCCTGTGGTCACGTTTTCTTCAATGAGAAGATCCTGAGCGGCAGTAACGGAGCCGGCATTCTCAAAGGTGCCCACGGAGGAGTTCTCGGCCAAGGCGAGAGTGGCGGCATCTGCCACATTAAGGGAGCCGCTGCCGTTGACACTATTGAGGGCAGAATCACCGCTCTGCAGGTTCATTTTGCCTTGCAGGGCTACATCTGTGCCGGTCACAGAATCGGTAAAGGTGATATCGGCAGCCTCTGCCACGGTCAGCTCCGTGCCCTCGGCCATGGAGCGCACACCATTAAATGAACCTGTACCGGCCAAAGCCATGTTACCTTGGGCAAGCTCCAGCTCGGGGCCTGCCGTGGTGGAGCCCTCAGACTCCAAGGTGAGGTCAAACTCACCGCTCTTGACAATG
The DNA here is from genome assembly GCA_017399165.1 of Akkermansia sp. Taxonomy (GTDB): domain Bacteria; phylum Verrucomicrobiota; class Verrucomicrobiia; order Verrucomicrobiales; family Akkermansiaceae; genus Akkermansia. The sequence goes on from JAFQEF010000062.1 coordinate 19,359, forward strand.
GTGCCGGCACCGGCAAAATCACCGGCAATGCTGCTTTCTGCCGTGGTTTCAAATATATACTCAGACTCCACGGATACCGTACCGGCTTGCAGAGCCTCGCCCACCATCACGGTATTCGTGACATTTCCGGCGGGCTGAGCAAAGGTTACATTGTCACCGGCAACAAAGGGGGCGGCCTCCGGCGTGGTATTTTGCCACGGTGTATTGGCAGCCTCGGTATTCCAGACATTGGAGCCGGCTTCACCGTTCCAGGTCAAATCATCGGCTTGCACCGTGTAGGCGCATGCCACAACAACACCTGCTATAAATCGCTGCAGGGAGCGTGAAAGTCGGGGTTTCATATGCAGATTCAGACCCACCTGCTCATTGTTCCGCACAATATATGCTAGTTTTATTAGACAGTATTGCACCCCCGGCGGCAATTGAATTTGACTTTTGCAAAAAAAATAGTACTTTTTGAAAGGAACGGGTAAAAAACGGCGTACATATATCAGGGAGACTCCAACCATGAACAAGTTATTATTGATAAGCATAGCAATGGCATCTGCCGTGTGGGGCGCAGAATGGCAGGGAGAAGGCCGTGAACCCGGAGATTGGACAACGGTGCCGATTGTACGCACGGCAAGTTACCCCGGTGAACAGGGCTTGCTCGCTATGCAGGCTTTGCTACAGAAAGGGGGCAACCCGAATACAAAATCACCTGCCGGTGGTCTAACCCCGTTGCATATTGCCGCCAATTTCGGCAATGCGGAGATGGTGAAGCTCCTTTTAGAGGCCGGGGCAGATGCCCGCGCTACAGACACTAGCGGCAATAATGCCCTGCACAGCGTGGCGTGTGCAAGTGTTACCCATACCGAAAACGGAGAAGAAGCCGAGGAATGCTTGCTTGAAATCACCAAGCTGTTGATTCACGCAGGTGCGGATATTAACCACGCCAATGAATATGGAGTAACCCCGCTTATTGTTGCAGCAAACAACATAAGATTGTTGGTCCCCCCCTTTATTCAAGCCGGGGCACGGCTGCCACAGTCGGGTGGCGAGGATACGGAACAGCAAATAAAAGCCACACTGAATTACAATGCCGCCTATATTTTGCTGCAAAACGGGCTTAATCCTAATCTGGAGACAAAGGGCGGCAAATCCATCTTGCAAATGGCGGTAGCAGCACGGGCAGAAAGCACGGTTGCCGCGCTGATAGAGAAAGGAGCCAACGTCAATTACTGTGGCAACGGCCCCTCCGTGCTGTGGTACACCATAAACCGCGATTCTTACAGTAAACAGGGGGACAGGCTCGCAATAGCGCAACGCTTGCTGAGCGCCGGGGCAGACCCACGGCAAATTTACAACGGTAGCACCGTATTACACGACTGCGCTGCACACGGGGATGCATCCCTGCTGTACCGCTTGCTGCAACATAGCCCCGGTGCCGTTGATGCACGAAACAGCCACCAAGATACCCCCCTGGCTGTTGCCGCAAGTGTGGCTAACCCCGATATGGTGTATATGCTGATAAGTGCCGGGGCAAATGTTAATGCCATGAACAGCGACCCTGTGGCCCGGTTATCCGGCAAGGGCTTTTGTGTGGCAGCAAAAGCTGCCGGCTCCGGCAAGGAGCATGACATTGAAACGCTGGAGCTCATTCTTGCCGCCGGGGCAAATTTTGATGAGGCGGCGCAAAAGAACATCATGCACGCAGCCCTTAACAGCGGCACCCCGCAAATGGTAAAACACCTGCTCACCAAAGGTATAGATGCCAACACCAAACTTGCCCACGGCGTACCCCTGTTGCAAATTGCCGTCAATAATCAGGATGCAGCCGTTTTGGCAGAGCTGCTGGCAGCCGGGGCAAATGCCAACGCCGCTAACGATGCCGGGTTGACCGCCCTGCATTGGGCGGTACAGAGCCCGTTGGATAAAAGCTCTTGGCAAAAAGTGGAGCTATTGCTGCAAGCAGGGGCAAACCTGTACCAAAAGGATGCCTACGGGCGCACTCCCTTGGATTGCGCCAATGCCGCCATGGTTCAAAAACTGCGCCAAAGCGGGTATGTGAAGTGAGAGACTGCGTTAAACTCCCTCGTAATCCTGAATCAGCTCCACAAAGGCGCGGAGGGTGGTTTGGCGGGTCCAGGGGCCAATGCCTTTAAGGCGGGCGGCGGCCTCCATGGTGGTGGGCTTAATGGTGGCCATGGCCTTCATGGTCTCTGTATTGAGGATACGGTATACGGGCAGGCGGTACTCTGCCGCAAGGTCTCGGCGCAGCTCCGCCAAGTGGTTATAGAGCTCTTTATCCATACGCCCGGCGAGCATGCTTGCAATCATTTGCTGCCCACGGGTGGAGAACGCGGCGGATTTCGGCTTACGCACGGCCTCTTTGCTCCAGCCACGGCGCACAAGGCGGGCGGGGGCTTTCTCTCGCATCACATCCTCTCCCTTGGCAGAGAGGGTGAGCAAGGGCATATCCCCGCCGGAGCTCTGCAACAACCCGCCCTCTTGCAGGGCGCGGAACAGGGCTTTCATTTTGGTTTCCGTAAGCTCTGCCAAAATGCCGTAGGTAGATAAGGAGGTAAGGTAGCGGTGCATGCTTGCGTTTTTGGAGCCCCGCAACATATCCATAATTTTGCTGCGCCCGTATATGCCCTGCCAGGTGCCGTCCGGCAGGCGTTTGGAGGCGCGGGCTACCCCGGCCAAAGCCTTGCGTACAATCACCAGGTCCTCCCCCTGCAGCTCCTCGGCATCGGCAGGGGCCTCTGCCTTACAAGTGTCGCAATGGCCGCAGTCGCAGGCGCCCTTCTCACCAAAGTAATCCAGAATCCACCGCTGGCGGCAACCGCCACTGTAGGCATAGCGGGTTATGGCCTCAATTTTGGCGTGGTCTCGGCGGGCTTTTTCGTCGATACGAACCTTATCAATATCAAGCGCGGCAAAGGCCAAGCCGGGGTTGAGCACTTTGGTGAGGCGGGTATTGCTGCCGGCAACATCACTGCGAGAAATAGCACCTGCATGGATGAGGGCAGACAGAGAGGTGCTCACGCCCATGGGGTTGACATCCTTACCCAGTTCAGCGGTCATGGCATCCACCGTCATTTGCAGCTCGCCGGTGTCGGGGTTGCAACGGGCGCGCAGCAGGTTGTATACGCTGCGTATCAGCTCTACGGAGGGGTTGCTGCCCTCAAAGAAAAACTCCTGCGTTTTCAGGTCCGCATGGTTAAACAACAGCTCACAAACGGACAACTCGCCGTCTCGCCCTGCACGCCCGGCCTCCTGGTAGTAGGCCTCCACGCTACCGGGTATTTCAAAGTGAATCACAAAACGAACATCTGCGCGGTCTATACCCATGCCGAAGGCGTTGGTGGCTACCACAACATCTGCCCTGCCGGAGATGAAGGCATCCTGAGAATACTCACGCTCCGCATCCGTCATGCCGGCGTGGTATGCCACAACGGTGCTGCCGTAGCCCTGAATCTCCTCAAAAACGGTCATCACATTCTTGCGGGTAGAGCAATAGATGATGCCTTTCTTCCATTGGCTTATTATTTGGCGTATGCGCTCAAACTTGGTTTTACGGCTATCGCAATGGGTGATGGCAAAGTCCAGGTTATCTCGCCCGAACCCGCTGATAACCACCGCAGGCTCCCGCAGTTGCAGGGTTTGCAAAATATCCTGCCGCACGGCCTCTGTTGCCGTGGCGGTTAATGCCACGGTTTGTGGGTTGCCCAACTCTTGCCGCACACGCCCCAACCGCAGGTAATCCGGGCGAAAATCATGTCCCCATTGGCTCAGGCAGTGGGCCTCATCTATGGCCAGCAAGCTTATCTGCATGCCTTGCAACGTGCGCATGAACCCCTCATTGCCGAATCGCTCGGGGGCCACATACACGATCTTGAGCACCCCATTACGAAAATCGTTCATCACCTGCCGGTATTCATCCGCCCCCAGGGTGGAGTTGATGGCAGCTGCCGGTATCCCCTTGGCAATCAGCGCATCCACTTGGTCTTTCATCAAGGCAATAAGCGGAGAAACCACAATGGTTACCCCCTCTCGGCATAAGGCCGGTAACTGGTAGCATAAGGATTTACCGCCACCCGTCGGCATGATGGCCAGTGTATCCCGCCCCGCCATAATGGCCTCCACTATCTCATCTTGCCCCGTGCGCAGCCCCTCAAAGCCAAAGTAGTCTCTGAGTGCATCTTGCAGTGCCATGCCTGTGGGTATTTCTCCCATGCCCTCAGTATACCATAGCGCCTCCCCATTGGCAAATCCCAAAATGTGACAAAAAATAAAGAAAAAATGCATTATTTTAGAATTGTTCTAATTTTTCTCTTGACTTTTTCCTATAATTTTACTATATTTTGCGTGTCACCTACCTGTTAGGCGGCAAAAACAGCACATACACACACATTTCTACAAACACACAAACCTACATACACAATCATGAAAAAATACCGTTGCACCATCTGTGGCGAAGTAATCGAGAGCGAGACCATGCCCGAGGTATGCCCCGTATGCGGGGTGGACACCTTTGAGGAGATCGAGGAGGGCGTGGAGAAAGTATATGCCGACGAGCACCGCGTGGGTGTAGCCCAAGGGCTCGACGAAGAGGTAGTTAAGGGCTTGCGCGACCACTTTACGGGCGAGTGCTGCGAGGTAGGCATGTACCTTGCCATGAGCCGCCAGGCAGAGCGCGAGGGCTACCCCGAGGTGGCAGAGGCATTTAAGCGCTACGCTTTTGAGGAGGCCGAGCACGCCGCCAAGTTTGCCGAGCTGTTGGGCGAGGTGCTTACCGCCAGCACCGAGAAGAACGTGGCCATGCGCGCCGAGGCAGAGTTTGGTGCCTGCAACAGCAAGCTTGCCATTGCCAAGCGCGCCAAGCAACTGGGCTATGATGCCATTCACGACACCGTGCACGAGATGTGCAAGGACGAGGCCCGCCACGGTAAGGGCTTTGATGGCCTGCTCAAGCGATACTTCGGTAAATAATAATACCCGAAAAACAGCACAAGTTTCATCATAATCTCACGCCCGCTGAATCCGGCCAACGGAGCAGCGGGCGTTTTATTGAAAAGCGGTATATGGGGAGAAATTACATTTTGCTGAGGATTTGGCGCAGCTCAAAGACAAAGGCCTGCTGCTCCTCTTGGGTCATGGTGCCGGAGAGCTGAGAGCAATTGAGCTGGCCCATTTGGTCAATTTGCCAGGCAACCTTGGTGCCGGAGGGGAACTCACACTTACCGCTGAGGATGGTGCCGGGAATCTGGATATCATCCAAGCTCATGGTGGGTTTTACGGGGGCAGCGCCGGTCATGGGGTCGGCCGCCGGGGCGGGGGCGGCAGGTTGCTCTGCCTGCGGCTGCGGGGCGGGTGCAGGCTTGGGGGCCTCTTGGGGTCTTGCAATTTCAATACCGTGGTCCAGCAACAGGAAACGCACCTCCATATAGGTAAGGTGCACGCCGCACTCGGCCACCAGGTTTTTCTGGATTCCGTTCAGGTCTATCCCCTGAGATGCCCACAGGCGCACCATCTCCAACTGCTCGGTATTAATTTTTGAACTCATGGCATCATCTTACCCCCACCAAGCATGGCTTGCAAGAAAAAAGCACGTCAGAAAGACAAGCTTGACAAGAGCAGAACGTTATTTTAGAATGAGAGCATGATGAGATTCCGAACCATTGCTCCGCTGATTGTTGCCCTGTTGATGAGCCAATGCCAAAGCAGCAGCACCCCGCCCGTGCTCCCCGCACAAGAGCAGCCGGAGCCCGCGCTTGCCGCCGGAGAAATAAGAAAAATGCCCATGAGCAAAGAGGACCACGCCTACCTGCAAGCCCTGCTGGAGCCGCTGGCGGATGCCGAATCGGGCATTGCCTTATACGCAAAAGATTCCCCGGCAGATGCAGAGCCCATTTGCCGGGTAGCACCGGCCCATTTTCAGGTGCTGGCAGCATGCCCTTACAAGGTATACACGGGTGAGCTCAGCAAGGTATTTTGCGACTACGAGCTGCGCACGGAAGAAGGGCACACCCAAACAATCTCATTAAGCAACAAGGCAGAGCATGGCATACGCGTGGGCGGCATTGCTATTTCATCCCCCACGTTCCACCATTATCTGCAAACAGTTATACGCATGCAAAAGGCAGCGGTGAAAAACGCAGAAACTGCCACTGATAAACCTTGACCGCAAGAGGGGCATGTGCTAGACTCGCCCGCGCCATGAAAAACCGAGCTTTCTCTGCAGCCGTCATTACCCCGTTACTGCTCTGCCAGTGCCACACCGGCACCCCGGCAGCGCGGACTGATGCAGAGATTGACGACCCCACCCCGGCTGCAAGCCTCAAAGCCCCTCAACGCTTGATGGGCACTTGCATGAACCTGCTGAACAACTCATACGTGGCCTTAACAGCAGAGGAAACGGAAGATCTGCACAAGCTATTGCACCCGCTGTGCCATGCACAGGAGCCCATTAACGTATACTACCACGGCATTCAGTACAAAGGGGATAAGCCGTTGGTGTATTTGCTGGGCACCTTAAAGGCAGAGGATTTCATACTGCTGGCAAGCGCTACCCAAGCCGTAACATACGGCGAGGTAATAGATGACTTTGAGCGCTACACCTTCCGCACCCCCCAAGGGGAAAAGGTGGAGGCCTACATCAGCCAAAGTAACCGTAATTACGGCATAGAGCTCACCGGGGCTCCCGCTGTTTATGCACCGATTTTTCATGACCGCATTATGGCCATGCGGAGCAATCTGGTGCTGCCACCCGCGGGGTCAACCGCAAAGAATGCGCAGCATTGAGTCAATATCCGTGCAGCGTCGCAGGGCGTATTCCTGCTCCGGCGTGAAATCTGCATAGCAATAAGCCAGGTATTTTTTCATGCGGTTGCAATGACCGGCAGGCGTGCGCTTGGTGTGTAAAATGCGGTCCGTCTCCTCCGCCAAAACGCGGTAATAGTGTTTCATTTCATCTGCCGTGGGGGCAGGCCCGCCTTTGATTTGGCGGAAGATGTAGGGATTGCGCACAGCGCCACGCCCAATCATGACCCCGGCGGGGGATATGTGGGTGAGCCAATGTTGTGCTTGCTCCAGCGTACAAATATCCCCATTACCCAGCACGGGGCATGGCAAGTATTGCACAGCACGGCACACGGCTTGAGTGCTCACGGTACCGGGTCTGTACAAATCTTTGCGGGTGCGGCCATGCAGCATGGCGTAGTCCGGGGAGGCGGCACGTATGATATCGAGTATGGCGGGCAGCTCCGCCGGGCTCTCCCACCCGGTGCGAAACTTGATACTGAACTGCCCCGCAGGCACGCATGCGCGCAAGCCCTGCACAGCCGCTTGCAAGGCAGGCAAATCTCTCAACAACCCGGCCCCTGCCCCATGGCGGTTCACCAAGGGCGCGGGGCACCCGGCATTCAGGTTAATACCGGCAACCGGCAGCTGCATCAGCCACTCGGCGTCGCGTATCAGCGGGGCGGCCTCTGCCCCCGCCAACTGCGCCAAGATGGGCACGCCCGTTTCATTCTCCCTTATACAGCGCAGGTTGTTTTCTGCAATGGCACAGGTGGTGGGCGTGCTGCGAAAATAAGCGGTTACAAAAACATCCGGCAGCGAGCCAATGCGCGCCAGCACCCGCATGAATGCGAGGTCTGTTACATCTTGCATGGGCGCCAGGGCCGTCAGGTGTTGTACATTAGGCAACATAGAAAAAAGGCGGCCGAGGACCCTGCCCCGACCGCCGAGAAAAGAAGCATCAGTCTTTCTTACCGGCAATACCCATGGTATAGCCGTTGTACTCGCGCATGTTGTAAAGGGGTTGCCCCTCGGGCACGGCATAGCCGATGTTTTTGCGGATTTGCAGGAAATCTGCAATACCGGCCTCATCCACCTGGTTGAGGCCACCACCGTGCATATCTGCAAAGAGCACCATCTTGCAGTAGGCATCGGCATTCTCCATAAACCACTCGGCCTCCTCAATGTGGCGAGCCCCGGTGATAACACCGTGGTTCTCCATGAACACTACCGTGCTCTGGTGGCAGGCTTTGGCAACGGCCTCTGCCGTCTCGGGGGAGCCGGGCGTGCCGTAGGGAGCCAGCGGAATGTGGCCCAGGAAGATATCTGCCTCGGGGTTAATGCCATTGGGCGGCACCTTGCCGGCAAAAAGGAAGGCATTGCAGCACGGGGGGTGCGCATGGATGCAGGCGTTTACCCCCACCTCCTTCATCATGGCAATGTGGGTCTTCACCTCGCTGGTGGCGGGGCGATAGCCGCAAAGCTGCCCGGCATTCATGTCTACCAGGCAAATATCCTCCACCGTCATAAAGCCCTTGGAGCAAAGCGTGGGCGAGCACAGCACCAAATCTTTGGCAACACGCACGGAGAGATTGCCGCCATTGCCGTCCACATACTCACGAGCCCACAAACGGCGGCCCATGTCTACCATACGCTCCTTGATTACGCGAATCTCGGGGCTGTTGAAAAATGCATCGATTTCTTCACGAGTCTGCGGATCGTAGTTCTCCCACGGGAAAATACGGTTCGGCAGCTCCGGTTTGATATAAAGATCAGGATTGGCCATAAGTTACCTTTCTTTTAACAGATTGCCCCGCAAAAGTCAAGAAAAAGGCAACAGTCTACCATAATATTCGCAAACAACAAAACGCCGCTTCGCCATTCTCTTACACTGCGCCAATTAACGCAACATTCCCGCGAATCGGGAGTAGCACTCCTGATTCGCGGGAATCACAGTTAAAAGAATCATTGTAAATCTATTACAAGGGTGTTTTTTACTTGGCTATGCTAAAGAATACAATTGATAGATGCATCACCCCGATAAATTTTAATTTATCGGGCAGATGGCGATGCCTCGGCGAAGACGGGAGCCTTAGGCGAGCGGAATTTAAGAGCCTCGCCGTATGGCGAGGCGGCATATGCTAGCCCGGGGTTCCGTCTTCGGGCATTCGCCCTACGCCGAGACAAGGCAGCCCGAAGGGCGGAACCCCGGGTCCGGAATAAACGTTATTCGAACCCCGCCGATGGCGGGGTGGCATAAAGGGTGGCTTAATGCATAAGTTTTTTTCGTGCATTGTATCATTACAAAATCAACGTGAATATTAACGCCACGCATTATGTCACCCCTCGCCGGGGTTCCAATTTTGTTTTTATCTTTTCCCGGGGTTCTGCCCCTGACGGGGCGCCACCGCCGGGCTATTGTATGCCGCCCCTCGCCGGGACTCAAAATCCCGCTCGCTAACGCGAGCCATCTGCTCGACAAACTCCGATTTATCACCCGAAAAGTTTAACAGGGCGTTAAAAAATACATTTTTCTGTGCCCCGGTATGCAGAGGTCCCCATTGGCATTACCTGTATTGTTATCTGTGGGCCTTCTACACTTTTTGCCGGGATACTGCTTGAATTGAATGAAAAAACGTGTTATTTTCTTCTTGGCTGATAGATTTTGATTTTTTGATATTCTTTATCAACAACCATTACAAATATGATGAAACGCTCATTACTTCTTCTTTCGCTCCTCGCAGTGCCCTGTGTACTTACTTCTTACATGGCTGAGGCTGCACCAAGTACGGATACTGCTGCACCCGGCTCCGATGCTGCCACGGTATCTCCTCTCGATAAGTTATGTAAACTTTTGAAATTGTATGGTTACTCGGATGCCGAAATAAAAATTTTCCGCGCCGGGTATACGGGGAATACTGCCACTTTGGAGAATCTGAAAGACAAAAAACACATTGGTATCTATTGTATGGGTGCCGCTGCCGCCGGCAACAAAGAGCTGGTTCTGCAATGCCTTGACAAAGGGGAAAAGCCGGACTGGGGGCTTTGGGGCGCTGCATTGGGTGGCCATATGGCCATCGTACAGTTGATGCTCTCTAAAGGCGCTACTGACTACGACTCGGGGCTTTTTGGCGCTGCCGCAGGTGGCCATATGGATATCGTACAGTTGATGCTCTCTAAAGGCGCTACTGACTACGACTCGGGGCTTTTTGGCGCTGCCGCAGGTGGCCATATGGATATCGTACAGTTGATGCTCTCCAAAGGCGCTACTGACTACGACGGGGGGCTTTTTGGCGCTGCTATGAGTGGCCA
>JAFQEF010000063.1 GCA_017399165.1 Akkermansia sp.
CGTGAGCGCCTGATAACTAACAAATACAAATAGAACCCCGACTTCAGGAGGGGTGGCAGCAGAAGCGTGGCATTTGTATTTACTTCTTCTCCATGCAGACGTGTCGATGTATAACATGCGGAATTTATAAAATCACGCCTTATATTTTAATCCCTGGTTTAGCTGCCACCCCGCCATTCGGCGGGGTTCAATGTGTTTTTTGAATAACAGGGGCTTACGCCCCTGCCTATTGGCTGCCGCCCTTACGGGCTCTATTATTCGCCTCACTCGCGCGAGGTTCCCCCTCATGTTCGCCCGCAAGGGCGAGTTATCATGCAAGGAGCATAGCGACGTGCCGAAAAAAAAGATTTTTTGCCATAGCTGCAAATTGAAACCCAACTTAAATGTCACCCGTTTCACGGGTTCCCATCTCTTTTGTATCGGGTCGAGTGGTTTCCGTCTTCGGCAAGCCTACGCCGTGACGAGTCGCTCGCCGTAGGCTCGCTGTACCACTCGCTACTTGAAATGCCGCCCGCTTGCGCGGGCTGGGTGGAAATAATGGCTTTTAACGCTCAGACAGGGTGAGATTTGCCCCGCGGGCGAATGCCCGCCGAAATCACAAGCCCGCTCTGCGGGCGTCATTTTATTTAGCGAGTGGTGGAGCCGCGCAGCGGCGACTCGTCACGGCGTAGGCTTGCCGAAGACGGAAACCACTCGAACCGAAAAGAAATAAATTTGAACCCGTGTAACGGGTGACAGTTAAGTTTCGCTCATCATAATCACGCCATCCTTTTTACCGTTCTTCGCTATTTGAATTACCGCCCGCTGCGCGGGCTGAGTATGCTGTAGGTAGGTACAACACATTGCCTCATAAATTCCACAGCTCGTAGAGCTCCGGCGGTAGGGTGGTGAGAAAGCGGGAGGGCGGGCAAAACTGGCTGTCGTAACTGTGGCCGTTGTAGCGGGGGTAGCTGAGGTAGAGCTGGTCTTCTGCACGGGTGAGTGCCACATAAAACAGGCGCAGCTCCTCCTCCACGGCAACGGGGTCCGAGCTTTGAATCACGCGGTAATGCGGGAACAAGCCTTCGCCCAGGAAAATCACAAACACTACCTTCCACTCCAGCCCTTTGGCTTGGTGTATAGTGCTTAGGGTCACGCAGTCCGGGTCTACCTCCGTTTGGGTATCATCTTCACTGAGCAAGGCCACTTGGCTGAGGAAGGCATCCAAATCCGCAGCATCGGCCAAAGACCGGGTGAGCTGAGAGATATCCTCCAGCCTCTCCTCATAGTTTTCGTAAGAGGCGCGCAGGTGCGCATCCATAAAATTTTGAACCTTGTGCACCAGCTCGGCAGGGGTAAGCACTTGGTCTGCCGGGTGCAGAGCATCCATGGAGGCCAGGAACCCGCCCCAATGCGGCCTTGCAGCGGCGGGCACGGTCATTTTGGCAAATACCTCACTATGCGGGGCAGTAATGCAAGCGGAATCGGGGTGGGCGGTCAACCAAGCATCTGCCATGCTGTACCACGCCTGCCATAACTTGGTGGCAGTGGCCTCGCCCACACGCGGAAAGGTGGAGACAATGCGGCGGAAGGCCACTTCATCCCTGGGGTTGGATAACAGGCGCAGCCAAGCCACAACATCCTTAATATGCGCCTGCTCAAAGAAACGCAAGCCGCTGGTAATGCGGTAGGGAATATGGTTGCGGGTGAGCTCCATCTGCACATCCATACTGTGGAAATGCGCGCGGTAGAGCACCGCAATGTCTTTGCCGGCAATACCTGCCGCCATCAGCTCATCAATGCGTTGGGCAATAAAACGTGCCTCGGTGCGGTTATCGGGAGCGGGTATAACGGCAGGTTTCATGCGGCCGTTGTCTCTTGCGGGGCGCAATACTTTGGCAAATTGGCGTGTGTTGTTGGAGATAGCCGCGTTGGAAATCTCCAATATGGACGGTACGCTGCGGTAGTTTGTTTCAATTTTAAACACCTCGGCATCGGGGTAGGTGTCCGAGAATCGGAAGATGTGGTCAACATCTGCCCCGCGCCAAGAGTAAATGCTCTGCGCGTCATCCCCCACCACCATGAGCGAGGTTTGCTGCCCGCCTGCCAGCAGCCCCACGATAGAGGCCTGCAGAATGTTGGTGTCCTGGTACTCATCCACCAACACATGCAGAAAACGCCCTTGCAGGTCTGCACGAATATCCTCATGCTCTTGCAATAACTTGAGCAGGTTGGTGAGCAGGTCATCAAAATCCATGGCGTTGCTCTCCATCTTGCGGGTGTGGTAGGCATCAAAAATTTTGCCGATGGCCTCCTCATGCTTATCGAGTTGGGCGTAGTCCGTGCGCAGGGTGAGCTGCCAGCTGCGGCCGGTGTTGATAGCCAGGCTGTGCAGCCCTTGCAGCACCTCTGCCTTGGGAAAACGCTCACTCTTGGCCGTTTTGCCGGCAAATTGTTTGGTAAGGGCGCGGAACAGGGCGCGCTGGTCGTCGCCATCCAATATGGTAAAGCCGGGTTGGTAGCCCAAGCGTGTGGCATGCAGGCGCAAAATGCGGTTAGCGACGGAGTGGAAAGTGCCGCCCCAAATCTGCCCGGCCCCCATGCCGGCCAAGGCTGCCACGCGCTCCAGCATCTCTCTGGCTGCTTTGTTGGTGAAGGTAAGCAGCAAAATGCGCCACGGGGCAACCCCGCACTCCAACAAGCGTGCCACGCGGTAGGTGAGCGTGCGTGTTTTGCCACTGCCTGCGCCGGCAATCACCAGCGCATGGCGAGCATCCGTCGTAACGGCAGCATACTGCTCGGGGTTGAGCTCAGCGGCGTAGTCATGCCCCGTGGCAGTGGGCCTCAGGGTGTAGTTCATGACTCAAAGTCAAGATAAATCTCTGCGCGGCGGTTCTCACCGCGTTTGAAGTCGAGCTGGTCCTCGTTGTCGGACTCCGCAATCAACTGGCGCGGCTCGTTCTTGCCAAGTCCCTTGGTGGTAATTTGCTCCGGAGCAACACCGTTTTTGATGAGCACATTACGCACGGACTCCGCACGGCGCTCAGACAACTTGAGGTTGTACTCCTCTGTGCCCAAGTCATCCGTATGCCCGGCAATATCAAGCTTGCCCCGGCTCTCCTTGAGAATATCTGCCACGATTTGCAGCTGACGCTCGGAGCGAGGGGTCAGGTTGGCATCATCAAAATCAAAGTACAGTGCCAAAGATTCGCCACCCTTGGGGTTCTTGACAATGGGGAAGTAGCGGCCACCCTCCTTTTGGGCCCCGGTCAGGTAGATATCCAACAGGCGGTCCGTACCCACACCGGTAACTTGCCAGCCCTCTGCTGTGCGGTTCAGGGTCATGGCAATGTGGTTGGCATCCACCTTGGGGGCATCGGGGTTGTCGGAGGGCACCACATACACCAAATACATGGCAGCCTGCGGGTTAATCACCGTGTTGCGAATAGGTGTTTTGTTGCTCAGCACAAAGGTGCCTTCCTCAAAAATCATGCAAAGACCGGCCAGCGTGGCGGCAGACACCGTTTTGTTGTTTACCATGGCGCGGGCTTTGCCCATGTTTCCCTCTCTCACGGCCTGTATAAAGCCCTCTGCCACCGTCATGGAGTCGCTGGATGCCAGCAACATCGTCTTGTCGGACGGCGTGGTGGATGCCGTTGCAATAAAGGGGTTGCGGCCGGATTTGTCCGTGAGCACATCCACCAGCAAATCATTTTCACCGTTGGCGGTGGTAATGCGGTAGCGGTAGGTCTTGGTGCCGTCGGCATGGTTGCGGATATCGCCAATTTCCTCCACGCCGGAGGGCTCGTTGCTCTTGAACCAATCGCTGATAACGGCGGCGGCCTCGGGGCTTACCTGTTTTGCATCCACCATTTTCTGAATGGCAGCAGCGGGGTCCTCCGTCTTGAAAGCCTCTACGGCAAGCAGAGCAGCCTTGTGAGCCTCGTTGTTGGGCTTAACGCCCTCGGGCAGCTTGAGCTCCTCTTCCTTCTGCTCGTCAGCCGGGGTGGGGGTGGTGGCGGCAGGTGTGTCTGCCTCCGTTACCGGGGTGGTGGTATCGGGCTCCGGCAGCACGAGCGGCAAATCCGTGGGCTGAGCAGGCTTATCCTCCTTCACCTCAGGTTTGTTGGCAGGAGTGGTGGCGGGGGTATTCGCCTTTTGCGTATCCTTTTGCTCTGTGGTGGCAGGCTTCTGCTCGGCTACCGGCTTTTTCGGGGCAGGTGCAGTGCCGCTTGCAGGCATGTGTTGGCTCTTGTAGTAGTAGAAGGAGCCCACTACTCCGGCGGTAACTAAAAAGGTAAGAAGAAAAAGTACAATGCTGCGTTTCATAATTAATACTAAAGGTTAAATGTTATAAAGAACCGGCAGAAAATGCCTCGTTGAGTTTAAGTTTGGCGGCTACATCCCACATGGGGTCCGGGAAAGGCGGGGCCGGGTGCGCAGAGATAAACTCCTGCGGGTTCAGGCGGTTCATGGTGCCTTGCGGGTTGTAGGCGGTTATGCCCGCCTCTACGGCGCGGGAGGCTATAATCTCAAAGTGCAGGTGTGCTAAGTACACGCCCTCTGCCGTACCGATGGTGCCTATTTGTTGCCCGCGGCACACGGTGTCTCCATAGCCCACGTTAACATCCTGCAAATGGGCATACATGCTCTGGTAAACTTTATCATCTCCGGGGAGTCGGTGTGCCAATATCACTACCTTGCCCCAACCGGCAGAGGGTGTGCCGCAATAGACCACCCTACCGCGTGATGCGGCGCGCACGGTTTCTCCCAAATCCGTATTCTGCCCGCCGATGCCGTTGAGGTCTTGCCCGGAGTGGTAGCCGCCGCGCTTGCCGTTGCGCTCGCCAAACCCTTGGGCATCATACATAAACGCCAGCCCCGGGGCACCTACCGGCCATTGAAACCCATCCGACAACGGTATGCGGGCAATCTGCTCTGCCGTCAATGTTACCATGCCGGGCATCAACTGCTGCGGCAGCACGCTGCGGGGGGTATCTGCGGCGTAAACATCCGTCAAATCACCCGGCTCTCCGCCGGTGCAAAAATGCAGGCACAGCGTTACCAGCCCACCCACTAACAGAACAGGGAAGGCAATGCGAAAAATGGTTGTTTTACGGCTCTTACTCACGCGCGAGCGCATTATAGCCCATTGCTAAAAGCAGAGGCAAGAAAAATAGCCGTCATGCAGTCCACAATTTGTGGCGGCGGGGGAATTTTCCTTGCATGGGCAACGCGTTTTTGCTAGAGTTTAGTTGTAATGACTTGTAAAAAACTTTCTCTTGATTGGGTGCAACTGGCAGACCTGCCGGATGCAGAGGGCTACGCAGGCTCCTACGCCGGTGTGAGCAATGGGGCTCTTATTGTTACCGGCGGGGCCAATTTTCCCGAAAAACCGCTGTGGGAGGGCGGCCCCAAACGCTGGACCGACCGCGTGTTTGTGATGCCCGCCGGCAGTGACAACTGGGTGGAGAGCACCCCGCTGCCCAAGCCTCTGGGTTATGGTGCCACGGCTACTCTGCCCCAAGGCGTTATGCTGATTGGCGGCAGCAATGCCAACGGAGCCGTGGCAGATTGCTACCTGCTCACGTGGGATGGCAGCAGCGTGCACTGCAAAGAGCTGTCCCCGCTGCCCACCACCCTTACCGGGCATGCTGCCACCGTGATGGGTGGCAAGGTGTATGTGCAGGGTGGCAGTGTTGCCCCCGGCGAGCAGGATGCCGAGAGCCGCATGTGGGTTTACGACCCCGCTGCTGAAACCTGGACTGAGGGCCCCGTCATGCCTGCACGCGGGCGTTTCCTGCAACAAATGGCTACCGTGGGAGACAGCATCTACGTGCTGGGCGGTATCGGCCTGAAAGACGGTGAGGATGGCCGCAAGGTGCGAGACATGCTTACCGAGGCCTGGAGCTACAGCGAGGCTGCGGGCTGGCAACAACTGCCCGAGCTGCCGCACTTCTGCGCCGCAGGCCCCACCCCCGCCCCTGTTATCAACGGGCGCATCTACCTGTTGGGTGGCGATGACGCCACCGTAAAAGGCTTTACCCCGCAAAATCACCCCGGTTTCCACAACTTCACCCTTTGCTACTGCCTCAAGTGCGGGGAGTGGAAGGATGCCGGTGAAATGGCAGTGGCCCGCGCCGTGCTGCCCTGTGCAGAGTGGAACGGTCTGGCCGTTATCGTCAACGGCGAGCAACGCCCCGGCAAACGCTCCAACCAAGTTTGGGGGGCTAAGCTTGCATAAGCCACCTCCCTTTCTTGCTACATCATCTTATCATACTAACAATAACTGATTAAATATGAAAAACGTAACATCCATCCTCGCGCTGGCAGCTCTGCCGCTCGTGGCTCAGGAGACCCCGCCTGCTGACACCACCGCACCGGTTGCTGCCCCCGCTCCGAAAATGGTGGTATCGGACCACCCGGAGGCTGCCACCTCCATCGGCAAGGAAGACCTTAAGCAGATACCCGACAGCGTTGGCCGTGCCGGTATGGTTGCCAGCGCCGCAGACGGTAAGATTCTGATGACCGGCGGTGCCAATTTCCCCGATGCTAAAAAGGGCGCCAAAACTGCAGCAGAGCGTGGTGCCAAGAAGTTTTACGGCGATGTTGTGCTTTATAACATGACGGACGGCAGCGCTGCCACCGTGGGGAATCTGCCCTACACCGTCGGTTATGCAGCCCACACCACAACGGGTACAGATACCATTGTTATTGCAGGCGGTTGCAACGAGGGCGGCCACATAGCCACCACCATTAAAGCCACCGTTCAGGACGGCAAGTTGGTAACGGAGGAGCTTGCCCCGTTGCCCACAAGCACGGCCTACTCTGCCTATGTGCAGGTGGGTGCAAAGCTCTATGTGTTCGGTGGTCAGGAAAAGGCAGACTCCACCACCGCCCTGAACAAGGCCTACGTGCTTGATACGCAGAACCCCGCCGCCGGCTGGACCCTCCTGGCAGACATGCCCGATGCCCGCATGCTGGCTGTTGCCGGCAGCTGGAACGACAAGATTTACGTAGCGGGCGGCTGCTCCCTGGCTCCCAATGATAAGGGCGAGGCCCAGCGCACCTACCTCAAGAGCACCCTTTGCTACGATACCACCGCAGGTACCTGGAGCAAGGTTGCGGATATGAAAGAGACCTTGGTAGCCCCCGCCGGCCCCATGTTTGCGGGTAAGCAAGGCTTGTATGTGTTGGGGGGAGACCCCGGTAACTACTACCGCAAGTCCATTGCCGGCGAGCTGCGTGAAGACGAGGCTCACCCCGGCCAAAGCCGCAAAATCTACCGCTATAACCCCGAGGCCGACACTTGGCAAAAGTCCGGTGAGCTCTCCATCGGCATTGCTACCGTGCCTGCCGTGCAAATGGGGGATAAGATTTACGCCGTATCCGGCGAAACTGCTCCCGGTGTGCGCACGGCTTACATTACCGAGGTTCAGCTCACCCCCTACAGCGATGGCCAGTTGGCTGCCCGCGATGTTGCCCAAGGCCTTGCCGGTTTTGCACCGCTCACCCTTTGGGGCGGTTTGATTATTGCCGTATTTGCCTGCCTGATGGCCAAGAAACACGGTTTCAAGCTCAAGCCCGTTGGTAAAAATGTTGAGGACAAGCCCGGCAAATGGGCTTGGATTGCCGTTGCCGTGCTTTGGGTGGTTGTGATGCTCAACTACTTTGACCGCCAGCTGTTGGCTGCCCTGCGCAGCTCTATTGTTGATGCCCCCAACGGTGGTATTGAGATGACGGACAGCCAGTTCGGTCTTGTCACCTCCTTCTTCCTGATTGTGTATGCCGTGCTCAGCCCCGTGGGTGGTTACTTGGCAGACCGCTTCAGCCGCAAGTTCATCATCCTGATGTCTCTGGTTATCTGGTCTGTAGTTACCTACATGACCGGTGCCTCCACCTCTTACCAAGAGCTTATTTTCTGGCGCGCCCTTATGGGCGTGAGCGAGGCCTTCTACATCCCCGCCGCCTTGGCTCTTATTACGGACTACCACCGCGGCAAGACCCGCTCACTGGCAACAGGCCTGCACATGAGCGGTATTTACACCGGCCAAATGATTGCCGGCTGCGGAGCCATGATGGCCGGCACCCCCTGCCAGCTCGGCTGGAGCCTCACCTTTGAGGTGTTCGGCTTCATCGGTGTTGCTTACGCTTTGGTGGTTATCTTCTTCCTGCGCGACCCGGAGGGCGACACCGCCGCTGCCGAGGCTCCTGCCACCACTACCGAGGCGGAGGAGAAACCCGCTGCAGAGAAAATCGACCTCAAGGTTGCCCTCAAGGGGCTCTTCACCGGCCCTGCCATGGCTATCCTCATGGCTATGATTGCCTGCGCCGGCTTTGCCAACTGGTTCCTTATGAACTGGTACCCCACCCTGGTGGAAGAGATGTTCAAGATCCCCGCAGACATTGCCGCCCCGCAGGCCACTTTCTGGATCAACCTTGCTAAATACGGTGCCGTATTGGCAGCTGCCGTAATTGCCGACCGCTGGTACCTGCGCAACTGCAACGCTCGTGCTTATGTGCCCGGCATTGCCTTCTGCCTGGCAGGCCCGTGTGTGATTCTCGCCATGGTATTGGGCGAAGGGCTGGGCTTGGCCGTAGTGCTGGCCTTGGTTGCTACTCAGGGTATTGCACAAGGCGCAATGGATGCCACCCTCATGCCGGTGCTGCGCTCTCAGATTGACGAGCGTTTCTCTGCCACGGGTTACGGCTTGCTTAACCTCACCTCTGTGGGTGCCGGTGCATTCGTATCCTGGTTCGGTGGTTTCATGAAGGACCAAGGCACCCCGCTTACCGCCACCTTGTCCATTGCCGGTATCCTCATGGTGCTTTGCGGCCTCTGCTGCTTTATGCTCCCCAAAAAGAAGCGCGAGCAGCTTGAAGCTTAATTAACCGCATATCCATTTCAAAACGGCAGTCGGCTCTCCGGAGCTTGGCTGCCGTTTTCTGTTCTTTATCATGCCGGCAAATTGCTGTTCGGCAGGGGGGGCGGATTCCATCAATTACAAAAACACCCGCTCGCAGAGTAAAATTTAACATAGAGGTAGCTCAAAAAATATATTTCGGGCTTGCACTGAGGAATGATAGTGGTATAATGAGACCGTTATGAGTACAGACGCAACGAAAACGGAGCTCCCGGCTTCGGTAAAACGATATGCCCTTTACCTGATGGTAATGGCTGGCCTTGGCGGTCTTCTCTACGGTATCGACGTAGGTGTGATTGCCGCGGCTCTTCCGTATATTGAAGAAACCTCCACCTACACGCCGCAGGAGATTTCCCTTGTGGTTGCTGCTGTGCTGGCAGGTTCGGTGCTTTCCTCCCTGTTCGCCGGCATGTTGGCCGAGTGGCTGGGGCGCAAGAAAGTCATCATCATCTCAGCCCTGCTGTTCACGCTTAGCATACCTGTTATCTGCTTCTCGGGTGGTGTATTCGGGTTGCTGATGGCCGGCCGTATTCTTCAGGGTGCATCCGCCGGTTTGGTAGGTGTGGTAGTGCCCATGTATTTGGCCGAATGCTTGGATGCCGACTCCCGCGGTAAGGGTACCGGCATGTTCCAGTTCATGCTCACGGTAGGCTTGGTGTTCGCCGCTCTTATCGGTCTTATCACCACCATGTGTGTGGGTGCTGCTACAGATGTTATGGTGGCAGATACCGACAAGATTATCGCTTGGCAGGTCATCTTCTGGTGCTCCGCCATCCCCGGCATCATCCTCTTCTTCGGTGCCTTCAAGCTCAAGGAATCCCCGCGCTGGCTGTACCGCAACGGCCGTGAGGACGAGGCCTTGCTTGCTCTTGCTGCCAACAACGGTGAGGAGGCCGCCAAGGAGATTCTTGACGAGATGAAGGCCGCAGATGCCAAGGAGGCCGCAGACAAAGCCGCCATGGCAGAGGCCGCCAAGGGCGACACCCTCTTCCAGCGTAAATATGTTATCCCCTTCCTTCTGGCAGTAGTGGTATTGGCCTGCACGCAGGCTACGGGTATTAACTCCGTGCTCAACTACTCTGTTAAGATTTTCCAACAGGCAGGCCTTGAGGGCGAAACCGCCAACTATGCAGACCTTGCCATCAAGATTGTCAACATGCTCATGACCATCGTGGCCGTGACCCTGGTTGACAAAAAAGGCCGCACCTTCCTGCTCAAGATGGGCACGCTGGGTATCATCGTCGGTCTTGCCGGCGTGGGCTCCATGTTCCTCATGGTAGAAAACAACCGTGTGGATGTTACCCCCTATGTAACCAAGCAGCTCAACAAGCAACTCACCGCTGCTAACGAGCAGGGTGCTCAGCTCGCCGTCTCCATTGAGGATGTGGTTAAGAATGCCGCTGCCGATAATGCAGAGCTTGTTAAGGATGGCAAGGTGCTGGACGGCGTACAGCTCATCGTTACCTACAACCAGGGCAGCGACAACCAGGTTGTTGCCGAGTACTACGACCGCGCTGCCGAGCTCAAGAAGCTGGAGGGCGTGCAGGTTAAGGATGCCGCCGGCAATGTTACCCCCCTCGTGTACGAGGATAAGGCTCTGGACGCCGGCTCCGTTGACCTCGCCAAAGCCAAAGAGGCTTTCCTGAAGTCCCAAACCTCCGCCGGTGAGGAGAAAACCCTCTCCCTCTCCGACAAGCTGCGCAAGGGTGAGCTCACCCTGGTAGACGAAAGCAAGAAGGATGACATCATTGCCACCATTCAGAAGCTTGAGAAAAACAGCGACCGCGTGATCATCTCCCCCGACTTCGCTGCCGAGCCCAACTTCATTGACAACATATGCTTCTGGGAGGATAAGCCCGAGGTAGGCACCCTCAAGGAGGTTAAGATTGCCCGCGCAGAGGTAGGCATGAAACCCTCCCCCATCACCGGCTGGGCTGTAACGGGCTTCTTCGTGGTGTTCATCGCCTTCTACGCAGCAGGCCCCGGCGTGTGCGTATGGCTGGCCCTCTCCGAGCTGATGCCCAACCGCATCCGCGCCAATGGCATGGCCATCGCCCTGCTTATCAACCAGACCGTTTCCACCACCATTGCAGGTACCTTCCTGCCCTGGGTAGGTTCCGCCGGTTACTCCGGTGTGTTCTTCTGGCTTGCCGGCTTCACGGTTATCTACTTCATCACGGCTGCCTTCTTCATGCCCGAGACCAAGGGTCGCACGCTTGAGGAAATTGAGCAGTACTTCACCACGGGCAAAATGCCCAAGAAGAAGGATGAAGAAGCAGAAGCCTAATCCTTCTTTTCTCTCATCTCTCTGACTTACACACCAATCCCCGGCTCTCGTATAGAGTGCCGGGGATTTTGGGTATGTTGAATTTTGGATTTTTTATTTTGGATATATTCAACACATGTGTCCTAGCGTAAGCCACTCTCTCTTAAATTGTAAATAGTAAATTGGGAACCTCGAAAAACTCGACAAATGGCATTTGTAGGGATGGCGAGCCGCAGGCGAGCGGAATCCTCAAGCCCCGCCCACCGGCGGGGCGCAAGACCATTAGCCCAAGGCAAGCCACGCAGTGGCGCAGCCTTGGGGTAGGATGATAAATAAATGAGAGCCCGAGGAGGGGGCGCGTC
>JAFQEF010000064.1 GCA_017399165.1 Akkermansia sp.
GATGGCTCCATGAAGGGCCGTACCATGTACGTGATTCCTTTCTGCATGGGTCCGCTTGACTCCCCCCTTGCCAAAATCGGCATCGAAATCACTGACTCCGCTTACGTTGTCACCAACATGCGCATCATGACCATCATGGGCGAGAAAGTTCTCAAGCGCCTTGAGGACGAGGTGAACGGCGGCGGCAACCCCAAGCGTGACGGCTATGGCGACTTTGTTCCCTGCCTTCACACGGTAGGTGCTCCCCTTGAGCCCGGTCAGGAAGACGTAACTTGGCCCTGCAACAACGAGGAGAAGTACATCTGTCACTTCCCCGAGACCGGTGAGATTATCTCCTACGGTTCCGGTTACGGTGGTAACGCTCTGCTCGGCAAGAAGTGCCTTGCACTCCGCATCGCTACCGGTATTGCCCGCAAGAACGGCTGGATGGCTGAGCACATGCTCATCCTCGGCATCACCGACCCCGAGGGTCGCAAGTCCTATGTGACCGGCGCATTCCCCTCTGCCTGCGGTAAGACCAACCTGGCTATGGTGGTACCCCCGCCCGCACTCGCTGCCAAGGGTTGGAAGACCAGCATCATTGGTGACGATATCGCATGGATTTGGCCCCACGAGGACGGTACCTTCCACGCCATTAACCCCGAGAACGGTTACTTCGGTGTGGCCCCCGGCACCTCCTACAAGTCCAACCCCATCGCTATGGACACCATCAAGGAGAACATCATCTTCACCAACGTTGGTCTGACCGACGACGGCGACGTATGGTGGGAAGGTATGGACGGCGAGGCTCCGGCTCACGCTATCGACTGGCAGGGTAACGACTGGACGCCCGATTGCGGCCGCAAGTGCGCTCACCCCAACAGCCGCTTCACCGCTCCGGCTTCTCAGTGCCCCACGCTCGACCCCGAGTACTACAACCCCGAGGGTGTTTCCATCAGCGCATTCCTCTTCGGCGGCCGCCGCGCCACCACCATGCCGCTCGTATTCCAGTCCAAGGATTGGAACCACGGCGTATACGTGGGTGCTACCATGGGCTCCGAGATGACCGCCGCTGCCTTCGGCCAGATTGGTCAGGTTCGCCGCGACCCGATGGCTATGAAGCCCTTCATCGGCTACAACGTAGGCGACTACTGGCAGCACTGGCTTGACATGGGCACCAAGACCTGCGCATGCAAGCTGCCCAAGATCTTCAACGTGAACTGGTTCCGCAAGGATGCCGAGGGCAACTTCGTATGGCCTGGCTTCGGCGACAACATGCGCGTTCTTGATTGGGTGCTCCGCCGCTGCCGTGGCGAGGTTGACGGTGTGGAGACCGCTCTGGGTATCTCCCCCACCTATGACGAGCTCGATACCGAGGGCCTTAAGGGCTACGACGAGGCCGCCTTCAACACCAACATGGCTCTCTCTGAGTCTGAGTGGAAGGCTGAGCTTGAGTCTCAGACCGAGCTGTTCAACATGGTTGGCGACAAGCTGCCCGCCGAGCTCGAGGCTCAGCGCCAAGCTATGCTGGCTAAGTTCAACTAAAGCCCCCGCTGCCTGAGCAGCGTTTGAACAAATTACATTCCGCCGTCTCTGTTTCTAATCAGAGGCGGCGGAACTTTTTATTTAGCAATATAAAATATTGTATTAAAGGTAAGTATTCTTTGTGTAATATTGTTAAAATAGGCTTGAAATGTGAAAAAATAATCGGTAAAGTAATCTCGTGTTGAGAGTTGCCGTATGTGGCGTTTTTTACAGCTTACTATTTATGATTTTATGAAAACCTTCCGTTCTCACAAGCTTTATGGTATCGTAGCAGGCTCCATGTTGGCGGGTAGTGCCATGGCATGGGGGGATGCCTTTGCGGATTTGCCGGAATCATACCCCTGCATCTATCCGTTACCGCAGGATAGCGAGCCCGTGTATGATAATATAACCACCATATTGCCTAAGTTTCCGCCTTTTGACGGGTCTGCCATAGTGTACGACGGTGGTATTGCTACCTTGAACGGCAGGTATCCCGCCCCTACTAAGGGGGATGCCAATATCACTAATACTTTGTTCCATATACTGGTGCAAGACCACCCGGAGCGTATAGGCCTCTCATACGTCGGTCATTTTACACTGGGGGCAAATTTGCAGTTGAGCGAGTCCGACATTGCCGTGCATTCTTCTGCACGCGTGCCGTCCAGACTCAATATCTTTACGGAGTTTTTACCTTACACCAACCTGAACCTCAGTGGTCGACTCTTGGCTGATACTTCCGTTTTACCGGCATCCGGGCTTAAAATATACAGTGCCGGGGCAACATTTGCCAATGGTTTATCCGTTGTCGGTTCCGAGGTTGAGGAACACGGTAAATATGTTAATGTGGAGATTGCCGGCCCTACGTATGTGTATAACAACTTCGGCTTACCCATAGGCTACGGCATGGGACCGGAAGTTTGCATGTATTGTCCCGGTAATACAGAGGGCGTAGCGGGCGAGATACACGGTGCCTTAATATACCACGCACGCACAGACCATTCTGTTGAGAATGATGAGGGTAAGGACTCCCTTTATGCGCCTGTTACGTGTTTGGGTGATCTTGCGGGCGGGGGTAAGCACCGTACCCCGCCGGATTGTTTAACCAACAATGTTGTTTTTTATTCCAAATGGAATAAAAATGCAGACACTTGGGAGGCCAAATATAATCTGCCGGATGAAAATACACCGCTGTTCATCAGCAATAGTCTTAAATTGGTATGGTCTGAGGTAGAGGTATTTGCACTTGAGAAAGATCAAAAGGCAGATATGTCTCCCATGCCGGCAGTGTATAATATGAGATACCGTCGTTTAAGCGGTGATTCTCATAAAGCGCAGATGGTAGGCGTGTTATTCCCCGATGGACGAGTGTATTCATTCTTCACATTTGATGGTAAGCCTGTACCCGCCCCGTTGCAAGATGCCGTTATAGTAAAAGGCAATGCTAAGTACACACCGGATGAATTGTTGGTATTAACCCATGGCAGTACCTTGGACATGCGTAAAGCCGGTAAAGAAATATCACTGTTCAATGTAACAGCCGGCAGCGTAGGTTATGGCGGTGGTAAAGTGTTGGTGAGTGATGAGCAGAATATCACCATGGAGGGCCATAAAACTATACGCCACGAGATTGAGGGGTATGCGGATATGGATATAACAGGTAAGGCAAAGGAGCCCATCAACGTGTGCTTTGAACGCTTGTTGCAACCGCATAAAGACCATAAACAGGCCGTTTATGAGCTTAATAACATTAAGGTGAACCATGCGCGTGTCTATATAGGTCCCGGTAATATCGTGGAGGGGCATCCCCATGCCCCGGAAGCCGGTTTTCATTGCGGTGAAAATGTGGAGCTGTTTAACTACGGCAATATCACGAGAAATGTCTACATTGGGGCGGCATCACGTGTTGTCAATAGCCATTATGCCTATACGGAGATTCTGAAACACAACTGTGTGTGCTGCTCTCCGTGGTTCAATCACTATATAGAGATACCTTTAGATCGTTATCCCGGAACCATTCATGGTGATGTTGTTTTGGGATACGGCTCGGAGTTCTGTAACTATGGTGAGGTTGTCGGTAATATCAGCGTTGCTAAAGATGCCGTGCTTTACGGCTGTGGTACTTGTGGAGGCCGTGTTTCCCTGGCCCCGGGGGCTCTGCTCTATTTTGACCATGGCTTGCATATTCCGCCGCCCATGACGGGATATTTCTGGCAAATTCACAATGATGTTACCGTTAAACGCAGGGATGGTTCCATCAAGTACCGCCCCGATGGCTCTGTGGAGGATTTGATTGTAGAAAAGAATGCCGCTCTGGGTTTCCGCATCAGCGCGCCTACCATTAAGCCGTCCGCTACTTATCCGTGTCCCAATGTCCTTACGGTGCGGGGCAGCCTTAATGCAGAGCAAGATGTCATTGTGCGTATTGATGTAGATGGCTCCATAACAGAGCTTTTACCGAAGGATGGCTCCAAGGGCAGAGTGAAGTTGCTGCAATGTTTACACCCCGGCAGGGTTCGCGGGTTACGCAATCCGGAGATGCAACTTGCCTCTGGTGCGGACCTTGTGGAGCAGCCAAAGTTGGTATGGGATAGCCTTAATGCCACCCTTTATTTTGAGGCCAAGCTCTCCCGCAAATCGCAGGATGCTAAGTCTCGCAAGCCCGGCACAGAGCGTAAGAATCGCAGAAATTCTAAAAGACAAAAATCTCGCAGGCGCTAAGTAAAAGCAGATATATAAAAACTTGCCGGTTGTACACCAAGGCGGCAACAACATCGCCCAAGTTTGTTCCGGCTACGCAACTGTTGAGTACAGGTAACGCAGCTGTAATATACGCTTCACAGTTTTGGCGTGAGTAGCACCCTGATTTTTTCTACCTGCCGTAACTTCTCCGGTTGCCAAAGGTCTTGGGCAATGGTGTCAAGCAACTCTGCCGCAGTGTCTCCTTTACTGCTGCGGGTAGCAGGGTTTGCGTGGTGAGTTAACAGCAGGCGTACGGAGTCGGCATCCAAGGCGTGCACGGCACACATAAGGGGTGTCATCCCCTCTGCATTTTCGCTGTCATCCGGCTTAACTCCGTGATCTAACAACGTTTTAACAATGGAGGTGTGGCCCCCAATGGCGGCATCGTGCAGGGCATTTGCGCCGGTACAACCACAGGCGCGGTGCGGATTTGCCCCGGCTGCCAATAAAAGCTCAACAATATGCACGGCATCGGCACACACGGCCGCCATTAGCGGGGTATACCCGCACATATCCCCATGGTTGGGGTTTGCCCCGGCTTGTAGCAGCATGTGCACAATTTCCCCTCGTTTCTCAACTGCTGCCACCAAGAGGGCCGGCTCTTCATCCGCCCCGTAGCATTCATTCGGGTCTTCTCCCGCTGCAAGTAGTTTGCGTACTGCATCTGTATTGCCCGTGGTAATGGCACGGAACAGCGGCGTGGAGATTTGGTAAGCTTCGTTATCCATGGCGCGCGAATGTTAGCACCCTTCTATCCCCATGGCAAGACATCGCTGTGTCTTAATTCCTATAAAAAGTGTATGTATAAAAATCAGCTGTTTTGCAGTTTAATTTCAGCGCGTTTGCGGGCGGTGGCATCGAGAATACGCTTGCGCATGCGTATGAAGTGGGGTGTAGCCTCAACCAATTCATCCGGTTCAATGTATTCAATGGCACGCTCCAGCGAGAAGATGCGCGGGGGCGTGAGCTGAATGGAGTCATTTTTATTGGCGGAGCGGTGGTTAGTGAGGTGTTTTTCGCGGGTTGGGTTAACGGGAATATCGATAGGCTTGGGGTTTTCGCCTACAATCATGCCCTCATACACCTCATCACCGGGGGCAATGAAGAGCGAGCCGCGCTCCTCCATGGCCTGTAAGGCGTAGGGGCGAGCAATGCCGTTCTCCATAGAAATGAGCGTACTGCACTGGCGGGTGACAATCTCGCCGGCATAGGGGGCGTATTCTTTGAAGAGGTGAGAGAAAATGCCGTGCCCGCTGGTAAGGTTAACCAGCTCAAACTCAAAGCCGATGAGCCCACGCGTGGGGATTGTGGCTTGAATGAAGGTACGGCCATTGCCGGAGGCATCCATGTTTTCGAGAATACCGCGGCGGTTGCCGAGAATACGCACAGTGCCGTTGGCGCATTCATCGGGCACTTCAATGAAAACGGTTTCAAAAGGCTCGCAGGTTACGCCGTCAATCTCGCGGGTAATAACCTTGGGGCGGGAAACGAGCACCTCATAATTCTCACGGCGCATTTGCTCTACCAAAATGGCAATTTGCATGGTGCCGCGTGCGGATACCAGGAATACACCTGCCAAATCTGTGTCCTCTACCTTAATGGAGATATTGGTGCGCATTTCTCGCATCAAACGGTCGCGTATTACGCGGCTGGTCACGTTTTTACCGTCTTTGCCACCCAGGGGGCCATCATTGATGCTGAACTCCATCTGCACGGTGGGCGGGTCAATCTGCACAAAGGGCATGGCTTCGTCCTCTGGGTCGCTCACAAGGGTTTGACCAATGTCTACATCTTCAAAGCCTGAGATTCCGATGATGTTGCCGGCCTCGCCAACGGCTGAGTCTGTAGTCTGCAACCCACTGTATTCAAAGAGCTTGGTGACTTTACCCTGAATGCGGTTGCCGTTTGGCTGCAGCAGGTAAAGAGTGTCTCCCTTTTGCACGCGCCCGCTGGTGATGCGGCCCACCGCTACACGGCCCACGTAGTCATCCCAATCTATGTTGGAAATAAGCATCTTGAAAGGTTTATCGGGGTCTGCCTCCTTAGGTGCCGGTATGTGGTTGACAATTTGGTAGAGCAGGGGGGTGCAGTCTACGGGCGGCTCGTTCTCCGGGCTGTTCATGAAATAGCCGTCGCGGGCAGAGCCGTATACAAAGGGTGACTCAAACTGCTCCTCCGTTGCATCAAGCTCCAGCAACAACTCCAGCACCTGGTCGTGTACCTTCATCGGGTCGGCATGCGGGCGGTCAATCTTGTTGACTACCACGATGGGCAGCAAGCCTTCCTCCAGTGCTTTGCGCAGTACGAATCGTGTTTGCGCCTGCGGGCCTTCATAGGCATCCACCACCAAAATCACGCCGTCCACCATCTTCATCACACGCTCTACCTCGGCACCGAAGTCGGCGTGCCCCGGGGTGTCTACAATGTTGATGGTATAGTCATTCCAGTGAATGGAGGTATTTTTTGCCTTAATGGTAATACCTTTTTCACGCTCCAAATCCATGGAGTCCATGGCGCGCTCTTGCACCTCTTGGTTTTCTCGGTAGGTACCGCCTGCTTTTAACAGTTGATCCACCAAGGTGGTTTTACCGTGGTCTACGTGGGCGATGATGGCAAGATTGCGGAATTTGGAGGGATCACTCATAATTCTGTATTGGCTTCGGGCTGCGCGCGCCCGTCAGCGCATTTTATCATATTCAAGGCGCTGCGTAAAGTCTGAACTGTGTAATCCCCCCGGTTTTGTTCTTTTTTGCCGTTAAATATCAAGATAATTCAGCAAAGGCTTGCTCTAAGTCTGCTAAAATATCGTCGATATGCTCCGTGCCTATGGAGAGGCGAATGGTGCCGGGGGTGATGCCGCATTCCGCCAGCTCTTCGGGAGAAAGCTGTGAATGCGTGGTGCTGGCAGGGTGAATGACGAGGCTCTTCATATCTGCCACGTTGGCAACAAGGGAGAAGAGTTTAAGTGCATTGATGAAGCGGAACGCCTCCTCTTGCCCGCCCTTGATTTCAAAGGTAAAGATGGAACCGCCCCCGTTCGGATAATAACGGCAGTAGACCTCATGGTTTGGGTGGCTCGGTAAATGTGGGTGGTTCACCTTAACTACCTGCGGGTGAGCATTGAGATATTGAACCACTTTCTCCGTATTGGCACCATGTCTTTCTATGCGCAGGGAAAGTGTCTCCATGCCCTGCAACAGTTGAAACGCAGCAAAGGGGGATATGCATGCCCCCATGTCTCTGAGCAATATGGCTCGCAGATATGTCACAAAAGCAGCGGGACCCACAGCACTTGCAAAACTTAACCCATGGTAAGATGGATTAGGTGCTGCTATGGCCGGGTAGTTATTACTCGCAGCCCAGTCAAAATTACCGCCGTCTATTACAAAGCCTCCCAAGGTGGTGCCGTGCCCACCAATGAACTTGGTGGCGGAGTGAACCACTATGTCTGCCCCATATTCAATGGGCCGCAACAGGTACGGTGTGGCAAAGGTATTGTCTACCACCAAAGGTAAGCCGTGTTTGTGCGCCATGGCTGCCAGTGCTGCAATATCCGGTATATCGCAGTTGGGGTTTCCCATGCTTTCTATGTAGATTGCCTTTGTTTCGGGGCGTATGGCTGCTTCCGTTTCTTCTATGTTGTGTATGTCAACAAAGGTGCAGCTTATACCGAATGGCGGCAGCGTGTTTGCCAGTAAATTGTGGCTGCCTCCGTATATCGTTTTCTGGGCTACAATATGCCCGCCGTTTTGGGCCAATGCCTGCAAAGTGTAGCAAATGGCTGCTGCTCCGGATGCCAGAGCAAGTGCTGCAATTCCCCCCTCCAAAGCGGCCATTCGCTTTTCTGCTGTTTCTTGAGTACTGTTCGTTAATCGGCTGTATATGTTGCCGCCTTCTTCTAAATGAAACCTTGCTGAGGCTTGCTCGCATGACTCAAATACGTAGGCTGCCGTTGCGTATATCGGCACGGCTCTGGCTCCGTTTTCGGGTGTTGCCTGCTCTTGCCCCGCGTGTAGTTGTAGTGTCTCGAATCTGCGCTTTTTCATGCTCTGTATCTGTTTGCCACTTGGTGTATCATAAAAAGCATACCTAGTCAATAGGAAATGCAAAAAAGATAATAAATATGCTGGATTAGAACATAAATGTGAGGTATAATACGCGAGAGATGAAAACTTTGCCTACCGAATTACGCATGCAATTAATAGTGCCTTGTTATAATGAGGAGGAGAATATTCCTTTGTTTGTAGCCGCAGCAGAGAGGTATTTGTCTGCATACGATTGGCAGATATTGTTTGTTAACGACGGTAGTAAAGACGCCAGCTGGAGCGTTATTGTAGAGCAAAGCAAAAAGAATCCCCGCGTAAACGGTCTGTGTTTTGCACGCAACTTCGGCCACCAAAATGCCTTAAAAGCAGGGTTAGAGGAGGCGTATGCGCACTACCCGGCAGATGTGTACATTACGCTGGATGCCGACTTGCAACACCCGTTGGATTTTATACCGGATATGGTAAAAGCCTGGCAAAACGGGGCCCGCATTGTGCAGGCGGCAAGAGAAGATGCCGGGCGTAAAATTTCTCTTTTTAAGAAGTTGAGCTCCAAAGCCTTTTATGGTATATTTTCATGGTTGAGTGGTGTAAAAATGCAACCGGGTATGTCAGATTTCCGATTAATAGACCGCGGGGTGTTGGAGTTTGTGGTAAGTTGCCATGATAAGGATTTCTTCTTGCGAGGCTTGTTGCCGTGGAGCGGTTTGAAAATGGATATTTTGCCATACACTCCACGGGAACGTCAATTCGGGGAATCCAAGTTTACACTGCGCAAAATGTGCTCCTTGGCGCTCAGCGGTATAGTGGGGTATTCCGTACGCCCGCTTTATATATCCATTGTGCTGGGCTTGTGCTCCATCGTACTTTCCTTTGCCTACTTTTTGTATGTGTTAATTGTAACATTTTGTGGCTTAACAACTATCAATTTAGGCTGGCCGTCCATCATTGCAACAGTATTAGCCATTGGCGGTGTACAACTATTTATGTTGGGTATTTTGGGTATATACCTCGGCAAGCTTTATATGGAGCACAAAGGCCGCCCCACCTATGTGATAGGTGATAAAACCCGTTAAAATGTAAGAGCCTTATCGGCTCAAGGTTCGGTGGAGGGGGCTCAATCAGGGGCGGGGTCCATAGTCCTTGCCGCAGAAGCGGCGCAAAATCCGCTCGGGTGCCTTGCACATGTCTACCAGTACTAATCCATCCAACGTACCGCCAAAATCCTCATCTATGCCAAAGGAGAGCATCTCGCCCCCCAAACGCAGGTATTGGCGCAACAATACGGGTATACTCTTTCCGTCTGCCTCCAAATTCTGCACCATGTGGCAAAGTAACTTCAAATCTTTGAGCCCCTTATCAATCAAGCGCTCATCCTCACTGTAAAGTTTCAGGGAGGCGGGCGGATTAAAGGCTTTAACCTCCTTAGCCAGCTCAAGGTTCATGCAATGGTGTTGCAGGTAGGCCAGAATCAGAGACCTCGTGGCCGGCTTATAATCGCTGCTCACACTCACCGTGCCGTACATATAGCGGTACTCAGGGTGCATGTAAAGGTAGTGGCCTATGCCCATCCACAGGGTATCGAGGGAGGCCGGGTGTCTCTGGAACTCCGGGGTGATGAAGGCGCGCCCCAGCTCAATGCCTCTGCGCAATACCTGCTGAATTTTGGGGCTGAACTTAAAGAATCCGGAATTATAAATCCCCTTAAATCCCTTGGGGCTATCCATTATCACATCCGTTCTGCCAATGCGGTAGGCACCTGCCAGCTTGCGCTTTTGGGTGTTCCACATAATGAGGTGCACATAGTGCGTGTCAAACTCATCCAAATCAATGGCTTTGCCTGTGCCCTCGCCAACGGCGCGGAAAGTGTGTTCTCTCTGAATACCAATTTCTCGCAGCAGTTGCGGAATTTGTTCCGCCTCCGCAGCATACACCTTAAGGTGTGCACTTTCGTTGGCTGCGCACAGGGTGTCCTCCGGTAAATTATCAATTTCTGCCTGCAAAATATCGGCAGATACGCTTTCCTCTATGGTTTCTCTTGCTGTGCTCTCTGTGGTGTCGGCTTTTACCTGTTGCGGGTAGCGCAGCATCATGCTGTTAAGGCGCAGAAAGTCGGATAACTCCTCATCTGCCTCATTAATGGCTATCGTCGTCGGGGGGATCGGTTTACCTATGTGTACTTTATGCAGCGTTTTACCATCCCGCAAAATCTCTCGGGCAAGGAAATTAGAGCGTATGCCCTTGGCCAATACGGATACCGTTTGGAAGAAAAGCCCGTTGTGCCCGGAGAAATGCATGGGCACCACCGTTGCCCCGGTCTTGCGAATAATGGTAGAGATGTTGGTTTGCCACGGGTCGTCTATCACGCGCTTGTCTTTCCAAGACCAGGTGGCCGCAGACCCACTGGGGAACACCAACAGGCAGTGCCCATCCTTAAGCCAGCGCAACATCTCCCTCATGCCCTGCATGTTCGCCCGCTTGGCGGCCTCTCCTCCATACACATCCACCGTTATCTGGTAGGGGCGCATACCGCGCACATGGTGCAAAAACTCGTTTACTACAATACGCACATCGCTGCGCACTTTCATGGCGATGTCACCGAACATGATTCCGTCCGACATACCGTGCGCGTGGTTGCTGACAATGACACAAGGCCCCTCCTTGGGTATATTCTCCAGCCCCTCAAGGTTATAATTGAGGTTTAAATGCTTGCACGCTAATTTAAAGAAATTGTCCGTGCTGCCGGCATCCCAATCATCTTCAATCTTGTCGTGAGCCACATTCAGGGCATGCAAGCCCAAACGCTTTTCTGCCCACGATACCAGCCATTCAGGCAATTTTTTGCCACCCTTGACCAGTTCTCTGAGGTCCGTAATTTTCTGTCGTTTTGTATCGCTCACAATGCGGAGGAGTTTGTTCTTGCGCGTCCTGTGGTACAATATAACACAATGCCCCCTTAGTCGTCAACCTCCTTTTTTATATGTCAACTAACATTCTTTGCTTTTTTATTGTTTGTTGTTTAGATTGAGGAGTTTTTCCAACTCGGAGAGGTTGTTGTCGATTTCGGTTTGAAGCTGGTGGATAACTGCAAGTATATCTGCCGCAGGGGGGTATGCTACGGGGGTGGGCACTGTTTGCTTGTATTTATTAAAGGAGAGATCGTAATCATTATCAATGATTTCTTGCTTGGGTACAAGGAAACTCTGTTCCGTACGTTGGCGAGATGCCTCCGCCGAGAGGTTGCGGAATCGGTGGATGATGTCCGCAATATCATTAGCCTCTGTTGGGGTGCGTTTGTCATCCATGGAGAACCCATCTGCCTTCATGTCGTAGAACCACACCTTATCCGTGCCTCCATGGTTCGTTTTAGTAAAGATGAGGATTGCGGTAGAGACCCCGGCATAAGGTTTAAAGACCCCGCCGGGCATAGATATAACGGCTTGCAGCTTTTGCTCCAAAATAAGAGTTTTGCGTATGCCTTTGTGCGCGTGAGAAGAGCCGAAGAGCACGCCCTCCGGCACAATACAGGCGCAGTGCCCGCCGACTTTGAGCATGCGCAGGAAAAGCGCCAGAAAAAGCAGCTCTCGCTTTTTTGTCTTGCAGGCTTTTTTCAAGCCGCAGTGAACGGCATCCGTATTAAGGGTGCCTTTGAATGGAGGGTTAGCTAAAATGAGGGTGTAACAGTCGGTATCATCATTTTGGGGCGAGAGGCTGTCTCTGTATCGAATGTCGGGATTTTTGATGCCATGGGCCATCATGTTCATGGCGCCGATGCGCAGCATGGTGCGGTCTATATCAAATCCATGAAACATGTGAGCCATAAAGTGCTCTTTACCCGTGTTGCCATTGCAGATATTCTGTTTGTACCTCTCCTTAAGAAACTCCCCGGCCTCCACCAAAAAACCGGAGGTACCACAGGCGGGGTCGCAAATTGTATCGGCCGGGGTGGGTTGTATGAGCTCTACCATCATGCGGATGATATGGCGGGGGGTGCGGAACTGCCCGTTTACCCCAGCCGTGGCCAGTTTGGAGAGCATGTACTCATACACATCGCCTCGGGTGTCTGCATCTTTGAGTTGAGCCATCTGCTCGTAAATGTCATCCATAGCGGTGACAATTTGCTTTAGCATGTGGGGTGTGGGGATTTTGAAAATGGCGTCTCCCATGTATTGGGTGTAAACGCTGTTTTTATCCCCGTGCAAGCTTTTGATGAAGGGAAAGACTCGGCCCTGTACTGTTTCGTACATGCGGGGGGCGTCAAACTGTTTGAACTCGCTCCACCGTAGCAATTTTCCATCCGTTTGTTGGTTGCCTATGCTGACATTCCCGTCAAAAATGGGGGCATAGGCATCCTCCAAGTCATGAATGAACATGAGGTAGGTCATCTGTTCAATCACCTCCAACGGGTTAGAGATTCCCCCCGTCCAAAAGATTTTCCAGAGATTGTCTATTTTTGTTTTTAGCTCGCCGGTAATCACTGTGTGTTCTGTTGTAATCTGTCCTTTTGATAATCCTCGTAAGCCGGAATTGTTCTTCCCTCCATTCTCATAAATTTACAGGCGGGAGGACGAAACTCCGCCGCTATCAATCCATATATTTCAGCTCTATATGGTGATAGGGCTCTTTGCGTTTGCGGTAACTGCGAACGCAAGTGATGATAAACATGACCAGGCAAAATAATGCCCCGAGACAAGGAGCCAAGGCTCGGGTGTCTTCATTGGCATTGTTTGCCAAAATGACGCGGTTCGGGTTGCTTTTGTTTACCAGTATGGTAATGGTGTCACCCGAGCGTAAGGGGGTATCCGTGCCGTTGAGAGAGAGGGTGGTGTGTTCTTTCCCGTCTATTGCTTGGTACACCACAATGGGGTAATAAAGGGTAAGCTTTTCTTTGCCTCGTTTTTCCGTAGCTTTTCTGTTACCTATCACGAGGGCATCATGCTCCATGCCGAACAAGTGAAGGTCTGTACCGTTGTTAATGATGGCGGCGTATGCAAAATAGCCCAAAGCAAGTGTGCCGAGCAGGTAGCCGAACAGCCTCTTTAATACGCCGGGATGCTGTATTTTGGGCAGCTTTTTAAAGCTCACATTGTTTTCCGGTTTGAAAATACCGAGCTTGTGGAACTGTTGGTGCAGTTCATCTGCATTGGGTGCATTAATAAACCCCACGGGCACACTCGTGATAGACCCGAACGGTTCTTTTGCAAAGATAAAATCTGCGCTACCATTGCGGTGTCGCTTATACCTCTTTATCATATCCTCCGCCCACGGAAAGGAAAAGACAACGGGTTTGCCGAGCCATACGGGCTGCTCTACAATGATGGCGCGCTGATTTGTTAACAGATAGTGAGTTTTGAAACTGCGGGCAATTTCATAAATTAAGGGAATGATGAACAGTACCCCTAAACATATAGCCCCGATACCGGCAGCGGGCGTTGCCGCCGTTTCCGAATATATAAAGAGACCCACCGCTACAAAGAATAATGCCAATAGAATGTAGATTACTTTTCTTGCATGCAAATGACCCGTGCTTTTGGTTCTGTAGAGTAATTGCTCTCCCTCCTTAAGTAAAAAACAGAAATCCTGCATGCGTGTATTATAGAATAATATGTAAATGAATCAAGCGTAAATGAAAATAATCAAGACTTTACACGTGGGAATAATTAGCAAAATGGCAATTTGTAGGGATGGCGAGCTACAGGCGAGCGGAATTTTGTAAGCCCCGCTCTGCGGGGCGTCATTTTATTTAGCGAGTGGTGCAGCGAGCCAACGGCGAGCGAAACCACTCGAACCGATGAATAATACACCGAACCCGTGAAACGGGTGATAGTTAAGTTCGA
>JAFQEF010000008.1 GCA_017399165.1 Akkermansia sp.
TGGGATGGCATGACAATGTTATGAGTTTATTGAATGGCGGGGCTTCTCCGGATATTCAGAACTGTCACGGAGACACTCCGCTGGATATTGCAACTGAATGGGAAAACCCGGAATGTGTGACCATTCTTTCTGAGCACCTTGCCTCTCGTTGATTTTTTACTTTAACCATAACCCACATCATAACCATGCCTAAAATGATTGACCTCGGAGATAGCGGAGATGAGTTGCTCGCAGATTCAGAATTTATCGGCATTTGCGTCTCTCAAAAAAATCTTTGGGACACATGTGCTTAAATCCGGCTTCTGTCATTTATAAACTTGCAAAGGATTTTAATCGGAGTAAAATGAAAGAAATGAGCGAACAGTTGATAGAAGAGGATTCTGTGGCGAGTGTTGTTTCGCCGCGAGTACTGGCGAATACCAAGGAAATCGATATACCGGATGTACAACGCGGGTTGGTGTGGGACCCGACACAGATTGTCGAGCTGTGGAAATCGATTTTCGAGGGCTATCCCATAGGGGCATTGACCGTATATAGACAGGAGGATAAATGGCAGTTGATTGACGGCCAACAGCGCTGGCATGCTATCAAGTTGGGCTTGCACCCCGATGAAGAGCAAGAAGCCATGACCATCCTGTGGACTGTGTGGGAAAAGAAACAGGATGAACCATGGAACTTTGTTCATTTGATGGTCAGCACGCGCAGACACCCCTGGGGCTTCGTCTGGAATAAACCCGGTGACCATTTGGAACGATTGCCTCACCCCAAAATGATAGTGGCTTGGGATAATATGCTGCCGATTAAAGAGAGAGAAGATTCCTTTGAACTTCCGACTCTGGAAGATGCTCAAGACTACTTAAAAGATAACAGCACACACAAATGGATTCCGCTGCATGAGCTTTTGTCTAAGGGGGACACACCCGGTGATTCTGATGTTCAGACTATTAAATGGATTCCGCTGCATGAGCTTTTGTCTGAGGGGGACACACCCGGTGATCCTGATGTTCAGACTATTCGTAGTTCCGCTCAGGTTGTCACATGGCGAAAACGCGTCGACAGCGCTTTTATTCCCTTGATTCGCTTTAATTTACAAGAGGATGATTTACAAGAGAATGATTCACAAGAGAATGTCAAATCAGACCGAAACCGTATTCATGAGCTCTTTACCCGGATAAACAAGGGAGGCACTCAAATATCACCTGTTGACTATACCTACTCAACCCTTTGCTCGTATCTGGGCAAATATTTTAAAAAAGGAATCAATGAAATAGCGGTAGACTTTCTTCCCCCCAGCCGGGTAGCCCGTATATATGCGCGCCTGGCTTATGCTGCCGTAAAGCCTGAAACGCTGAAAGAACCTGATACTCCGGCTTTCTGGCGAACTCACAAGTATGAAGAAAACATCAGCAAGGCTATCGGTAAAGCAAAGGAGTTGCTGAAAGCTGCGATAATTCCGGCTTCCATCTACCTGTCCGCCACTTCGGATGAGTGGCTGACGGTTATATGCTGGTGCATGTGGAAGTTTGGCGAGCTGGCAGGCAGCCCCGCAGATAAGAAACTGCTGTGCATGTTGCCCTATGTGGTCTGCAGAGGTCCTGAGTTCCACAAGGCCTTCTGCAGGAAATTCCATGAAGTACTCCGCGAATGTGACAGCCCCGGTGAAATCTTGCACCTGGTGGCAATCGGCACCGCGTATGCTGCGTGTTATTCGATTGAGACGGGTATGTACCCTCTTTCCCTACCGGAAAAACCGACCATCATGCGCGAATACCCCTATGAAGATGAATGGCTGTATGTTTTACGCAATCCGAAAAATGAACCCTTGTTGCATTTCCTGCAAAGGTCGTACATGTGCAGGATGCTGAAGAAGAAGTGCGGTTTTTACCCGCACGAAACAGCGACTTGGGGAGAAGACATGAACCGCCCGTGGGATATAGACCACATTGTGCCGCGGTCCCGGTGGTGGCTGCTGCAACGGGAAGAGGAGATGTTCAGGGAATCTCTGCCCAACAAGCAGATACTCTATTACCGGCGCAACAGAGAAAAACACGACGAATATATCGGCGTGCCGGCAGATGACAATATTAAACCGGAAGATAATTTCTGCTATCGCGATGCCGTACTGCGAGAAGCGAAGCGAAAAGCGGAAAAAGTAGCATATTATGGTTGGGATAAGGCAGATGTCTTTAAGGAGCCCCGTCCCGTCCGCCTACACCGGAAAACCGAAGATAGCCATGGGACAGAATACAAGGAAATATCGCTACCCATCTATAAAAAAGTGGTAAACGCGCGATTTGCGACCATGGTTCAGCGCCTGTTTGAAGAATTGCCGCTTGAGAAATTGATTAAGACGATTAACGATTTACCTCAGAGCACCCCTGCTCCGCCCTCTTTACAGCTCCCCATTAAATTATGGAGTTACCTTAAAGAAAGAAAAGATTTGACGTGGTGCTCTGTCCGCCACGACGAATCAAAACAACAAATCATTGCGACTAAAGATTTCTACCATTCTCTCTGCCATTGGCTCGCAGTCGGCAAAGAAGAGAACCATGCTTTCAGATGCGTCTGCTGGCACCTGACAGATGCGAAAAACCTGCACGTAGAGACCGGCCGACGTCGTTGTCCCAATCAAACAGTTTCGGAATGGCGAGACGGCGCCCCCTCAGGAGCCAGCCTGAACGATTGGTGGGTTGAGGAAAAATCGTTCATCTGCAATATGAATAATGTGATTTCAATCATAGAAAAATATCCGGCTCCGAGCGAACAAGCCCCCCGAGGCAAAGAGTAAAGCCGTGCAGCTAAGTTCGACCTTTGCAAAAATTCCCCCCACTTCTCAAAGAGCTGCAAGCTCACGGCAAGCAGCTCTTTTCTTTATTATCACAGACGGAGCTACACATGCAGGCCGCTTCCTTAAAAAACTTCAAGAGGAAATAAACCAATTGCAATATCCGCAACAAGGCGTGAGTTTGTAATATCAATTGTTTATCTAGTTCATCCAAAATTGAAATTACTTCCTTAGCGGGAGGTTTTCCCAATGCTCAGGCAGGCCCATCGTGTATAGGTTGAACAATTCGTCAATCGTCAATTGTACATCGTCAATACAAAACGCTCTCCCCATGTTCGCAGTTGAAGGAATCAACGGATTCCAACCCTAAGCGTGGGGCTTCGCGTCTCGTTTTACTCGCTTGCTACGCCCTCACGGGGAGGAGGTTATCTGCACTTATTATACATGTAGTACGAAATTTGTCAAGGGATGTGTGCCGAAAAAAATGTGTAAACAAGTGTCCTTTTTAATAAGTGCGGCGCCAGGGCCAGACTTTGCAACAACGGAGGCAGCCGATGACGGCAAGAAGTTCGGCGAACAGAAGGCGAATGACAAATTCTGTAATAATTTGTTTGGATGCATAAATGGGATATGCCTCTTCCAACCAATGCTTATGAGGGCTAATAGCATATGCTTTCTCTTCGAAATCAACCTCAAAATTCGGGATATCCAATATACCGAACAGGCGCATGCCGGAGTACCAAACAGTTGTATTTTGAGGTAACACAAAGAAGCGATAATGACGGTACACGCCTTTTTGGTGACGTAGAGTAACATAGTTGTCCTTTACATCTATCACGGTCCATCCCGGGGCAGGATGCAACATATCCGGCGTGATGCGTAAGAGATTGAAATGCCTTTCAAATGAATGACCTAACTCATGAAGAAACCCGTAATCTCCGGCAGGAAGAATGGTAGCAGAGTCTATCATAACATCCGGAGAAGCAACGACCTCCATAAAGCTATCATAACAGGGTTGCGGCGTAAGCTTAGAGATAGTCTCAATTTTCAACACCGGCGCATTAACGGTAATGCCTGTAGGATGGTGCACAATGGGGCGCGTACTGTGGAGCACACCACTGCGAACAGACCAATACCTAGGGTAAAAACAAGCCAATGCCAGTATAGCCCCCCATATACAGACACGGATAACAAACCTACTGATGCTATGGGCGTTAGGGGGCATAATATGTGTTCAAAAGTATTGCTACGGTGCGAGCGTACGGGGGAGTTATACCATATATCCCCCACACATGTCAATCCCGCAGGTGTACAAAACAGTAATACCGCGTAATACAAATAATAACTCATTGACAAAAGGGAGGGTATCAAGTAAAGTAGTGACATGGATTGGATGGAATGGTGTAAATATGCATGGGCTCATTTAGTAATGAATGGATGGGTGGAGTTCATGTTCTATGTATTGGCGGGGTGCATTATCACCTCGGTCATCGGTAGAGTTTTTACGGGGTTAGAAAGCAATCAAAAGCTGCCCAAGCAGGTGTTGACCCTATTATCACGCGCCATACGCAGCATTATATGGGTGCTGGTGTTGGTGCAAGGCTTGCGCGCCGTGGGGGTGGATGTAATCAGCATTTTGGGTGCAGCGGGTGTGTTGGGTGTAGCCATTGGCTTTGCCTCACAAACATCGTTGAGTAACCTTATCAGCGGCGTTTTCCTGGTATCGGAGCGCAGTTTCAAGCTTGGGGACTACATCAGCGTGGCCGGGGAGGAAGGCAGTGTGGAGAGCATCAACCTGCTTTCCGTATACCTGCGCAGGCCGGATAACTCTTTGGTACGCATACCCTGCGAGACACTGATTAAGAGCCCGGTCACCAATATCACGGGCTCCCCCCGCCGCCGTATTGATATGGATTTGGGGGTGGATTACAGCAGCGACCTGACTAAGGTAAAGGACGTTATATTGGATGTCATTAAGCAGGAGCCGGAGTTGCTGGACACCCCTGCCCCCACGGTCATGTTCTCCGGGTTCGGGGATAGCTCGTTGAACCTACACATAGGTGCCTGGTGCAAAACAGAGGTATACCACGGCCTGCGCTACCGTTTGGCAACGGCCATTTTAGAGCGTTTCAACAAGGAGGGCATCAATATCCCCTTCCCTGTAAGAACTATTGTCAAGCAGGGGAATAGCTAACCCAGGGCAAACGCATTAGACAATGAACCCTGTAAGTCCATTATTTACAATGTGGGAATCTCTAAAAACTCTGGTACCCCCACAAATTGGTAGTTGTGGGGGAGAATACTATCGGAGTGTTGGACTTTAGTCCAACATATTATCAAGGTATACCACCATGAAAGTGGGACTTAAGTCCCACCCTACGATATAAACAAATTACCATTTATCGAGTTTTTAGAGATGCCCAAATGGTAAATTGTCAATCTGAAGAAAGTGTCATACTCCTAATGCGTTTGCCCTGATAGCTGACCCAATCGCAAAAAAAAGTGAGCCGCAATGGGCTCACTTAAAAGGCTTTACTGTACGATACCGTCTCGAATTGTCAGCACGCGGTCGCCGAGGCGGGCAATGTCGGGGTCGTGTGTGACCATCACGAGGGTTTTGCCCCCTTCATCCGCCAACTCAAAAAGGAGGTCAAGGATTTGTCGACCATTGCGGGAGTCGAGGTTGCCAGTGGGCTCATCAGCAAAGATGATGGAGGGGTCATGCGCTAAGGCACGGGCAATGGCCACGCGCTGCTGCTCACCACCGGAGAGCTCGTTGGGTAGGTGGTTCAGGCGGTCCCCCAAGCCGACACGCTCCAGCAAGGCTTTGACACGCGCCGTGGCCTCCGTACCGGCAACGGCTGTTGCCAAGGAGGCGTTTTCAATGGCGGTGAGCTCCGGCATGAGCATGTAGTTCTGGAAAATGAAGCCCATGGTTTTATTGCGGAACAAAGCTCGCTTGGCCATGTTCAGCGAGTAAATATCCGTACCATTAATTTTGACAGAGCCTTCTTGCGGGGGCTCCAGGCCGGCCAGAGTGTACATGAGGGTTGTTTTACCGGCCCCGCTGGGGCCACATAAAAACACTTTTTCTCCCTTCTTAATGTGCAGGGAGAGCCCATGCAACACCTCTATGCTCTTTTTTGCAATGGCGTAGCTACGGTGCAAATTTTCTGCAATAATCATGCTTTGCGGGTCAGTTCAATGTTATCGATAAGGCGAACATCACCAAAATAAGCAGCAACGGCCAACAGGGCCATGTGGCTTTCATCCTTAAGCTCATGCAGGGTTTCGGCATCCACCAGCTCCACATAATCCACCTTAACTCCGGGTATGCGGAATAGGGTGTCCACCACGCAGCGGCAAACCTCTGCCACAGATGCCCCTTTTTCATAAGCGGCTTGAGCCTCAAGCAACGCGCGGCGAATAGTGGGGGCGGCGGCACGGTGCTCGGGGGTAAGGCGCACGTTGCGGCTGGAGAGCGCAAGGCCGTCCGACTCTCTCACAATCTCAGCCCCATGCAGGGTGACAGGAATATCCAGATCCCTAACCATGCGGCGCAAAATGGCCAGTTGTTGGTAATCTTTTTTACCGAAAACGGCATCCGTGGGCTGCACCAAGTTAAAGAGTTTGCTAACCACCAAGCAAACACCGGCAAAGTGCCCGGGGCGCTTTGCCCCGCAAAGCACGGTAGAGAGGTGAGTCTCCTCCATGGTGATAGAGCGGTCTGCACAGTACATGACACTTGGCGTGGGCATAAACACCACATCCACCCCGCAAGCACGGCACACGGCCAGGTCTGCCTCGGGCGTTTGCGGGTAGGTTGCCAAATCCCCGGCATTATCAAACTGTACAGGGTTAAGGAACACGCTGGCCACCACAATGCCCCCTGCACCGGCAAGGGTACGGGCTTGGCGCATAAGGGTGGCGTGCCCCTCATGCAAAGCCCCCATGGTGGGTACCAACACAATGCGTTTGCCACGGTGCCCTGCCAACATGGCCCGTAACTCTTGCTTTGTAGATGCTGTTTGCATAAAAAAATCTGCTGATGTGTTATGGAATGAAAGGCCGCCACGAGGGGGCGACCTTTCATACGATAATTGACTTATGCCATAGGCTTAACGGCTCAGGGCATGGGGAAAGATTTGTTGAATGCAGATACCTCTGCACGCAGGGCATCATAAGCATCCGGCGTTTCACACACCTTTTGAGCAGCCAAAATGGAGAGGCAACGGCCAATGTAATCTGCCACGCGTATGACATCCTCCTCCTTCATGCCGCGAGTGGTAACTGCAGGCGTACCGATGCGAATACCGGAGGGCTTGTTGGTGGTACCCTTGTCGTAGGGGATGGCATTCTTGTTAACGGTGATACCCACTTTATCCAAAGCCACCTGAGCATCTGCACCATTAAGGCCCTTGCCGCTGAGGTCTACCAAGAAGCAATGGTTATCCGTACCGCCGGCAACAATGCGGAACCCAAGGGCGGCCAAGCGGGCAGCCATGGCCTTGGAGTTCTTAACCACCTGCTCTGCATAAGCGCGGAACTCGGGCTTGAGGGCCTCACCCAAGCAAGCGGCCTTGGCGGCAATCACATGCATGAGGGGGCCACCTTGCAGGCCGGGGAACGTGGCACTGTTGAGCTTCTTAGCCCACTTCTCTTTGCAAAGCACCATGCCGCCGCGCGGGCCGCGAAGGCTCTTGTGAGTGGTGGTGGATACAAAATCTGCATACGGCACGGGGGACGGATGCACCCCGGCGGCTACCAAACCGGCAATGTGAGCCATATCCACAAACATGATGGCACCCACCTCGTCACAAATCTTGCGGATGCGGGCAAAGTCGATAGTGCGGGAGTAAGCAGAGGCACCGGCAAGAATGAGTGCGGGCTTCACCTCGCGAGCCTTGTTTGCGAGCTCTTCATAGTCAATGCACTCGGTCTCGGGGTTCACACCGTAGTGAACAACGTTGTATTGCTTACCGGAGAAATTGGCAAAGAAGCCGTGGGAGAGGTGACCACCGCAGGCAAGATCCATGGTAAGGATTGTATCCCCGGGCTTAATGCAGGCATGGTACACAGACATATTGGCTTGAGAGCCGGAGTGAGCCTGCACGTTGGCAAACTCGCAACCAAACAAGGCTTTGGCGCGGTCAATTGCCAGCTGCTCCACCTTATCAACCACCTCACAACCACCATACCAACGCTTATCGGGGTAACCCTCTGCATATTTGTTGGTGAGGATGGAGCCTTGGGCCTCCATCACAGAGGGGGAGGCAAAGTTCTCGGAGGCGATAAGCTCGATATTGTTATTCTGGCGGCAACGCTCCTCCTCAATAAGGTCAGCCAACTCGGGGTCTGTCACAGAGAGCGGAGAGCCGGAGGCCTTGAGCAAGCGCGGAATATGGCGACCACCTTCAAAATCTGCCTCCATCCAAGCCGTCAGAATCTCCTCCAGCATGTCATTATT
Source organism: Akkermansia sp. (assembly GCA_017399165.1). Taxonomy (GTDB): domain Bacteria; phylum Verrucomicrobiota; class Verrucomicrobiia; order Verrucomicrobiales; family Akkermansiaceae; genus Akkermansia. Next base: position 8,253 of record JAFQEF010000008.1, read on the forward strand.
CACAAAGGCTGCGGCCAGGCACATCACATTAGCATTGTTGTGAAGGCGAGAAAGTGCTGCCACCTGCGGGGAGCGCACCAACGTAGCACGGATACCCTTCCAGCGGTTAGCGGCAATGCTCATACCAATGCCGGAGAAGCACACAAGAATACCGCGATCCGCACGACCATCCACCACGCGTTTGCAAATGGCATTGGCATAGTCGGAGTAATCGCAGGATTCCTTAGTGAACGGGCCGATGTCTTCTACCGTGTACCCCCAAGAAGTAAGGAGCTCCACAGCTGCTTCCTTCAGTTCCACACCCTTGTGGTCTGAACCGATGACGATGCGAAGGTTTGTATCCATATCTGTGTCTGTTAATCGCCTGACGGGCGAGATTCTACCACATTCCCCCCATGCACGCAAGTGTATATTGCGACTGTTTTTTATTTACACGGCTACAGTAGCAATAACCGGCGCGTGGGGACAATTAGAATCCTTGGCTTATATTGACAGATAAATAGCCGGTTGTGGGGCTGATTAACTGTAGGGCAATAGCCTTTCTATATCACTACCCCGCAATTGGGGGTAATATCACTCGCACAGTAGTGCGAATCTCACCCCGTGAGGGCGTAGAAAGCGAGCCGCAGGCGAGACTCGAAGCCCCATGCCCGCAGGGCAACTCGCACCCCGTGTGGGCATAGAAAGCGTGCCCCGAAGCCCCATGCCTGCTCCTGCGGGCAATACGTTGTATACTTGCGGTGTAGCCGCCATTGTTTTAAAGAGTCCGCCCACGTACACTGTAAACCACCGAAAAGCTCGCCGTAATTAGGGGGTGAACTGTTCTTCCGAAACAATAATTACGCAGGCTTCTTGTGAAAAGTGCCTGCGGATGCTCAAACCTTCTTGAATTTTTCATTAACCTGCCTTATTTCAGAGAAAGGTTTTTGTGATTTTTCACCTTCCGTGAGAAAAAACAGGAACTTTCAGTAAGTAATTAATATGAAGGCCACTCAAAAAGGGCCCTCAAAACAACTAAACAATCATACAAATATGAAAACACAATCCAATAACATTGCCGGTTCCGCCCACGCTGCGGAAGTCGCCCCGAATACTAACCTTAACCCCGCTGCGGATACTCTTTCCTCAGCAACCTCAACACCAA
>JAFQEF010000065.1 GCA_017399165.1 Akkermansia sp.
ACGAAATGTGAAATACAAAATACGAAGTACGCAAAGCCACTGCGACGGGGTGAACCAAAATATATCGTACCCGCGGGTGAACGCCCGCCTAATTTGATAGCCCCGCATGGGGGGCGAAATAGCATAGGCAGGTGGTCAAGCGTGCACGCAGTGCGCGCGTGCCCCCTGCTCTCCATCAAATAATAATATAGAGCCCGACGAGCAATGCGAGGCGGCCGACACATTCCCCACGAGGGGTGTTAACCCCGAGCCACGCCCCGCTCCGGGCTTACGCCCTACGCTATACACATCTATCGGCCTCGTCGCTACGATCCTCGGGCTCGGGTTACTTTTTTGCCACGTGCAGGGGCTAACGCCCCTGCCTATGTTATTTCGCCCCACAAGGGGGCTTGTGAAGTACGAAATGTGAAATACAAAATACGAAGTACGCAAAGCCACTGCGACGGGGTGAACCAAAATATATCGCACCCGCGGGCGAACGCCCGCCGAATTTGATAGCCCCCCCCCTTGTGGGGCAAGCCCTAAAATTTTCACCTTGAAATGCCCGCGCCCCTATGCTATGATGCCGCTAGATATGAAAATGAGTCCACCCCCATACTATTACTACCTGTTCACCACCCCGATTGCCATGACGGCAGCGGCGGCGGAAACGGCGAGTCCCGAGGTTCAATGGAACGATGTAGCGGTGGTTTCCGACGCATCCGAGCGCGAGGCGGCCATGCAATTTATAGAAGCCATACGCCCCTTGATACCGGGTAAAATAGCATGGGAGGAGGCCTATACCAACACCACCCGCCGCCGGAGTCTGCGTATTCATTTAAATCTCCAGTCCGTCAGCCTCCCCGAGCTGTACTTTTACAGTGACGAGTCTGCCACCCTTTATATAAGATGGAGCCAAGGTAAACACAGGGCCCATACGGCAGCATTTGCGAAGGCCTTACAGGCTTTCACAAAAAACGGGGTATTACAGCCGGTAAGCCGAGAGCAATTAGAGGATGCACTGAAGCATCATGTTGTCTACCTTGATTTAGATTGGAGCGATGTGCAGATAGTGTGCTCCCCGCAGAACCTCCCCTACGCACAGGCTTGGGCAAATAGCCTCCGGCCGCATATCGACGGCAAGCTTTGCGTGCGCCCGCAATCCCAAGAAACCCAAGCGGGCATAACGCTGCGGCTCATTACCCTGGAAGGCCCCACACAGGCACGCTTACGTTGGGCGCAAGACAACTCGATTGTGCTGCAAGTAACGGATAGCGGCGATGTACCACAAAATATGCAACAGGCTTTTGCCGAGTTTCTGCGCGTTCTTCAGCCGTTTATGAAAAACGGTAAAATACGCACCATGAAAGACGGCGATTTAGCCAAGGCCTTGCGTGCCGGCTTTCACCAAGAAGTCGTCACGTGGGATAACATCGTGATATGCTCTCTTTCGGAAGACGTGGCCCGGCCTTGGATGGATGCCCTGCGCCCCTTAACAAACGGGCAAATACGCTGGCGCAAGGAAATCAAAGGAGAGCTGACAGACGCCAGCGGCCTGGGCAATGATTACTTGTGCATCATCCTCACAAATATGCACAATTGTGGCGCATACATTCGTTTGAAAGAGGGGATTCTGCCGACTATTCGTATTAACCGCGAACCCACCCCGAGAAATCGGATGAAAAATGAGACCGAGGAGCAGTATAGGGAGCGTTGGAGTGCTACCTCTCGCGAGATGCAAGAAAAACTCTTGCGTTTGTTGCAGCAATTCCAGGTAAACGGCAAATTACAGCCCACCACCGTCAAAGAGCTGCAAAGTGCCATCAAGGGGATGAAGTAACGAAGGATTCCAGAACCTATTTTTATTCTCATACCACATCAGTAAACTCATATACTCACGGTATCATGACCAGGGAGGAACAACAAGACCTGCTGGAGCAAGCCATCCGATATATATATGACGAGGATAACCCCGAGGAAGGCATTAAATGCCTGCAACGTGCTGCCGAAGCCGGCTTGCCGGAGGCCATGCAAGAATACGCCATCTACCTGCTGGAGCAGAAAAAAGAGACGCTTGCCGCCGTCGACTGGTTTGAAAAATGTTACCGCAGCGGGCATCCCCTCGACTTGAGAGAGCTCTACAGCGAGGGGACGCCTGCCTTTCGAGCCGCCATTGATGCCCGCTTTACCACCGAGGAGAAAAAGGCCATGCGCATACGCTCCCAAGCCTTTTATGATACCATGGCACGCGTGATTACCGCCCTGTTCCTGATGGGTGCGGGTCATAAGCTCGGAGAATGTTTCGACCACCCCTATGCCGCTTACATCGGCATGGGTATAGGCCTTGTGCTTGCCGCTTGCCTGTGCAAGCATATCTCCTACTCTCGCCTGATGCAATTAGGGCAAAATAAGGAATCATAACGTGCAGAAACCACGCATAAGCCGAAGGCGGCTTAAAAAAGCGGACGCCGGACTCCGCCTCGAAGCGGGAGCCATCGGGACAAGCCGTGCTCGGGTGTTCTGTCGGCCTCCTTATTTTTTAAGGGGGGATATCACAACAGAGTGAGTATGCCAGCCCTTTGCGTCTCTTTCATCTTTTATTATCAAGTGCAGGCTCAACTTACCGTCCTTAAACGGAACTAATAACTTGTCACCGGACTCCGCCGGGTATATCAACATTCCCAGCGTATCCGCCGCCTCCGCAGGGGTCATTATACGTTCACAGTCATGCAGGTCTCGGGTGCGACAATGAGCATCTGCCATCACCGCCACCAACCCGGGACAAGACTCTGCATACACCGCCAAATCATCTCCGGAGTCCGGGCGTGGCAGGTCCACAACAATCTTCATGCGTTCAGAACCATCCTCATGAGTCTTCACATAATAACACATCTCCTTAAATTCTATTTTGCACGGTCCGGGAGGCACGCAAGGAAAACGGTTAAAATCAAACTCATTGCCGGCTACTAACTTCAACCCGAAACGGCCTTTGTCCCAATTCTCATATTCAATAATGTAGAGCACTTTTTGCAAAAAAGACCAATTAGGCGTTGTCGACACACTGTCAAAATTGACAGATAACCGGTAGCAAAGATCCTGACGTTGAGCCTGCCACAATGCAGCTAAAATAACCAGCAGCACAAGGCCGCAAATATACCTCTTGAAATACCGATGAATATGTCTGCTCAATTTCATGGGAGATGTTATAAAAATTGCAATTAAAGTGCAGCTGGTTTCATTGTAAGGAAAAGCAGATATCTGTTGCAACGCAACTATAACAACTTATCGTACCTCTGTCAAGCGAATCTACGCAGCTATACATTAAGCGATGTACGTAGCCATTTTTATTCTCATACCACATCAGTAAACTCATATACTCACGGCGTCATGACCAGGGAGGAACAACATTAGGGCAAAATAAGGAATCATAGCCATCTCTATCATCTTTGTTACCCACTTATGCCACAAAAGTGGGTAACAAGTACATTTTGTCACCCACAGGTGGGTAACAAAAAAAGGGGCGTTCAGGAACAGCCCGGCTGCGATGAGCAGCTATTTTGCGTCATGTTATGATTAAGGGCTTGACGCAGGGGCAGATATGTGGCAGGATTGCTGTGCCTTCGGGGACTCTTGGAGGCATGGCCGGAAAACCCCGTCAGGACCGAGAGGTAGCAGCGGTATTCGGACCATGCTTGTCGAGCTGTTCTCCGAAGGCATTTTTTTACCCTGTTCTTTATTGCGCGTAGCTGTGAATACTTTGGATGGAGGGCAACAAGTTCACTACAAAGAAGGTGATGAGCACCGCCACAAACCCCAACAGGAGCAGCGGGCGCGCCCATGCGGCAAATGTTTTTTGCGCACGCACATGAAAATAGATGAGGTACACACACCAGGTGATGAGCGCCCAGGCCTCTTTCATATCCCACGCCCAGTAGCGAGCCCACGCTACATCTGCCCAAAGCGCGCCGCTCCACAAACCGAAGGTAAGGAAGGGGAATGCCAGCAACACCACTTCATCTGCCGCGCGCAAACGCTCTTGCCCGTTCTGACCGAAACAAGATGCCAGAGCCAGAATGGCGGATACGGTTAAAAAGCCGTATGAGATTACGTAAGAAGTAACATGCGGGGCAAACCAGGGGGATTGCAGGGCAGGCATTTGGCGCCAGGTTGCCTGCATGGGCATGCACAGTGCCCCGAGCATGCAAAGGGCAGCAGCCCCGGCAAAATAGCCCGTGAGGTCAAAACCACGGCAACGCTGCATATAGTATGCGGCCGGGGCCAACACCAGCGGAAAGAAACAGAGCACGTGGCGCATGTTACCGAACGGCACGGCCTGCGCCATTACCCAGTTAGTCACAAAGAGCACCATGGCGGCCAACCAGCTGCCGGCCATCATACCGCGTGCCAACTCACGCTGCCCCAAGCAGCGGAGCACACAAGTAACCAACGCCATCAACAAGGTGGCAATGGTGAGCATGTAAACAAAGGTAATCATGCGGCAGCATTCTCCTTTCTATCCGTTTCGGGGGTGGGTGTTTCGCGCTTCCACCAGCACCAACAGGCCGTGCAGATGATTAACCCCACCATACCGGCCAAGGCATACCAACGCCCCGGCGCACGGCGAGCCTGCACCAGCAGTGTTACTCGGTTGGTAACAGCATCGTAGTAATAATTCAACAGGTATAAGTGCCAATCTTTACAGGCAATGGGGTGATTCACCTTAAGGGTTTCCCGGCGGGTTTCGGGGCGGCCACGGTGGTCCGTGTATAGGGTGCAATCTGCGCTGTATTCTTTTACAGTGCCCGTGGCGGCTACGCCATGCGGCATGGGCTCACTCAACATCACGCAGGGCATATCCAAACCGGGGTGCAGTTTAACATCTTTTTTATGAATCGTGCGGCCGAACAGTTTAAGGGTATCCGACTCCTGCGTTAAGTGCTCCGGGGGCAGCGGCACCCAGCGGTTTTGCATACGCACGCACGCCACGTAAGTACCGCCCTGCTCCATAATCATCAGGTGGTAATATTGCTGAGGCATGTCGGGGGCATCATATCGGCTCACCGAAAAATCATTAATTTGCAAAGAGAAGCCCAGCGGCAAAACCTCCCCCGCAGGTGTTTTTACTTGGTCAATTTTATCTGCACTGCCTACCGTGGCATAAATGTGGGCAGTTTGCTCGGTGCAATAGTCCACCAAAGCCCCCGCCACAATAAGCGCGCAGCACCAATGTGCCCCCGCCAACCACAAGCGCGGTTTCATGAGCTTAAGTAAAAAGAACCCGAAAATCACCGCAAACAACAGCCCCACCACCATGGTGCACGCCATGGCCAAGGCGCCGAACCACATCGGCCCGCCCACCATGGCATGCTCCACAGCTTTGCTGCCGTACATCCATGCCGTGATAATGCCCGATGTCGTAAAATACAGGCTCAGCAGCCCGAAAAGAAACTGTGCATGCTTACCGGTGGATAATCTCCACCCACCCCACAATGCCAGCAGAGCAGCCACCACCCCCAGCAACTGCATAACACCACCCCTGAACACGGCCGGAGCCCCCTGCACCGGGAACGCCCCTGCTACCAGCAGCACACAGGCTGCCCCCAGCACCATCAATGTGGCTTTCAAAAGACTGCTCATCATCCTTTACCAGTGCCAACTAATGGAAAAGGTGCCGTAGAAGGTGTTTTCTTTCTGGTTGCGGTAGGAGTCCGTACAATACACGCCACCCACAAAGTAATCTATACCTTGATAAGATACACCCACACCCAGGCGAAACTCTGCCTGCCACGGTACACGGCTGCATGTTTGATCAAAATGGTGGAACACGCCGCCATCTACCGCAAAATCGCGGGCCACGTACTCCACGTATGCCCCGCCCGTCACAAAGTAGGAGGGGGCGGCGGGGTCATAGTCGGGTTTCTCCAGCAGGGCAACACCGTATTGTGCGGCACGGTTGCCGTTTACCTGCATGGCAGGCGGCAGGTTGCGGCCATAGCGCACGGTTACCCCTGCCCCACCGCGTATGTAGGCGGTGCCGGCTTCTTCTCTTAAAATAAATGCGGCATCGCTCTTCATGCCGTTGGAGGATGTCATCTCCAACCACGGGATGCGGATATTCTGTTGGGCGGACAACTGCACCGTCACCTCAGAGGGCACTTGGTCATTCCAACCATCCCACGTCTCCATGCCGCAGGCCTCATGCAGGCCGTTCTGCATATAGCGCGCCAAGGAGGCATTACCCGTGGTACCCAGCTGAAATTCTATGGCATTACCAAAATCTTCTCCACGCATCAAATAAGCTGCACCCACAGCCATGTGCCCGGCATACGGGTGTTCCCCCTGCACTGCACCATCTGTGTGAGTGGTGGGGGTATAGATGTTTTGGGTAAGGCTCACACCCCAAGCATCTCCATTAGCCAAGCTCTGCGCATAATCCAGACGCGAGCCGTGTGAATAATCACTATCCTTATCAAACGCAGAATCATTCTCCATGGTACCGCGGAAGTGATGCTGCGGCACGGCCTCATACCCCGGCTCCCCGGGTTGAGGTATGGGGTTATAATAACCCACCACAGGAGAAAGAATTGCCATCGTAAGCCATGGTATTGCACTCATGACTATTGAAATACGCTTTTATCCCTCACGAGTCAAGCTTAAAACATAATGTGAACAGAATACGATATGCAAATAACATATTATTTTTGACTTGACACACCGTGCACCATAGCAATAGAATGCAAGTATATTATCCTCATCCGACTTTTACCCGCAAGCATAGCAGAGAGCATTTAATAAAAAAGACATGAGTTTCATACGCATAGGCTTATTCCTTGTCAGTGCCGCTTTTTTCGGGGGTGCGGTAGTATATTTGCAGCCACAAGGCCCACAACTGATATGCCCCTTGAGCTATCACAAGAGTTGGTCCCCGGAGCAACGACAAAGCTTACACCACCTGCGCAACATGGTAAGAGATGTTGTACCACAAGAAGCAACAGCAGAAGCTCTTGCACCCCCTATGCTGTCTGCCTATATTGCCCGGTTGATACAGCGCCCCTTTACCGGCATCGGGTGGCTATACGACACTCAGCACAAGAGAGAGGCACATCGGCTATGTCGCCTGATACAACAGGTAGCCGCCACCGGACGCGGAGATGTGTATGATGAAAACGGGTATTCGCCGGCGTACATGGCCATACAGCTCGGCATGTTCGAGTTAGCAAAAGAACTGGTACGCCGCGGTACAGACCCGAATCACCCTTACATGGCAGACATGGGCTTCACCCCCAAACCGACCTATGAAACCCTGCTATGCCATGCTGTGGCCGGTCCGGCAGCACAATACGCCTTTGGTAATACCTACGAGCAAACTGCGGATATGGTACAATGGTTGCTGGAGCACGGGGCAGACCCCAACAAAAATCACCATACCATGCTGTCTGTTTATTGCCAAATGGAAATGTTGACATACGGCAGATGCGACGGCACGGCGCTCATACTGAGCAAGCTCCACTCCATATCCCATGCGGGGCAATGTGCCATTGCATCCACCATGCTACAAGAGGTTGAAGGGTCTTGGGAGCTTTTTGAAAAATGGTACAACAAAGGGCTGTTTACGAGGGAGGGCTTAGAGGGCACGCACTCTGCCCTGCACTATATCATCAACGGAAATGCCGCCGATACGCCACAGAAAATAGAACGGCTCCTCCGGCTCGGATTCAACCCCAACCATATGCCCCAAATCAAACAGGAATGTGATTTTGAATCTTCGGTGGAATATGAGGAATACATGGCCCGGCTCGATGAGTTACCGCCGGAGCCTCCCCTGCTCAGGGCGATGACGTACCTGCGCATTTGTACAGAAGCAGATGCCCCGCAACAGCAAACAGAGAAAGCACTGCGAATTCTTGAAGTTTTGCTGAAATATGGAGCCACGGCAGAGTTGCATGAAGAAGACATGCCAAAGCACGAACCTACTCAGGCAGCCACCCTTCATCTCTTAAAAAAGTATAACCTCGCCGTGCCCCGTGCAGCTGAGATAATAAACTCCGGCCATAAAGGTGCCGAAAATGCGTCGCGCGAGCGCGCACATGTGAGCATTTTAGGCTTGACAACAGGTAGATAAAGGGTATAGTGAGTGAGCGGGGCTATAACATCCCCCTACAGACAACATGGAACCGATTTACGAAGGCAAAGCCAAGAGACTGTTCACGACAGATGACCCCAATGTACTGCGCATGGAGTACAAGGACTCCGCAACGGCATTTAACGGCGTTAAGAAGGAAGACTTTGAGAACAAGGGCCGCTTCAACAAGGCCATCACGCTGATTATCTACCGCATGCTTGAGGCACGCGGTGTAGAGACGCACTTGGTGGATGATGTAGATGACATCAACCTGCTGGTAAAGAAGGTATCCATCATACCGCTTGAGGTTATTGTGCGCAACGTGGCAGCCGGCAGCTTCTCTAAGCGCATGGGTGTGGCAGAGGGCACAGCCTTTAAGAAGCCCATTGTAGAGTTCTCTTACAAGGATGACTCCTTGGGTGACCCCTTTATCAACGATGACTACGCCCGCGAGATGGGTGCCGCTACCGAGGAAGAGTGCCTTAACATCAAGAAGATGGCTCTGCTGGTAAACGAGGTGCTCTGCGAGTTCTTCCTCAAGGCTAACCTGCGCCTCATCGACTTCAAGATTGAGTTGGGCCGCTTGGCAGAGGACCCGGGCAAGATTGTGCTGGCCGACGAAATCTCCCCGGACACCTGCCGCCTGTGGGATGTAGAGACCGGCAAGAAGATGGATAAAGACCGTTTCCGCCAGGGCTTAGGCGGCTTCATGGAGGCCTACGCCGACGTTTTGGACCGCTTGCAGAAGTAAGATTTTAACCCGAAAGCCACCGTGCTGAAAAAGTGCGGTGGCTCTTTTCAATTTTATGGCAACACTTACATTTGAGGTATTCAGCCGCTTTCAGTCCGCCACGGACGCCAACAAGCTGCTCTACACCCCCATTAACGACAAACTGACCTACAACCACACGCGCCTGTACACCGTAGAGTGCGAGGGCGATGTGGAGGAAGCCGCAGCCTACATGCGCCGCGTGCTGGTAGACCCCATCTCTCAAAAGGTGGAAGAAGGCGGCACCCCCGCTTTGGAGGGCGAACTGTTCTGCATCTCCTACGGCATCAAGAAAGGTGCGTTGGACTTGGAGAAAGAGGCTATTTTGACCAACTATGCAGGCCGCAAGGGGCTGCCGTTTACGCTGACCTCCCTCAAGATTACGCAGAAGATCTACATCTTCGGCGAGGGGGATAAGGAGGCTCTCTCCGCCCGCTTCTGCAACGATGTATGCAACCCCGCCATCCACACGTGGTGCGTGAAGTGAAGTACAAGGTACAAAGTATAAAGGAAGAATTACGAAGGACGAATTCAGAGATTATGGCAACGTATAGACACATACCCGTACGCGAGCTGAGCGAGGCAGAGCTGACCAAGCTGAGCCAAGACATGAAGCTTTCCCTCTCTACGGAGGACATGCTGGTGGTGCAGCAGATTTTCAGGGAGATTGACCGCGAGCCCACAGATGTGGAGCTTGAGGTGATTGCCCAAACGTGGTCCGAGCACTGCAAGCACCGCATTTTTGCCGCCACCATTCAACACACGGTCAATGGTGAGACGGAGGAGATTAAGAGCATGTACAAAACTTTTATTCAGCGTCCCTCCAAAGAGATTATGGCGCAAAAACCCGGTTTTGTGCTCAGCTGCTTTGTGGACAACGCCGGCTTCATCAAGCTGGACGACAACCTCTCCGTATGCCTTAAGGCAGAGACCCACAACCACCCCAGTGCCATTGAGCCGTATGCCGGCGCCAACACGGGCTTGGGCGGTGTGATTCGCGATATTTTGGGTGCAGGCAAAGGGGCCAAGCCCATTGCTAACCTGGATGTCTTCTGCTTTGGTGCCCCCGATACCCCGCAAGAGATGGTAGAGGGCCACAACATCATCCACCCGCTGGGCATTATGCGCGGCGTGGTACACGGTGTGCGAGACTACGGCAACCGCATGGGGATTCCCACCACCAGCGGCGCTATCCAGTTTGACCCCACCTACATTTACAACCCGCTCGTATTCTGCGGCACGGCAGGCGTTATACCCCAAAGCGACATTGCCAAAGAGATGAAGCCCGGCTTGGCCGTGGTGGTTATCGGTGGCCGCACGGGTAAGGACGGCTTGCACGGGGCTACCTTCTCCTCTGCCGCCATGGGCGAGGAGTCTGCCACGGAGGACCAACAGGCCGTGCAGATTGGCAACCCGATTGAAGAGAAGAAGACACTGGATGTGATTTTGGAAGCACGCGAGCGCGGGCTCATCGAGTTCGTGACAGACTGCGGTGCCGGTGGTTTCTCCTCTGCCGCGGGTGAGATGCTGTCCGAGACCGGCGGCAACCTGTACTTGGAGCGCGCCCCGCTCAAGGAGACCGGCATGCTCAGCTGGCAAATCTTCCTCTCTGAGTCCCAAGAGCGCATGGTACTTGCCGTGAAGCCCGAGAACTTGGAAGAGCTGCAGAGCCTGGCAGACACCTTCCAGACCGAGATGACCGTGCTGGGTGAGTCCAACGACAGCGGCGTGCTGCGCGTATGGCACAACGGCGAGCTCGTGGTAGAGATGGACAACTCCAAACTGCACGATGCCCCCACCAAGTACCTTACCTCCACCTTCACCCCCGCCCCTGCCCTGACGGGTGTAACGCTGGATGACAGCAACCTTGCCGCCGACCTCAAGCAGGTGTTCGGCGACTTTGCCATCGTTTCCCGCGAGCCCATCATCCGCGAGTACGACCACGAGGTGCAAGGCAACACCGTGCTCAAGCCGCTGGCCGGCGCCACGGCAGATGCCCCGCAAGATGCCTCCGTTATCGACATCGACGGCTCAGACAAGCTCATGTCCCTGGCACTGGCTATTCTGCCCGAGTGGGGTAAGACAGACCCCTACGCCATGGGTACCGGCACGGTAGATGAAACCGTGCGCCAGCTGGTACTGGCCGGCACCAACCCCGACAAGATAGCCCTGCTGGATAACTTCTGCATGGGCAACCCCGAGTGCCCCACAGAGCTGGGTCGCATCGTGGAGTGCGCCAAGGGTATTCGCGAGGCAGCTTTAGCCTACGGTGCCCCCTATGTATCCGGCAAAGACAGCTTCTACAACTACTTTGAGACCGAGGACGGCCCGGTGAATATTCCCGTTACCTTCCTGTGCTCCGGTTTCGGTGTGGTGGAAGACCCCGACCACGTGCGTGGTGCATCCCTGCGCCGCAACAACAGCCGCATCTTTATTGTGGGTAACACAGAGGATGAGATGGGGGCCTCCGTATACGCCCGCATTAAGGGTGTTAAGGATTGCAAGGTACCGCAGACCGACAACAAGGCCAACTACGCCATCTACAAGCAATACTACGAGAAGGCTCTCACGCAGGGGCTTGTGCTCTCTGCACACGACTTGTCCGAGGGTGGCCTTGCCGTAGCCGCGGCAGAGATGGCATTCTCCGGCAAGGGCGGCATCTGCATCGACCTCGACAGACTGCCCACCACTGCCGGCTGGCAGAACAACGCCGTGCCCTGCTTCTCTGAGAGCACAGGCCGATTCCTGGTTGAGGTGGATGAAGATATGGCAGACGAATTTGCCGCCGCCATGGCCGGCACGCCCTGCGCATGCATCGGCTCCGCTACCACAGACGGTAAGCTCACCATCACCACCCAAGGCACCACCATACTGGAAGCCGAGGTGGCAGAGCTCAAACACATCTGGAAGCACGGCCTCACACCGTTCTATTAAATTACGAATGACGATTGACGAATGACGAATTTTAATGTGTGATAACGCCCGTTAAATCGTCATTCGTAAATCGCCGATTTTAGATACCTCATTCCCCTACAGATGTCCACCGAATTAAAAGAGCGAACATTTCAATTCAGTCTTCGCATTTTAGGACTGGTAGAAAATATGCCGAACACGTTTATCGGTGAAATATTCGGACGCCAACTTCTTCGTTGTGCCTCTTCAGTCGGTGCTAATTACCGCGCAGCCTGTCGAGCCAAATCTAAAAGAGATTTTCTCAATAAAATGAAAATCTGCGAGGAAGAAAGTGATGAAACGCTCTACTGGTTAGATATGATAAAACGTGCTAATTTTTTTTCTGATAAAAAATTAGCAAGTCTTATCCAAGAAGCGGACGAAATCTGCTCCATCATTACCGCCATCTGTAAAACAACAGCCTCCAAAATTCGTAACTCGTAAATCCTAACTCGTAATTCTACCATGCCTCACGCATTATTATTGAAATATCCGGGTACAAACTGCGATGTAGAGACCGAGCGCGCGCTGCGCGCTGCCGGTTTCACCACGCAGGTGCAGCCCATAGCCACCGCCACCCCGCAGCATGTAGCCAAGGCTCAGCTCGTGGTATTCTCCGGCGGTTTCTCCTACGGAGACTACGTGATGAGCGGCCGCCTTGCCCAGCTGGAGACAGAGCGTTTCCTGGGCGATGCACTGCACAAGCACCACGCCAACGGCGGGTTCCTCTTCGGTATCTGCAACGGCTTCCAGATCCTCACCAAGCTCGGCATCCTGCCCAAGGCCTCCCTCATTTGGAACAAGAGCGAGCGCTTTGAGTGCATGTGGGATAAGCTGGTGAAAGTGGCACCCAACTGCCCCTACACCACTTACCTGCCCGAGGAGTTCGAGCTGCCCTCCGCCCACGCAGAAGGCCGCCTCGTCTGCGAACCCGGAGACGCCCAGAAATACCTGGACGCCGGCTGCGTTGCCCTGCAATATGCAGACAACCACAACGGCTCCGAGCTGCGCATTGCCGGCCTGATGGACCCCTCCGGCCGTGCCATGGGCCTGATGCCGCACCCCGAGCGTTTCCTCAAACCCCGCCACCACTACGATCCCGACTGGTCCGGTGATGTCGACTGGGGCTGGGGCTACTACTTCTTCAAGGGCGCTTTCGATGCCCTCAAGTAAAGCGCATCCTCTTTATCACCTCCATCCGCCGCTGTTCCACCTACGGAATAGCGGCGGATTTCTTTATTAAAAATCAAAAAAACTCACCTCATTTACACAATGCTTGATTATAAAGACACAAGCATACATCCATACACAAAACTTGAGGGAATATTGTCCTAAAATTGCACAAAACTTGAGGGAATATTGCTACCAAACTACACAAAACTTGAGGGAATGTTGGTTATTTCTACAAAGAAAACACCTGCGTATCGGGCGCGAACTCTGCCTTACATATTTTTTTCATGGTGGCAACAGCGTAAAGTGGTATATCCAACAACACCACATGCTTATCGGTATCGGCAGAAAGCAGCTGCCGGCTATAATCATTCATAGAACAACGCAATGCCAGTTTCGGCATATATTTTTTGCAATAACTCAGCAAGCTCTTAGCTTTGGTATTGGTCTCAGCCTTTACCTCTACCGGCACAACATCAAGCTCTTGCTGAAAAACAAAATCAACCTCTGCTTGGTAACTGTCAGAGCGCCAGTATAGTGGCTCAATGCCACACTCTGCCCGCAGCTGTTGTTGCACATATTGTTCTGTCAACGCCCCTTTAAATTCATGGAATACTGCTGTTTTTTCCAGCAAAACGCGCACGGATAAATCAACTTTTGCAGCAAGTAAACCTACATCCACAAAATATAATTTGAAGGCACCATCCTTATAAGCAGCAATTGGTAAAGATGGAGAGTTGATACGGTTAACCCGCTCTACAAGTCCGGCGCGTCGCAACCAATCTAACGCATCCTCTAAATCACGAGACCGTAATCCTTTTTTGACATCTCCGTACACGAAACGCTTGTTTTCCTTAGCTAATTGTTCCGGTATGGATTCCCATATCATAAACAATTTTGAAGCTAATCCCTTTGGTACATGCTTGCTGAAATCCTTTTCATAATCAGACAAAATAGATTTCTGAACTTTTCGAACGGCATTAAAATCTTTTGTCAGAATGTAGGTATTGACGGCTTCCGGCATACCTCCAATGTAGTAATAAAGCTTTAACAGCTGCGTGTATCTATCAGAAAAATTTTTGATAATATCCCATCGCTGATTTTCAAACATTTCCACATCCAATTTGTTCCCCATAGCCATTAGAAACTCGCAATACGACATAGGGTACAATGTCATGGTATTTACCTTACCCACCGGAAATCCCGTTCCATAATGGTCATACACACCCAGCAATGAGCCGGCAGCCATAACGTGATATTCCGGAAGGTCCTCGCAAAAATATTTCAAGGAAGTAAGAGCAGCCGGACATTCTTGTATCTCATCTAAAATAATAAGTGTGTTCTCCGGCTCCACCTTTTCCCCGGTCAGCATTTGCATTTGAATTAACAATGAATCCATTTCATAATTACTGCTCTCAAATATTTCCCGCATACGTATATTACGATCAAAGCGGATATATACTGTATTCTTATAATGAGTGGACGCAAAATCTTTCATCAGCCATGTTTTACCTACTTGGCGTGCCCCAAGTAATAACAAAGGCTTTCTACATGGACTCTCTTTCCATTTTTTTAACTCACTTGTCAATGTTCTTTCCATAATCCCACTCTTTCAGACAACATTATACTTATTATTAAAGCTTAATCAAGTCTTTTTACACAAAACTTGAGGGAATATCACCCCAAAATTACACAAAACTTGAGGGAATATTGCTACCAAACTACACAAAACTTGAGGGAATGTTGGTTATTTCTACAAAGAAAACACCTGCGTATCGGTATCGGCAGAAAGCAGCTGCCGGCATATATACAAACCGAAAAGCCTGCGCCAATCGTTGGAATCGGCGCAGGCTTTTTGAGATGATGAAAGCTGTATCAGGCTGCGGGCTGCTCAGCGGCGGGGGCCTCCTCAGCAGGGGCTGCAGGCTGTTCAGCGGCAGGAGTCTCCTCTGCAGGGGCTGCAGGTGTCTCTACTGCGGGCTGCTCGGGGGTCACAGCGGGCATCACAGGCTTGGGCTGATTCTGCAGCACGGTGGACTTGTTCTTACCATGATGCTCGTTAAGCATAAGCACGCTGAGCAAGAAACACAGAATCATGAAAAGGGAGCCGAAGATGATGGTACCTTTTTTAAGAACATCCGTAGTGCGGGCACCAAAGGCCTGGTCTGTCATTTGAGCACCGAAGGCGGCGCCGAGGCCCTCCTGCTTAGGACGCTGCATAAGCACCAGCAAAAGCAGCATGGCGCACACAATCATGAGCAGGGCGAAAACGATGTATTTAAAGGTGACTAAAAGCATGGCGGTGATTGTATCAGATTAAAAGTTGTTTGTAAAGCCTTAAGCGATGATTTCATTAAGTTCATTGCAGACAATGCGCGTGGGGGTAATGGGTTTGTCATCCAAAGCAAAGCTCATGATGACGACGCGCTCCCCCGCTTTGATGAGATGCGCAGCCCCACCGTTAATGATAATCTGCCCTGTACCGGGCGGGCCAACGAGGACGTATGTCTCGAAGCGGTTACCGGAGGTGATGGAGGCAACCAACACCTTTTCCCCCGGCCAGATGCCGGCGGCCTCTACGAGATCCTGCGGTATTTCTATGCTACCTTCATACTCCACATCGCCACGCGTAACCATAGCGCGGTGAATTTTTGATTTTAGCTGAGAAACAAGCATAACGTGTTACTTTCGGCGGGATATGAAACTACTTTTTTACGTAAATGTCAATCATAAACATTCAAAAAAGTGCACTTATGCCACACCCAGGCGCGCACAAACGGGGCAAACGGGCTTGCAACCGCGTGCAGGGCAGTGTTCTCTGCCCCATAACACAAATTGCACGTGCAGTTTGTTCCACAGTGCTTTCGGGAAACATTTTTTGAGATCAGCCTCCACAGCCTCAACGGTTTTACCACGGCTGAGCTGCCAGCGGCGAGCCAGGCGGAAGATGTGCGTATCTACCGGGAAAGCGGGCATACCGAAGGCCTGCGCCATGACCACGGAGGCCGTTTTATGGCCCACCCCGGGCAGGGCCTCAAGCTCTTCAAAAGTGGCGGGCACCTGCCCGTTGTGGCGCTCCACCAGCAATTTAGCGGTTTCCACCAAGCGTTTGGCTTTTGTTTGAGTGAGGCCGCATGTGGCAATGTACTCGCGCACCTGCTGCCACTCCATAGCAGCCATGGCCTGAGGCGTGGGGGCTGCGGCAAAAAGCGCGGGGGTTACCAGGTTGACCCGGGCATCCGTACACTGGGCAGACAGCATAACAGCTACCAGCAGGGTGAAGGGGTCACTATGGTGCAGCGGACACCCCGGGGCGGGGTATGCCCGCTCCAGCTCATCAAGCACAATGGCGGCTCTCTCTTTGCGCAGCATGGCTAAGGCAGGCAGGGCGCATCAGCGGCGCATGTTGCTCAAGGGGCCGAGCACGGCATCGCCCTCTGTCTTGGTGGGGGCATTCCACGGTTTTTCCACACTGGTGCTGCCCTGCGGGCGCACTACCTCTCGCCCGCTATCGGGCACCATGGGTAAAGCAGGCTGGCAAGCTGCTACCAAGGCAGCAACTGCAACAATGGCGGTGAATACTACGGACTTATTCATGACATGTATTTGATGTGCAGACAGTATAGCATAAAATCCCCCTCATTACCAGCTCAATTCTACCTGCGTACACGTTTTGATGTGTATTTAACACAGCCTCACCCGCTCCATGAAAAAGCCGCCGGGTGTGCAAAACACTCGGCGGCGGGGTATAACAGTTGCTCAACGCAACACGGCTATTACGAACCGTGCGGTTTCTCGTGGAAAATCTTGTCGCCCACGCGAATCTTGTAGCCGGGAGCCGTGGTGAACTTGGCTACAACCTCATCGTTCTTGATGCTCTCTACGCGCAGAGTGGCAACGGTGGCCTTGTTGCGCTTAACGATGAGCGGGGTGGTGTCGCCGGCTACCAAGCCGCTATCCTTAGATGCGGTGAAGATAACGATATTGCGGGCGGGGTCTACCACGCGTACCACGTACTCACGGGCGTTCTTGCGGTAATTGGCCTCGAAGTCGCGGTTGATCTTGTCCAAACGGGCAAGCTCGGTGGTTTCGTCTGCCACCTTCTTGGTAGCAGCCTCGCGGGCGGTGATGAGGCTCTCCAGCTCGGGCTCAAGCTCGGCCTTCTTTTCCTTGGCCTGCTCCACAATCTCCTGGAAGGTGGCTACAGCCTCGCTAAGGTCGGACACGGAGGAGAGGTCCTCAAGCTCACGCATGGTGGCCAGCATCTCCTCAGCACGCTTCTGGGCATCTGCATGGCGCTCCTTGGTAGACTCGAGCTCGGCAGCCATACCATCGCGGTAGCTGATGTTCTCGTCGCGGGTACGCTCGGCGGCCTCGCGCTTTTCAATAGCCTGGCCTGCACCGTTGAGGGCAATGTACTGTGCCTTGGTCTTTTCTGCCGCGGCAGAGGCAGCCACAGAGGCCTCGTCTGCCTGAGAGCGAGCCTCGCGCTGAATGGAGCTCATGCCGTCCTGAGCAGAGCTACCACCGCTTACCTTAATAGCCATGGTCATAACAGACTGCTGCTGGTCGGAATAGTACCATGCGCCAATGGAAAGCCCCAGTACTGATACAGAGAGAATTACGGGTAAAAGTTTCATAAATGTGAGGATGTTAAAAATTACTTATCATTGCGGACGGAGACAACGCGGTCCCCCACCTTAACGGCTTCACCTGCCAGCATGGACTTCTTCACCACATAGGCGATAGACTCACGGGCCTGTACGTTGGTAACGTTAAGCTCACAAATCTTCTTGTCGCCGCGCATTACAGCCAAACGGGAGCCGATAACAACGCCGCCGTTGTCGATACCTGCATTAAGCGTAATGAAAGCATAGCCGGGGTCCACATAGGTGACGGAGCACTTGAGCTCCGGCGGGGAGATACGGGCCTGGCGATCCTGCCCGAGCTTGCGGGCGGCATCAATGAGGCCATTGAGGCGGTCGCTCTCTGCCCCAAGCGTGGCAATTTGGTCATTTTCTGCATCAATCTTGCTTTGCAGCTCAATGTTTTCATCCATCAGAGCCTTAGCAGCAGCAATAATTTCTGCGGGTTCAGAGCTGTCGGGGTCAAGGTCTACAACAGGAGCTGTCTTGGATACAACGTCCTTAAGCTCACGCTCTACGGTTTCGGTTTCGCTCTTAAGAGTATCGCTTTCGTCCTTATACTCATCACCCTTAGAGCGAGCGAGAGCGGCGTCTTCCTCTGCCTTTTGCTGCACCTCCTCCTCACGGGCGATTTCGCCGGTGAGCCACTCCGTACGCACATCGCGGTAGGCGGCATCAATCTTGCTTTGGTAAGCATCTGTCTTGGACTTAACGGCACTGTCAAAGCGCTCCTGAATAAGCCCGAGCTCACCACCGCTCTGTGTCAGAGCCTTGTGGTTTTGAGAGAAGACATAATAGGACGCGCCGAGAAACACGAACGATGAGATGATTATGTATTTCCACATGGTGTAAGTAAATTTGCAACTGTTCGATATATCTTTTACACCAGATTTCTCTGCTTGGCAATCAAAAAAAGCCGATACCACGAATTTTATTGCACTTTTTTGCTTTATTGCGCCAATTCGGGCACAAAAAAGCCCCCGCACCCACCCATAACCGGGAAAAGATGCGGGGGAAAGCTTGGCACTGTTTAATGTGCGGGCGGCTCCGGCTTTACTCAGCCTTGGCAGCAGCCTCTGCAGCCTTGCGGTCGCGGGCGGCGGCGCGCATGGACATCTTGACGCGGCCCTTGTCATCGATACCGATGCACTTGGCGGTCACAATGTCGCCCACCTTCACCACGTCCTCAGTCTTCTGCGTGCGGCCCTCTGCCAGCTCAGAGATGTGGATGAGGCCGTCCTTACCGGGCAGCACCTCCATGAAGGCACCGAACTCCTTGGTGGAGACAATCTTACCCTCGTAGGTCTCGCCCACTTCAATCTCCTTGAACATGCGGTCAATAAGGTACAGAGCGCGCTCCACACCCTCTTGGCGGCTGCCGTAAATGCGCACGGTGCCGTCCTCCTCAATGTTGATGTCGGTACCGGTCTCTGCCTGCAGAGCCTTGATATTCTTACCACCGGGGCCGATAAGCTCGCCAATGCGGTCTTGCGGGATGCTGGTGGACTCAATGCGCGGAGCATTGGGGCTCATCTTCTGCGGGGCGGATATGCAGGCATTCATGGTATCCAGCACCTGCAAACGGCCCTTGCGTGCCAGGTGAATGGCGTCCTCCAAAATATAGAGCGGAATGCCGGGCAGCTTGAGGTCCAGCTGGTAGCCGGTTACACCTACCTCTGAGCCGCAAAGCTTAAAGTCCATGTCGCCGTAGAAGTCCTCGGAGCCGATGATGTCCAGCAGGGTCTCATAGCGCTTGGGCTCGCGGTCGCCCTCGTTCTCAAACTCCGTTACCAAGCCCACGGAGATACCGGATACCGGGCGCTTCAACGGCACACCGGCTGCCAGCAGGGAAAGCGTGCCGGCACATACGGAGGCCATGGAGGTAGAGCCGTTGGACTCCATAATCTCGGAGGATACGCGGATGGCGTAGGGGAAGTCGTTCTCATCGGGGATGACGGGGGCGATGGAGCGCTCTGCCAAAGCACCGTGGCCAATCTCGCGGCGGTTCTGACCACCGAAACGGCCGGTTTCACCCACAGTGAACGGGGGGAAGTTGTAGTGCAGGATGAAGCGTTTCTCATCCACAGAGCCGGTGTAGTTGTCCAGGTATTGCTTCTCCTCCATGGGGGCAAGAGTAGCCAAGCACATGGACATGGTCTCACCGCGGGAGAAGAGAGCAGAGCCGTGCACCACGCTGGGCAGCACGTTCACCTCTGCCGAGAGCGGGCGCAGCTGCTTGATGGCGCGGCCGTCTGCACGCTTGCCCTGCTCCATGATGGAGATACGGAAAGCCTTCTTCTGAATGTACTCAAACACCTGCTCTACATCAAAGTCCGTAGCCTCGGGGTAGGTCTCCTTAATCTTGACCTCCACCTCATCGCGGAGGGCACCCACCTGCTTCTGGCGCTGAATCTTGTTGGGGGCATAGATGGCGTCCTCAATGCGGTCGCCGGCCACTTGGTAGCCAATCTCGA
Source organism: Akkermansia sp. (assembly GCA_017399165.1). Classification (GTDB taxonomy): domain Bacteria; phylum Verrucomicrobiota; class Verrucomicrobiia; order Verrucomicrobiales; family Akkermansiaceae; genus Akkermansia. The sequence goes on from JAFQEF010000065.1 coordinate 20,113, forward strand.
GCAGCTCGGGCTTAGCCAACGTAAGCTCGTACTCACGGGTGGGCTTACCGCAAAGGCCACGCAGCTCCTCCTGGGCGGCGCAAATCTTGGCCACGTTCTCCTGGGCAAAGCGCAGGGCGGCAATAAAGTCCTCCTCCGGCAGCTCATCTGCAGAGCCCTCAATCATGATAACCTGGTCCTTAGAACCGGCGTATACCAGGTCGAGGTCGCTCTCCGTACGCTGGCTGTTGGTGGGGTTGATGACAAACTCACCATTGATGCGGCCCACACGCACAGCACCCACGGGCTCGGCAAAGGGAAGATCAGAGATAACACATGCGGCAGATGCACCGTTGATGCTCAGAATGTCCGGCTCGTTCTCGCCGTCTGCAGCCATGAGCAGAGAAATAACCTGGGTGTCGTAGAAATAGCCCTTGGGGAACATCGGACGCAGGGGGCGGTCCGTCATGCGGCAGGTCAGAATCTCCTTCTCCGTGGGGCGGCCCTCACGCTTGAAGTACCCGCCCGGGAACATACCCGCAGCAGCTGCCTTTTCTTTATATTCTACAGACAAGGGGAAGAAGGTTTGACCCTCTTTTATCTTGGTGGCACTCACAACGGTTACAAGCACCACGGTATCACCACAACGAACTGTTACTGCACCATCTGCCAAGCGGGCAATCTTACCGGTTTCGATTGTGATGGGATTGGCGCCAACGGCGCACGATACGGAATGTATACTCATTTTTCTTTTTCTTTTCTATCTTCTTGTGCCGGCTCCTTGCTTCACCTCAGAAGGGCGGAACCGGCAAGCTCCTCCCTCGGCAGGTGGCAGGGTTCTTAAGCTACCCTGCCGCTTCATACGCGTCACCACTTATACGCAGCCACACGCATTCGCGCCCATTTTACACAGTTTCAACCCCCAACGCAAGCATATTATCCGCAATATAAACAAATTTTGCCTGCAAATTTAAAAATTTATGCCTTCAATTGCACAAGTTGTTACATTTCCGGCGATACTCCCCCTACCCTTTCAGTACGGTGGGGAGGTGGCGAATGACGGAGGAGGCGGGGGTGGCGGGGGGATTGGAGGCGGCGGCGCGGGCGTGGGTGGCGGCCAGGCCACAGGCATACGCAGCAGAGCGGGCGGCACTGTAGGCAGAGCCCCATTGTGCAGCAAGGGCGGCAATGACACCCGAGAGCACATCCCCCTGCCCGCCGTTGGCCATGTAGGGGCCGCCGCTGCTGTTGTATGCCACAAAGGGGGCGGCGGGGGAGGCTATGATGCTGCGCGCGCCTTTGTACAGGAGCGTACAGGGGGTGCGTTGCAGGAATTGCCGCACGGTGTCGAGGCGGGAGAGCGAGGCCGCCTGCGGGAAGAGGCGGCGCATCTCCCCCGGGTGCGGGGTAAGGATGGCATTCTCGGGGATGCGCCAGTGGTATTTGGCGGCCAGGTTGAGGCCGTCGGCATCCAACACCACGGGGCCGGTAAAGGTGTTGAGCAGGCGGTGCAAGGACTCCGCCTCTGCCACGGAGGGGCGGCCGATACCGGGGCCGATAACGAGAGCTTGCGCGCCGTCGGCAGGCACCTCTGCGTACGATGCGACAGGGTGAACCATCACCTCCGGGGCCACGCGGGCAGCCAATATGGGGTAAATATCCTCCTTACAATAAAGTGCCACCAGTCCCGCCCCGGCAGCCACGGCAGCATCTGCACACAGCTGCGCTGCACCAATATAGCCCTTGCTGCCGGCCACTATGTTGACGCGCCCCGCTTTGTTTTTGAAGCAGGAATACGCGCGGCGCCCCACTTGGGCATCCAGAGGGTCGGTCACCTCGGCCTCCGAGGCATCGGGCAAGGAAACGATGGGGAGAGGAATGCAGAGCAGGCGCCCCACATAATCCTCTGCACCATCTGCAAGCATACCGGGTTTCACACAGCCTATGGCAGCGGTAACATCCGCCTGCACGGCACAGCCAAGCACCTCGCCCGTATCTGCCTGCAGGCCGGTAGGTATATCAATGGAGAGCAACATGGAGTTGGGCTCATAGCGGCGAATGGAGTTCATCTCCTCCACCAGCTCGGCATACTCGGGGCGCAGTTGTCCTTTTACCCCGCTGCCCAACAAGCCATCAATAATCAGCGAGCAGCCTTTACCCTGCAACACCGCCGGCATGGGGGGATATTGTTGATGCGGACGGTTTTGCAGCTTTTCATATTGGCGGCGCGTTTCGGGGGAGAAATCCGCGGGGTCACACACGGCTCGCAGCTGCACACGGCAATTAAAGCGAGCCGCCAGGCCAATGGCATCCCCCGCGTTGTTACCCTTGCCGGCATACACGGTGACACGCTCAATTTTGCGGGCGGCAAACTCGGGGTCATGTTGCAGGGCATACCACATGCGCTCTATCACGGCATCCATCAGTTGGTCGGACGTAGCGCGACCACTCGCAATGCAGGCTTGCTCTGCCTCCCTAATCACTGAACACGGCAATACCCTCATGGTGTATGTATCTCCTTATCTATGCTGCGCACTTTATTTTCAATGGCACCTGTATCATTTTAAGCCTCTATCCACAGGATGTCAAGCCGGAAAGCCGATTGAAGCGGGCATACATGCTTTCTGCTTGTCATGGTGGGGCAGATATGCTAGACTAAAGAAAGATATAGGGGCAGTAGCCCCGAGAACAAGCACGAAACCGGCATGCTCAAAGGAATCATATTTGATATGGACGGGACGCTGGGTGATACCGTCACTCTGTGTGTGGAGGCGTATAGACAAACAACGCTGGAGGTAAGCGGGCGTTTACCGGCAGCAGAGGAGGTGCTGGGCTTATTCGGCATCAGCGACAGAGGCGTGCTGGGCGGTTTGCTGGGCATGCGTTATGATGACCCGGCCTTACCGATTGACCATTTTGTAGAGGTTTATGAACGCCTGCACGATACCCTTGCCCCCACCCCGTATGAGGGCGCGGTAGAGGCATTGCGCAGCATCAAAGCCAAAGGGCTGAAAGTGGGGTTGTTGACGGGTAAGGAGCATTACACGGCAGACCCCACCATAGCGCGCTACGGCATGAGCGGTTTGTTTGACTTGGTGCTCACGGGGCAACCTACACACAACTGCAAAGATGAATGCCTGCTGGAGGCCATGCGCGCCTGGAACATGGCAGCAGATGAGATTTTGTACGTGGGCGATGCCCCCACGGATATTGAGCACTGCCACCGCGTGGGGGTGCGCATTATTAACGCCGCGTGGGGTAGCCATGCTGAGGCAGAGGCAGAGGCCTGCCTGGCACGCAACCCCGATTACAGATTAACCCGATTCTCAGAACTGGAACCCCTTATTATAAAACTATTATCATGAAGAAAAACGCATTCATAGCAAGCATGCTGCTTGGCAGCACCATATTGCCGCTTATGGCAGCGGAGCACCCGGAGGTGTTCCCCAAACCCCAGCAAATAGAGCTTAAAGAGGGCTATACTCTTGCAGAAGAAATAACCGTCAAGATTCGTCAAAAGGACTCCGACGGTAAAGTATGGGACAAATTACCCGCAGGCAATGACGGTGCCTATGCCATACGCATTACCCCGGGCAAGGTACAGGTATGGGCTAACAGCAAAGAGGGTGTGTTTTATGCCAAGCAAACGCTCATCCAGCTGCTCAGGGGGGTACCCGGCTCCGGGGATGCTCAAAAGGATCCTTACCCCAAAAAGAGCATACAAGAGGTAGCCAAGCTGGGCATGCTGCCCTTAGGCACCGTGCTCGATTGGCCGGACCTGCCCTTCCGCGGCACGGTAGAGGGTTACTACGGCGCACCGTGGAGCTTCGAGGCGCGCAAGTCTCAATTTGAGTTTTACGGGCGCAACAAGATGAACACCTACATTTATGCCCCCAAAGATGACCCCTACCACCACGGCATGGGCTGCTACAAGCCCTACCCCGCCGATAAAGCAGCTCAAATACGCGAGCTGGTGAAACACGCCAAAGCCAACCATGTGCGCTTTGTATGGGCTATTCACCCCGCTAACACCGTGAATTGGAACGACAACGGCGGCAAAAAACAGCTGGAAGGCCTGGTACGCAAAATGGGGTGGATGTACGACTTGGGTGTGCGAAACTTCGGCGTGCTGGTGGATGACTCCAGCGGTGAAATCGGCAAGGCAGAGCGCCAGGTGCAGCTGTGCAATTACTTGTTGGAGAACTTTGTGCGCAAACATAAGGATGTAAACCAAACCCTCATTATGTGCCCCACGGGCTACAACAAGGCTTGGACCAACGCTAAGTTCCTTAACACCTTGGGCAACGGGCTGGATGCCTCCATACCTGTTATGTGGACGGGTGATACCGTGGTACACGATATTACACTGCAAGGCCAGCAGTGGGTCAACAAGCACGTGAAACGCCCCACCTTTATATGGTGGAACTGGCCCTGCAATGACTTTAAGCGCGCCAGAATCTCCATGGGGCGCACCTATGGTTTAGGCACGGAGCCTGAGATGAAGACTGCCATGAGCGGTTTTGTAGCCAACCCCATGGAGCATGCAGAGGCCAGCAAAGTGGGCTTGTTCGGCGTGGCAGATTACACGTGGAATATTACCGGCTTTGAGTCTCACAAGAGCTGGCAGGCGGGTATACGCCGCCTCTACCCGCAGTGCGCGGAGGCCATGCAGGTGTTCTGCAACCACAACTCATACCTGTTGCCCAACACGCACGGCTACTTCCGCGAGGAGTCCGTGGATTTCAAGGCCACGGCAGATACCCTCATCAGCTCTCTGGAGGAGCGCACCCCTAACCCCGGGGCTGTTGCCACGCTTAAGAATGAGTTTATCGCCATGGAGCAAGCCGGCATCACCCTGAGAGACACCGAGGGGCTGGAGGCCCTGCAGATGGACATTGCCCCGTGGATTAGCCAGTTTATCCTCACCGGCAAATCCGGCAAGGCGGTAATGGCAGCCCTGCAAAGCAAAAGCAGCCAAGAGCGCATGAGCCTTTTCTTTGATGCTGCGGATACCTTGGCAGAGATGAAAGCCACCCTGAGAGATGAGTGGAGTGCCAGCGGCACCGTATACCTGCCCGATGTAGAGGTAGCCATGTACGCCATGACCCCGGCCCTGAAAGCCGGCATCAAGTACCTTAACAGCAACATTTACGCTGAGCTTACCGGCAGAGAGGTGGTACTGCCTGTGTTCTCTACCAACGGCGGCCCGGCAGACAAAGATGCCGTACATATTGCGGATGGCAATGTGAAGACACTGTGGTCCTCAGACCAACGCATGAAGGAGGGGGATTGGTACTGCATCGACTTCGGGCAGGCCACGGATATTCGCAACATTACGCTGCTCATGGGTGGTCCGCGTAATGGTGATTTCGCAAAATCCGGTGTTTTTGAGGTATCGGACGACGGCGAAAACTGGCGTCAAATCGGCGAGCCCATGGGCGGAGCAACCGTTATACTTAACCTGACGGAAGCCCCCGAGCAAGCCCGCATGCTGCGCTACAGAATCACAGAGGCTAACAAACGCTGGATGGCCATTTGCGAGTTCAGCATCAACCAAGGCATGCCCGCCTATGTTACCCATAACTTGGCCAAGGCTCCCAAGTTGAGTGCATCCATGGATAAAGATTACGCCGCCGTTAACCGCATTATGGAGGTGTTCCCCATGGCCCCCGGTGAATTTGTAAACTTGGAATTCCCCACCCCCATACAGCCCCAATGGGTTGAAATCAACATGGAAAACGAGCAGCTGGAGAACTGGGCTAACATTGAGTTGACGCTGGAGGATGGCTCCAAGCACCCCCTCGCAGGCAAGGTGGTTAAAAACCGCTTCTTCCTACAGGCAGAGGACTTGCCCAAGAAGAAAATAAACGCCCTCACCCTCACCAACAATGGGCAGCAAACGCAGGAGGTTAAGCTCACACTCTTCCGCGTGGGAATTCCGCCCATTGAGGCGGACCAAAATCCGCGCACCTTGGTGGATACGGATCTGACCAGCTTCTACAACTGCGGCAAGAGCGCGCTCAACACGCAAATACCCCTGCCTCCCAACACCAAGAAGATTCAGGTTGTAGGCACGGCAGATACCACCATCAACGGCAGCGAGGGTACCGCCGTCAGCCCCCACATCCGCGAGTACACCGTACCCGCCGGGGTAAGCAAAATCAATATCTATGCCCCGCAAGATGAAGGCAAGCGCGTGTACGAGGTCCTCTTCCTGCACGAGTAAAAAAATCCAACCAAGGCATTCAAAGCCCCGCCAACCGGCGGGGCTTTGATATTAAACACCTATTAAAAACGGAAACGGTAGCCAACGGTGCCGTACACATCCACAGAATCGGCGCGGAACTCTGCGGCGGCATCAAAGAAGAGCTCACCGCTGCCCACACCGACGGGTATATTGAGCCCGGCGCCGATTTCTGCGCCCAACACCCCCTCTTGCGCAGAGATGACAGAGGCGGGGTAAGCGGCGTCAGCAAAGACAACATCTGCCTTGCTGCGGCGGTCCAACGCATGGAGCTTGAGCAGCACGCGCCCCTGTAAGGTACCTGTGCGGTCTGCGTTGGACTCACCAATGGGCGTTTGAGCCCGCACACCCAGCCCGAACACCAGCGCATTTTGGGATTGCGAGCCCACATGCAGCGCGGCATCTGCCCCGTTTTCCGTAAACCCGCACAGGGAGTTGTGCGTATAAAGCACCTGTGCAATGGGCTGCACATAGCAGGTTTGTTGCTCATTAAAGGGGATTTTGTAGCCCAGCTCATACAAGAGGCCCACACCGAAACCATGGGGCTCTGCGGTGGTAGAATAAGCATGCCGGCCCACTTGCACACGGCGGTCTAAAGAGGCATCAAACCATGCACCGGCAGCCACAAAGGTGTGAGACCAGCGGTGCTTTTGGTATTTAGCAAACAGAGCAAGCGTATAGGTATCTACGTCTCCGCTCAGAGAATCGGGCGCATCGGCATCAAAATCTCCATACAAAGCCGTAAAGGCAAAACCACCACACCAGGCATCATCAAACGCCATGTCCACCCCCACGGTTCCTCCGAAAGAGGAGAGTTGATACCCCGCTGCGGTGCCGTCGGCCTGCAACTCCGCATAAGAGCCCTCTGCATTGAACCACGCATTCCAAAGGGGGATATCATCATACGCATAACACGCGGACAAGCCCATGGGCACCGTGCGGTTGCGTATGGCATAAAGCCGATGCTGCAAATCATGCTGAAATGCCACCCCCAGGGCGGCGTAGGAGGCCCCGGCCACCGCAGCCATAGCCTCATTGGCGGCAGCAGTGTTACCGCCTTGCAGCAGTTGCATTACCTCATTATAGGCGGCTTCAACATCACCTCCGGGGGCTGGTTGGGTATTCCATAAAAGCGCGGCACCGGCTCGGGCGTTGTGAGATGTTGCCACGTCGGCCAAAGGATTATTGCCGGTTTCCACCAAAATGAGTAATAGCCGACCGTCCTGCTGTGCCAAAAAACTGCGTGAGGCATCCACACGCATAAAAGGCGTGCCACTGAGGGTAAGGTTATAGTCCCCCGCACTCAGAGAGTCCAGCTCACCCAGCACGTACTCCCCTTGGTTAAGGTAAGCCAGCCCCTCTGCCTGCAAGGTAAGGCTTGCCCCGCTTTCTATCACCAGTCGGGCAAGGTCTATGATTTGCTCGTCGGCATCGGTATTGAAACGGAACGTTGTTTGAGAGGCCTCCCCCAAGGTGACGGAGGAATCACCGTATAAGCGCTGCATAATGTTATCTTCACCGTTGAGCACCAGGCCCCCGCCCGCCACTTGCACACTTGGGGCTTGCAACGCCCCCTGCACCGTGAGCATGCCCGGCCCGGTTTTGCTGAGCAGAGTACCCTCCCCCGCCGTGATATGGCCTGCCATAGTGGTATCTGCCGTTTGCTCCAACTGCACCTGCACCACACCGCTTGCGGAGCTGTTTTGCACCAGCAACGCACTATCGGTACCCCCCGTCAAATTGCGCACAGTGGCCTGCGTGGCGGCATCGGCATCCCCCTCCAAAGAGAGCGTGAGGCTTTGTCCGCCCTCTATCACCACGCCCTCATACATACCCAAAGAGGGATATGTGGTGACCAGGTGCGGGTCTGTAGTGGCGGGGTCTGCGGTAACATAATAAAGCCCCTGCGCCTGCCCGCTGAGCAACAGGCTGCCCCCGCTCACCCCGCTTACCCGTATGCCATAGGGAAACAAGCTCGGCACAAGGGCATCTGCCGCACCGGCATCAAATTGCAGCGTACCATTGGTGAGAGTAAGCCAAGAGACACTCCCTGCATCCCGATGCGCCTCCAGCAGCTCCACCACGGCATCGGCACTTAAATCAAGCGTCAGCTTATCTGCCGTGGGCAACACAAGTGCCAAATCCGTCCCCAACAGCATGGGGGTGGCGGCAGTGTTCTCGCCGATGTTTTGCGGAGCCAGGGTGAGGTTAAGCTGCGTTTGAGTATTGGTCAACGTGCCGCTCAGCCCGCTCAACTGTGTGTTGGCAGCCATGGTGAGTTGTTGCAGGGTAGCGGCATTTTGCCCGCCCGCCAACGATAGCGAGCCGCCCTGCACCGTGAGGCTTGAAAAAGAATCATGAGAGCCTATGCGCAACGCACCAGCGCCCGTTTTGCGCAAGGATTGCACCTTGGTGAGGGACTCCACCGCCACATCTGCCCCGGCGGCCACCTGCACCGTGTCAAAAGATTCAAAGGCAACGGCACCTGTGTTGGTGTATTGTTGAGCTGTGTCAAAAACAAGCGTGCGCTCCCCGGTGATGGTGGAGGTAACTTGCGCCCCGGCATAGCCGCCCGACACCACAGAGGTATCAGCAAAAACAACACCTGAACCTATGGTCACGGTGGTGGATTCCGTTTGCAGGGCAGATACCCCCGCCTGCTGTCCGGCGGCATGAATGTTGCCTCTCACCGCACCCCCTTGCAGGTTGATGGAGATAGCCCCCTGCTGCACCACAGTATCGGCATCATTGCGGGCTATACTTGTACCGCCTATCACATTGTTTACCGAGCCCGCGCTCAGGGTCATCTCCACATCCCCCAGCTGTGCGTTGATGGGGTCCGTACCCGTGCCGTTGATATAATAGCCACCATACAGCGTACCGCCAAGCTCCGCGCCGCTGAGCTGCACCTGCACCGCATCTACCGTGGCGTTACCTCTGCCCGCCGCCAGGTAAGATGCCCCCGCCACATTGCCGTTGAGCGTACCGCCGCCCAGCTGCATTTGCACCCCACCGTAAGAGGAAGAGGTACCGGCAACATCCGTCCACGAGCCGCCCACCACCCAATCATAAAACGTACCGCCACTGATGGTAAGGTACGCCGTGCCGCTCACCGAACCACTGCCCGAGTTCACCCAATGCCCGCCCACCACACGCACGGTAGAGCCGGCGGTTTGGTTACCTAAATTTACCGATACATGGGTATCCCCCTCAATCACCTGAGCATTGCCACCGGCACCACTGAACCCGCCACCCACAATATGCTTGGCAAAGGAGGCTGAGGCTCCGGAGTAATTGCTCAGGTCAACCGTAACATGGGAGTCTCCCACCAGTGTTTGGGTTTTCCAGGTATTAGTAGCCCAACCGAAGCCCCCCATCACCATGTTGGCAGGCAACAAATTAACGGTAGGACCACTGTTATCGCTGAGCGGCACATATACAAAAATATGCGTGTTGCCCGTAAACTGCACATTGCGGTTATGCGCTACTACACCCGCCCCCACGATGGCGCCACTCACGCTCCCTTGCATGATGGAGATGTAGGAATCCCCCGTAAACGAGGCAGATAAACCGTCCTTGAAATTACCCCCCATTACCGTGCCCACCGTGGCACCGTTTACCAGTATATGTGTATCGCCCGTAAAGTTCATGGCCGTGCCGGTGTTCCAATTATCCGCATAATTACCCCCCACCAGCATTTGGTATTGCCCCACCTCCGCGGCAATCCAACTCGTGCGCTCCACCGCGCCCGTGGCACCATTGGTGGCAGATGCCCCACCGAAAATCTGCGCCCCGGCATTACCGGTTCCCACCAAAGTAATGGACGTGTAGGTGCCGAAATCATAGGGGGCTGCCACCCCGGCAGGCTGCACCAGGGCCGTTACTCCGGCTGCGGTAATATCCGCTTGGTACTGAGCCGCGGCGGCATCCGGCGCGCCTGCCAAACCAGCAGCACCCCAGTTAGCATCCCACGTGCTCCCTGTGTCGCCCACGGCAGCTGCTGCGTTCCACACTGTGTATACATAAATAACCAACAATAAGGGCAGATGTAGTTTCATACCCGCCCATTATAACCTCCCCTCCCCGTGCAGAGTCAATTTTTTCCGCTAATTATTAAGAAAGGATACAAAAAGCCCTGCCCGAAGGCAGGGTTGAAAAGAAAAAAAGCATGCAGAACCAACTCACTTATTAACGCGCAGCAGGATAATGCGCTGGGAGAAACGGGGGTCGGCAGATTCCATTTTAATGACCAAGCGGTTGCGGAGCCGTTTGGCGGTGGATTTGGGGGTAACGGTAACGGTGTACTCGCCCTTGCGCTTGCCTTTGGCGGCGTCGTAAATGAAGTCCTCGCCCTCGAGCCCGGCTTGTTTGAGGGCTTTAACGGGGGAGCCGGCGGGCACGGTAATGCGCAGCACCTTGGGGGTGGGGGCCTCGCCCACCTTCCAGATGAGGGCAGCGGGGGAGAAGATGACGGCCTGCGGCACATCAAACTTCATGGTAAGGGTGGTGGTTTTGCCATCTGCCGTGGTGGCGGATATTGTTTTCTCTACCGAGGCATCAAAGGCGGAAGTATCCACCACGGCGGTAAGCTTGTTGCCGCTGACGGATACCGTGGTGCAGTCGCAATGCGGTTTGGCCTTGGTGATGGCGGCGTCTGCCTCAAACACGAGGGTGGTTTGCTGCTGGCCGTAGCGGAGCTTAACGCTTTGCGTGGGCTTGGCAAAGCCTGCCATGGCAGGGCATGCAACAGCTAAGGTAAGAGCGAGGGCAACAAGGGGTTTCATGCTTATTGGTCTGCCTTTTCAGGCGTTTGCTTGGGTTCAAAAAAGGAGGCAATGAGGAAGAGCCCGGCGGCAATGCACACGCAGGAATCTGCCACATTGAAGGCAGGCCAGTGGTAGCCGTTGGGGAACATCTCGGTCTTAATCCACGGGAAGGAGAAGTCCAAAAAATCTACCACATAACCATTGGCAAAGTTCTCAAAGAAGCTGAGGGACTCTGCCCCTTTGAGCCAAAAGCCCTGCAAGAGGCGATCCGTCATGTTACCGAGCACCCCGGCCATAATGCACACCCAGGCAGCCTTAAGGATGCGGGTTTGGAAGAAACCGCGGCGGTAGAATACCACCAGAGCCACCAAGGCGGCAATCTGAATGCTCAGGAACACGAAGGGAGCCCACACCGTGCCATCCCCCATGCCGAAGGCAACGCCTTGATTATGGGCACGCACCAGGTTGAAGTGGAAGAGCGAGCAATCTGTCACCACGGGCACTACATCCATATAGAAAAGATAGGGCTCATGGAAGTTGCAGACAATGCTCCATTTGGTCACTTGGTCCAGCACATACAGGGCTACAACCAGCAGTATCAGAATAAGGGTGGTACGTTTTTGAGTCATTTTGAATAAAGGGTTAAAAGCTCCCCGCCCGTGTGCGCGGGCGGGGAGTTAAAAGAGGCATCAGCGGCAAACGGCTGCGCAGCGCTCGCACAGGCCCTCCTCATTCACGGCGGGCTCATAGCGGCGGCAACGCGGGCACATGGCGTGCGGGGTCTTCTCTGCCGTGGCGGCAAGTTCTGCACCGCGCACCACCTTGAGGTCGGACACAATGAAGAAGGTTTTGGCAAACTCGGCATCCTCCAGCAGGGCAACCACGCGGGCATCTTCATCCTGCGGCAGGGTGAGGGTTACCACAGCCTCATTGTTCTTGTTGAAGGCCTTGGCTTTAATTTGAGCCTCAATGGCAATTTGGATGGCACCTTTAATTTGCTGCAAGCGGGCAAAGGTAGCGGTGTAGCCTTTGTCGAAGGCGGGGTCTGCGGTGGGGAAGTCCTGCTCGTGCACGGAGTCCGTGTGGCCGGCGTGCTCCCAAGCCTCCTCTGCCGTGTAGGCCAGAATGGGGGCCAGCAAGCGCACCAATACATCGAACACGCGGCTGATGGCATACTGACGGCTCAAGCGGCGGGTGCTGCTTGCGGCGTCGCAATACAGGCTGTCTTTGGTGATGTCGATGTACAAGGCAGACAAGTCATTGGTGCAGAAATGATTGATAGCCATGAACACCTTGCGGAACTCATAAGCGTCGTACGCGGCGCGCACCTCATTGATGAGGGAGTTGCTGCGCTCCAGAATCCAGGCATCCAACGGATCGAGGGTGGCGGGCTGCTCGCCCGTGTAGCCCTTGAGGTTGGCCAGCAGAATGCGCAGGGTGTTACGCAGGCGGCGGTAGGGGTCCGTAATCTGCTTGAAGAGGTCCTCACCAAAGGGTACCTCGTTCTGCCAGTCTACGGAGCTTACCCACAGGCGCACGATGTCTGCACCGTACTTCTCATAGAAATACTTGGCGTTGGTGGGTTTGGTGTAGGTACCCTGGGCGCTCTTGGAGAGCTTGGAGCGGTCCTGATTCACCACGAAGGCGTGGGTGAGCACCTTTTTGTACGGGGCAACACCGCGCCAGGCGCAAGAGAGCATGAGCGAGCTTTGGAACCAGCCGCGGTGCTGGTCTGTAGCCTCCAGGTACACATCGCAGGGGGCATGCAGCTCGGGGTGCTCCTCCAGCACGGATACGTGGGAGCAACCGGAGTCAATCCATACGTCGAGCGTGTCCTTGCCCTTCTTGAGGTTGGTGGGCAGGCCGAGTTTCTCGCACAATTGGGCATCCGTAAGCTCAAACCAAATGTTGGTGCCGTGCTCTGCCACAAGGTCTGCCACCTTGTTGACAATTTCAGCGGTGAGCACGGGTTTGTCATTCTCATCAAAGAAGACGGGCAGCGGCACACCCCAAGTACGCTGGCGAGAGATACACCAGTCCGGGCGGGCCTCTACGGTGCTGTAAATGCGGTTGCGGCCCCAAGCGGGCAGCCACTCCGTCTTGTCGATTTGCTCTAAGGCTTGGCCGCGCAATTTCTCCATGCTGATGAAGAACTGCTTAACGGCACGGAAGATGATGGGGGTTTTGGAGCGCCAGCAGTGCGGGTATTGGTGGGTGAACTCCTCACGGCCCAACAGGCGGTTGCCCTCTACCAGCAGGGTGATGATGTCCTCATTGCACTTGAACACATGCTTGCCTACCAAGTGCGGCAGGCCGCACTCTGCGGTATAGTTGCCGTCGTCATCCACCGGGGAGAGCACGGGCAAGCCATATGCCATGCCGGCAATGTAGTCATCCGCACCGTGGCCGGGGGCAATGTGCACGGCGCCGGTACCGGCATCCGTGGTTACATATGCGGCATTGATGATGAGGGACTCGCGGTCCAGGAAGGGGTGACGGGCGGTGCGTTTCTCCAGCTCGCTGCCCACAAAGGTGGCAAGCTCCTCTTGCAGCACCCAACCGGTCTTGGCGGTGAAGGTTTCGATAAGCTCACGCACCACAATAAACTTGCGCTCTGCGCCGTCCTTGGCGTAGCGGCCCACAATGTAGGTGAAATCCGGGTTAAGAGCAATGGCAAGGTTGCTGGGGAGGGTCCACGGTGTGGTGGTCCAAATGACCATCTCACAATCCTCTACTCCCTTCACGGCTCCATCCATCTTGAAACCAACGTAAATGGCGGTGGAGGTATCCTCCATGTACTCCACCTCTGCCTCTGCCAAGGCGGTGTGGTGGGCGTAGCTCCACTGCACGGGTTTCATGGACTGGTAGACGGCACCACTCTCTACCAACTTGGCAAATACGCGCAGAATGCCGGCCTCATACTTGGGGTACATGGTGACATAGGGGTTGAACCAGTCACCGAACACGCCGAGGCGGCGGAAGGATTGGCGCTGTTGGTCCAGATAGCCCAGAGCAAACTCCGTGCAACGACGGCGGATTTCTGCGGGCTCCAGCCCCTGGTGCTCTTTTACTACCTTGGCCTCAATGGGCAAGCCGTGGCAGTCCCAACCGGGGATAAAGGGGGCATAGTAGCCGCTCATCGTTTTGCTCTTCACGATAAAGTCTTTAAGCACCTTGTTAAGGCCGGTACCCATGTGAACATCGCCGTTAGCAAAGGGAGGGCCGTCGTGCAATATGAATGTAGGCGCACCCTGGGCTTTGCGGCGGCTCGTAATTCGCTCGTAAAGCTTCTCGTTCTCCCATTTTTCAAGACGAGCCGGCTCCTTGGTGGTAAGGTCACCACGCATGGGGAACGTGGTATCCGGCAGGAAGATGGTGTCTTTATAGCTCTTTGCAGGTGTGCTCATACGCGCGGAAGTTTACACCCTTATTCCCCTATTGTCAATCTTATTGTGATATTTAGATTTATTACGATTACCGAAATGTCACTTTTTCACGTGTACAAAGTCAATTTTCACCAAAAAGAGTTCAATATAATGCATAGCGCCCCTAACATTACAGGACGGTGAAAACAATATAACAGGAAATATCACAAATGTGTTACAAGAGCACAGGGCAAACGCATTAGGAATATGACACTTTCTTCAGATTGACAATTTACAAAGTTATCGAATTTACAGGCTCTTATATAAATATTCATCAGCTGAAAGCAAATATAAGGCCTTATCTTTTCTCGGCTACATAGCGAGAGAAACATGTTTTTGCGCAATGCTGAGCCCATAAAACCTCGTGCTGCACTCAGGCCGATGTTTTATTCTAAAATTGTAAATGGGGGACCCGGTTAATTAAATGTGGTAACATGCGGCTGTTCGGAGTAAAATCCGAGCCGACGGAGAGGCTTGTCGAAGTTAGCTACTCTTGACAAGCCGGCTGGGGGTACACCCGTCTAGGGAACAAGGGAAGAAGAACTTCCCGATTAGAAGTATGGGTCACCCCAGCCCCTCCATAGTGGAGGCTCCGCGATTCGTCTCGAATAATTGAAAGGACTAAAC
>JAFQEF010000066.1 GCA_017399165.1 Akkermansia sp.
CTTCTTCTCAATGCTGTCGTGTCGATGTTGAATCCCATTCTGCACGATGTATAACAAGCGGAATTTCTAAAATCACACCTTATATTTTATTCCATGGTTTAGCTGCCACCCCGCCATTCGGCGGGGTTCAATGTATTTTTTTGTATATAGCAGGGGCTTGCGCCCCTGCCTATTGGCTGCCACCCCTGCGGGGTTCGTATTTATTTTTGCATAATTCCCGGGGTTTCGCCGCTGGCGCGGCTCCACGCCCGGGCTATTCTATGGCGCCCCTCGCAGGGGCTCAAAAAGTCGGCTCACTAACGCTCGCGGGGCTCCCCCACAACTACCAATTTGTGGGGGCCCCGGAGTTTTTAGAGATGCCCTATTAGTACATGAAATAAGTTTGACATCCCATGACAAGATGTGATATTATCCGCCGTCTTCGCATTTTTGCGGAAGGATACGCACCACTATTGATACACATAACATGAAAAAACACATAGCCACAGTGTTCCTCTGCGTCATAGCTTCCACTGCCGTTCAGGCAGATGAGATATGGGTCAACGGAGTCTCCAAAGAAAAACGGTTGGCATGATGCCAACAAAACGCATGATGATGACCCCACATACGACTGGTATGATAATCCCTCTTACCCCAATGACCCCACCGGTAAGGGAGCAAAAACGGATGACAATATGTGCTATGCTGCAGCGGCTGCTAATGTTTTGGCATGGTGGCAAAATCAATTCATTATTCCCGATACCGTTCCCCAAGGCGTAGACAGCATCTGGAACACCCTTGTCAACAATTCTACAAAAGATAGCGGCAGTCAAGTTCCCTACGCTATCGAATGGTGGTTAACAGGAAAAATCAGTAGTATCACATACTCAGGCATATTGACCCCGCACGATGGTTATTTTTCTCAATACACTGATGACCAAACAATTTATACCCCCGCTGGAACAGATAATTTTGTCTGTAAGATCAATAATCCGACAGCAGCCACAATTATAGATGCAATGCGCAGCGGCAAAGCCATTACTTTAGCAACGTCTGCACACACAGTCACACTGTGGGGTATTGAATACAGCAATGGGGGCATCAGCAAGTTCTGGGTTACGGATTCTGACGACTATACCATGAAACCGGAATTGATTGAGGCTATCGCAGGGGGTGAAGACGGTGATTATACTCTCAGATTGGGCGAAAAAGACTACAAAATCAGCGTAGCTTTTACCATTGACCCGTCCGTGAGTGAGCAGTGGGGGATGGAGAAAAAATCCTCCGACGGCACTGTACCGGAGCCCACCACTGCAACTCTCAGCTTGCTGGCACTGGCAGCCCTCTGCACCCGTCGCCGCCGTCAATAATCAATACGTGTTTATCCTTTTTAAAGAGCCCCGACCTCGGGGCTCTTCTTATGTGAGGTGAAGGGAGCTTCATTTCCTACGCCTCACACCACCCGGGGACCAACTTTTTGTCTATCACGACACCTCTCAAACTTGTTAAAGTCCCACCAACCGAAGTGCTTATAAGATGGCACTCATCAAAAGGCTCGTCCCCCTTACAAATTGCACTTTGACAAACCGGCTGAGTATCGAAAACAACTACCAGCACCTATTAAAAAAGGCGGGGTGAATACCCCGCCTTAACAATTAGCGTGATGCTGAATGAGCATCAGAACTCAAAGCCAACACCGGCACGGATACCGTAGCCGAACTGATGGCGAATGCCATGGGGATCTGCCGTGCTGCCGGATACCTGCACTGCACCGTAAATGTAGAGGTTATCAATAACCTGATACTTCAAGCCGGTCTCTGCAGAGTAACCGAAACCGGTTGCATCGCGAGATTCCCAAGCAGTTTCGAGCTCCAAATTATTGATACCGACATTGGCACCTACAAACCAATCCAAGTCTTCCGTAATAGGGGATGTATAACGCACACCGGGCATAATGCTCCAAGCTTGGCCATCTACATCCTTAACGAAATACTCCTGTTGGTCGGTATTGTACCAATCCGGGCGATAGGCATCGCCCTCTGCCCAGGAGAAACGGAGGGTCACGGCCCACTTGTCATCCACATTATACAGGCCGGTAATATCAATACCGCCCATATCCAAATCACCTGCACCGGCACCTAAATGGCGAGTGGCAAGGGTGTAATGGGGGCCAACTTCTACAGTCCAGCAGGGAGCCGGGGCGGGTGCGGGCTCTACAACGGTAACGGGAGCCACGGGTTCACCGGCAAATGCCGGGGCTACGAGAGCCAGTGATAAAATAATGCTTTTCTTCATGGTTATTTCTGCGGATTTGGTTCCTAATCCGTTGTTTCATTAACATAAAATTCAAGAAAAGTCAAGTATTTTCTAACATTTCGTCATTATTGTTTAATTTTTCTCGAAAAGAAGCTCAGGATGTGGTAAAGTACGCGCAGACAACGTAAAAGGAATTATGACCAAGTTTCGCCCCTGTATCGATTTACACCACGGCCAAGTAAAACAGATTGTAGGCAGCAGCTTAACAGATGACGGGGCAGCACCACGCACCAACTTTGTAGCAGAGCAACCTGCATCATGGTATGCAGAGCTATACAAGCGGGATGGGTTGACAGGCGGGCATGTCATCAAGCTGGGGCCCGGTAATGATGAAGCAGCCTTGGCAGCCCTAGCCGCCTACCACGGGGGCTTGCAAGTAGGCGGTGGTATTACGGCGGACAATGCGCAACAATGGTTGAATGCCGGGGCCTCTCACGTTATTGTTACCAGTGCTTTATTTAACGCAAGCGGTAAATTGCAGCACCGCGTATTGCATGAGTTGGAGGAGCGCATCGGCACCCGTCATTTAGTATTAGACCTGAGCTGCCGCCGCACCGGCAAAGGGTGGACCGTTGCCATGAACCGCTGGCAAACCCTCACCGAGCTTGAGATTACCCCGGCCACGCTGGATGCCTTATCCTCACACTGCGCAGAGTTTTTGATTCATGCCGCAGATGTTGAGGGCAAATGTAACGGCATAGACCGCGAGTTGGTAGAACTACTGGGCAGCTGGAGGGGCTGCCCCATGACCTACGCGGGCGGCATCTCTACCATGGCGGATTTTGAGCAGATAGACGAGCTCTCCCACGGCAGTATGGATGCCACCGTGGGCAGCGCGCTGGATATCTTCGGCGGACACGGTGTGCGCTATGCAGATTTAGTAGAGCGCACACACCGTGGTTAAATCATGAGGCAAGTTTAACTTTCAGGCTCAGCATCTGCCACAAAGAGGCAGAACTCCTCACGGGCAATATTCTCCATTGAGCCTATCATACCGCGATAATCGTTAAACAGAGTCATGGCTGTGGGTTGACCTCTGAAAAAGAGGGCACAGCAAGGGCGGCGTACACCATCATGCATAACGGTTCCCGTCTGCACGGCAAAATCGCTCCACGGAACTTCGGGATGCTGCTTCCACATACGGATACGCTCCGTAATGTAGCGCAAGAAATCCACCTTGGAGAACAGTTGGCAAACATTCGTTAAGGAGGTGTATGTCATTTCCTCTCTCATCCACTCGGCTAAAGCTCCCCATGAACCGTTGACCATTGCATCCTTGAACAGACGGGCTGCCATAGCTTCATCCAGCACGGCGGGACGCAGGCGTTTTTCCTGAGGCTCGTCAGATTCTTCATCATCCTCCAGCACAGGTATCGTTTCACGGAACGGGCATGCGGCCTCCACGAGGGTATTTTCTACCCCCGGGCACTGCGGCTCCATACTCATGGAGACCTTATACCTATCTTGCTCCTCATGATAATCCAAATACACGGTACAACAATAGCAAGGTACAGAGGGGTCCGGCTCAGCAAGAAACTCAGACATCACCGCAGTGCGCCCTGCAAAAGAGAACACGGGGATATACCCATTCACCACGGTATCAACACATACTATCGCTTTTTCACCACTTTGAGAGCATACCTCAAAGGGGCAGCTGCGCGAGAACATGCGGTCTGCCCCCACATCCTCAACTCTGTAGCCGGCACGCACAAATGCAGCAGCCGCAATAGCATACCCCATGGATACTTTGTTGAATTGGTTATAAACCCACATACTGTCAATCTGCATCTCTTTGTCATGAATCCTTTGCCCAACCTCCGCAGAGTCCATCCAAGAGGGAACATCCGCCAGTAATTCTGATGGGGAGGCATACAGATACCCACTACAGGAGACGGTATCACCTACCTTCGGCAACGTGTCCTCCAACACAGCCGGGCTCACAAACACGTGAATCAACACGTCATCATTATCCGGCATGGGCTGCATGATGAGTTTAAGCATAGGTTGAGCATCTACTCTTGTATGCTCCATACTCACTATTTGCCCACTTAGCTCTGCATAGGTGGAATCATCCTCATGATGCAAAGCCCTGAACTGTGCTAAAGAAAGTTTTGCAACAAAATCATCAGGTGGCTCACAACCGTGACTCTCTATGTAATCTTTCTTTTGACTCTCATAGAAGGGACCGGAGGATATGGAAATCTCCTGCGGCATGATACTGAAATGCTCTGCCACCAAACTGAGCGTCCACAGATACCTGCACCCTGTCATCAATGATGACGGGAAGAGGGCAGCCTCCGCACACTCTGCCAAAAAGGTGGCTCCGGTAGAATCCAACAGCTCCACCACACCATCCCCCGGCTCTTGCGCAGGCTGTATGCTCATGAGCTCCAAGTCCGTTTTATCGCCGTCGCAATTTACAAAGAACGGGCGTATATAACTCAGTGTGTTGTTCTCATCATCTGCCTGTACCAGCGACAAAAGTGTGGGAGGCTCAAAGATATTAAAGGAAAAAATGTTATTCTCTCCCTGTCGCCGAGCTTCAAACAGGTTCTTAATAAAGAATGAGGCGGGGGCATCCTGCTTACGCAAAAGCGGGAAGAGGATATCATACAGCTTAAACAACACACCGGCGTTAAAAATGGAGCTGTAGCGATCCATACCGTCGCGCTTGTTCAATGGCAAGAATTGACTATAGGTTACATCCTCCTCATTCCAAGAGCCATTTACTTTCAACGCCACGGGGCCAACCAATTTCAGCTCCACTCCGTTCGCCATAGCGTCACCATAAATGCAGCAGTAGTACACATCGTGTTGAGGGTAAAACTCATTGCATATATTGATTTGCAGCTCGGAGACAGCACCCAGCGCCAACGCATTTTCTGCATACGGAGCAAAGCATAAGCAAGCAGCCCTGCCGGACTTTTGAGCCAGCAACTCCGGATGCCCGGCAACGGGAGTTTGTACACTCTCTATACCACTAAAGCCAAGCTCCTTGAGTATAGAATGGACAAGTGGCCCGAAACGGTTCAGACAATCAGCCGTTGTCAGGTGGGTGGTATCGTCTCCCTGTGGCAGGGAGACGATGGTAGTAATACGGGTTAAATAAGAATCAGCCATTGCACATAGAAATTAGGGTTTCATAATTAAGGGTATGAGTTACTGAGCGAGACAGCACAGCCAAGAGGGTTCCGCCGTTAAGGCTCAGCTCGAGTGTACCGTTACGAGAAACGGCGGACAAATCCGACAACTCGGGGGTATAGTAGCCATACACCTCATCGTCCTCCTCGTCATCCCTCAAGAATGCCCCCTTTACCTTGGTAAGTGCTATATTCTCCTGAGTACGGGGCAAAGAGATGGACCAGCCACGGTGCCCGAAACTGATATCTCGCTTTTTGTAGGAGCCCAGCAAGCGGCCCTCCTTGTTGTACAGCTGAACATCATAAATGCCATCCAAAGAGTAAGAGACATTCATGTTGCCCATAAAGCTGCGGGGCGACTCATTGTAACGGTTGGTTTCCTCTACCACGGCTTGCAGGATATCAAAGGTAAGGTCTTGTACCAATGCGCTCAGTTGCATAATCTCTCGCTTCCAATCGGGGTAAAGCAAATGGTCATTGCAATACTGCTCGACAATGGATTCACTCAACCCACCATAGCGATAACGATAAAAGATACGCCCGGGACGGCTGAAAAAGTACGGATTAAGCAATGCCGCATTATTGCAGCTCAAAATGAAGAGTTTGCGAGAGCTGAATACGCCATCAAGAATATCCAGAAGCCCGGATTGTGTGGCGCTCTCATCCTCCTTGTAGGAGTACACCTTGTCAAACTCATCAAACAGAATCATGCAAGGTACATCCACCGTGTGTAAAAAAGCAGCCAGCAATGCCGTATTAAAGCCTTGATTGACAACAATGGTAGGGTATTGATAGCGAGTGGCTAACTCCATTGAAATCATTTTAGCAGTCAGCGTTTTACCGCTGCCCTTCACACCGGACAGCAAAACGCCCGTGTTGCGGTTTTCTCTGCTCATGAAGGTGGAGATAATACGCTCCACTATCAAACGATGCTCACCGTATATTTTACCGTGAGTAACAAAATCCTCCATACGCTTAAGGTAAAATTGCTGGCGTTCCGCATCAAACTTCAGCAAGTAAGTGCCCAAAGGTAGGGTGTCCGATACCGTCAAGGTAGACGACTCGGAGACTCTGACGAAATTATCGTCCCTGATATATTGTGACATATTATTATATTTTGGTATACAGTTAATAATGGTAGATACAACAAGAGCATAGTCATCTCGACTATTCTTGCTGACGTGGGGGGGATTTTTACAGAAAATACGGCCAAGCAAAAGCAAGACAGTTCGACTGTAAAAACGGTTCAGTGTTCATGGTTCACAGGTAGTGCCTTAGGGAGAAGTACAGGGCACGTCTGTCAAATCAGACGCTCTCAGTCTAGCACGCAAGGGACACTTGTCAAGCGATTCTCTGAATTATGACAAAAATTGATTACTTTCTCAACGGCGGGAGAACATGGAGCGCTTTTTCTCCGGCTTAAGCCAAGGTAAAGCCATGAACAAGAGCAGCCATACCGTCAGCATAAGGCCGATATGGAACCACTGTGCCTCAAGCATACGGCTATATGCCGTGTAGAGCAAATACCCGAGCCAAGAGACCATCACCAACAGGCGCATCATCACAGGCATAGAGGGGATGAATCGGACGGCAATAAACAAACCCACCAGCACGGCAATGATTCTCCAAGTAAGGCCGGAGATAAGCGGTTGATACCACAAAGCAGGCAACGGTGTGCCGGGCTGCATTACATTTTTGCTGCGCCCCTGCGCACAGAGCTGAGAGATAGTGGCAGCCATCAAGTTGAGTCTGGCAGCAGGCTCTTTCTCTGTTAAAGGTTGCATTAAAATAGCCGCAGCATACGGAGACGCCGTGCCCTTGAGTTCCTCTTTACCGTCTATCACGGCCTTGAGGTTCATGGGTTGAACGGAAACATTTCTGAGGATGACACGCCCGTGAACATCTATGGGCATCACTAGGGAGCCGATGCGAATCTCTTTACCGAGCTCAACATGCACACGCTCCGGCGGGCAACGGCGGGCCTCCAAAGCCAAGCGCAGCGGCAGAGTAGGCAGAATCTCACCGTTCCAACGCACCAGCAGGGGGAAGGAGCGCTCCTCCAACGCAGCAGGAACCTGGGTAAGCGTCTCGTCCTCAATCCAATCGGGAGACCAAATAAGCTCGGTGGCAGCATCTGCCGTATCCAAGTCATTTTCGATTTGTCTGTTGGCAATAGGCAGTTGAGAGGTATCTCCCTTAACCTGAGCAGAGGGGATAACGTATGAGCGGAACTGAATGGGGGTGAGATCCGCCTGGGCCGTGGTGCGCCCGCGCATACCCAATACCACTTTGTCGAACAACTGTTTATTTTGCAGAGTGGCACACAGCAGCATTTGCCCGGCTGTTTGGGTGCCGCCCTCCCAAATAAAGGGGGCGGAAACAGCTAAATTACGTACCCCCGTTTCGGATACTTTTTTGAGGAGTGCGGCAAAATCCTGAGCGCTCCACTCTACGGAGGCGAAGCTCTCCTTCACTTGCTCAGGTCGCAAGTCTATCATACCAACGGTGGGGCACTCCACCCAACGTTTTTTTACCGGCACGGGGGCAGACACAGGCTGCTTATCCCCGGGTTGTAATAATTGCACGGGCTGCTGAGCTTGTGCTAAGCCTACGTACGGGGCAGCGTTGTTGTACAACCAAGCATCTGCACGGTACAAAAGCGGGGCACCTGCCAGCAACAATGCGGACAGCACAAGGTACCACACCAGAATGCGAGACCATCTTATACGTGATTTAGCAGCCATTGAGAAAGAGGATATGCGGGGGATTCTACAGGGGTGCGGGTAGCCACATGACGCAGGGCTGCAACCCCGGCGGGAATCATGTTCAGATACCAGTCCCGCTGTTGATTATAACCGATGTTGGCATACGCGCCCAGTGCTTGCATTAAACGCTGTAAGGCACATGCGTAAAAAATGGGTTGCTGAACGGCAGAGCCGGTGATTTGCGCGTATGCAGCAATGAGGACATCGCTTTGCTGCGCTGTGAGCTCCATGTAGGGGTCATACACCAAAGAGGCCAAATCATATTCGGCACGACCATAGCGCATCCCCTGAAAATCGATTAAATAAGCCACTTCCCCCTGCAACATGATGTTTTGGCTCTGAAAATCTCTGTGCACGGGTACACGGGGCAGCCCTGCTAAATAATCTGCAGTTTGTTGTGTAGCGGGCAGCTCCATAAAATCCCGGGCAGAAAGCCCGCAATGACGCCCCAGAAAATGCTCTGCAAAATAGCCCTGCTCCCAGCGGTACATGGTAGCATCAAACTCGGGCTGCAAAGGCCAATCCGGGGTTAGAGAATGCAAGGCATGCACGGCTTGTATGGCGGAGCAATACGCAGGGTATAGCTGTGCCCACGGGGCATTTTTTAACCCCAGCAAGTCGGCACTGCCCATATCCTGCACCAAGCAAGTGCCACAGCCCTGCCCGGCATCCCGATAGCGCAAAATCTGCGGCACTCGTACACCATGAGCCGCCAGTCCCCGCGCGGCATCCACAAAAGAGCCGTTGTCTGCACGGGCGGCAGTCCAATACACGCCGATGATACCACAGGGCTCACCACCGGGGCATACGCGCATGATAACACGCCCGGAAGCCCCTGCAACAATCAGCTGCAGGTCTGCAACATCCACCTGCAACCCATGCTCACGGCATAGGGCGGCAATGTGCAAGGCTCCATCCGGCGGTATACTCATAGCATTTAATCAACACGGAAGAAACTCAGACAGGAGGCAGGTTTCTCGGGCTCTTTCTTTTCTTCCTCCTGCTTCACAGGCTCATTCTTTTTGGCCTCATCAGCAGAGGGTTTCGGCTCTTCAAGCGGGGGAACAACGGGAGACTCCGGCACGGGATTGGAGCGGAAGAACTGCCCGGAGGCGGATGCGGGCTCTGCCTGCTGTTTTTTAATAACGGGTTTAAACGGGGCAGATTTTTCAGGCGCAGCCCCCGTGGTACCAAACACACCGGGCAGCATCTGCTTCTCCATCATGCAGGCTATTTGAACTAAAAGCTCAATAATACCGGCAACGGCTAAAGGCCAAGAGGCAACAGCCAATGCCATGGTAAAGGCCCCGGCACTGTCAAATGTGGGGCCGCTTAACAAACTGCCCAGCGAAACCACACCACAAAAGCCAAACAGAACAGCCAGCAAATGACCTAATATAACAACAAAAAACATGGCTTTTTATTCCTCGGATTCCACCTTTTTGGCAGCCTCTTTCTCTGCCTTTTTCACGTCTTTGACATACTGCTTCCAATTATCAGCCAAAAACGCAGCAACCTCTGACCCGCTGGCCTCACCCAGCTTATTGCCATGGGCATCCAACGCAACCATGCAGGGCAGTTTATTTGCCCCGGTATGGGGGAAAGGGATACCGGTGCGATTACCCGGAGCCACAATGGGGAAACGCAACTTGGCTTTTCTTGCCCATTCTTCTGCGGTTTCAAGCTCTTTGTCTACATTGAGCATCACCAGCTCTGCCCCCTTACCCTTCATTTTTTTATACGCCGCTACAATTTTAGGAGCCTCTGCCACACAGGTGGGGCAATAGTAGCGAGATTGATAGATGAAATACACCTTAGCGTCCAATTTGGGCTTGGTCTTGGTGACATAAGTGCGGTCTGCAAGAGACGCGGGCACTACCGGCAAATCGGCAGCGGATACCTCCTCTGTCTTATCTTTTTTAGCATAAGCACAGGGGGAAAGCGCAGCACCGGCAAGCACTGCAAAGCATAAGATGTTGAGTATTTTTTTCATCGTTTTACAGGGATGGGTTAGGAGTGAAAGCATCGGTTGCGGAATCCCGGCTCCGCAACCGATGCTCAAAAGGCCTTACAAAGCGGAGAACGAATCTTCGCAAGGGCATGCAGCTTGGGTCCAAGTAGCCTTGCCGCTCTCTGCAATGTGAACCAAGGCATGGTAGGTATCCTCAACATCTGCCCCCACGGTGGCGGCAACCTGTGCTGCTGTGGCAGGCGTGGTGCTGAGTGCAGCCTCGGCATCTGCCAAGAGCTTAAGGAACACATTGGCAGCCAACTTACCGGCTTGCACACCCGGCTGGTGATAGGCGTTGATGTGGATCAGGCTGGCATAGAAGCTCACGGCACGCTCAAACAGAGCTATGAGCATACCCAGTGTGTATGCATTCACCGTGGGAATAGAGATGGTAATGCTCTGGCGACCACTCTCGCTGAGGGCCTTGCGAGTACCACGCAAGAAACCTTGCAAGTAGTCTCCGGCGGTGAAATTACCCTCTACCTTCACGGTATCGGTGGGGGCTTGGCGCACCTCAATAAAGGTGACAAAGAAGTTGTTAAGGCCGTCGCGCAGCTGCTGCACATAGGCATGTTGGTCCGTAGAGCCTTTATTGCCGTATACGGAGATACCCTGGTTAACCGTCTTGCCGTCCAGATCGAGCTCCTTGCCCAGGGACTCCATGATAAGTTGCTGAAGATACTTGGAGAAGAGCACCAAGCTATCCTTATACGGCAGCACTACCATATCTTTCTTACCCTTGCCCTCACCGGCAGCATACCAAGCAAGAGCCAGTTTCATGGAGGCATTCACGGCGGTATCGGCCACGCGGGTGTGGGCATCCATATCTGCGGCACCCTTCAACAGGGCATCTACATCCACCCCCTGCAAGGCTGCGGGTACCAACCCCACAACGGAGGTTTCGGAGGTACGGCCACCCACCCAATCTTCCATGGGGAAACGCTTGAGCCAGCCCTCACCCACTGCCACCTTATCCAAGGTGGAGCCAACGCCGGTAACAGCCACGGCCTGAGGCGCAAATGCTACCCCTTTATCTGCAAAATAGGCTTGGGCGCACACCATGCCGTTGCGGGTCTCGGGCGTGCCACCGGATTTGGAGATAACCACTGCCAGAGTCTCGGTAAGCGGCAGGGTATCCAGCACCTTATACATGCCATCGGGGTCCGTATTATCCAAGAATGCCATGTTCAGGCCGCTTGCAGGCAAGGCATCTGCCACAAGCTCCGGGCCCAAGGCAGAGCCACCAATGCCGATAACCAGGCAGGTTGTAAACTTTTTGCCGTTGGGGGCAAGAATCTTGCCGCCGAGCACATCCGCCGCAAAGGCTTTAAGATCAGCTAAGGGCTCATCAATCTTGGCACGCAGCTCTGCTGTGGGAGCTATAGCACTGTTGCGCAGCCAGTAATGACCCACCATGCGATTTTCGTCGGGGTTGGCAATCACCCCGGACTCCAAAGCGGCAATATCCGTGTAAGCGCGCTCAATAAGCGGCTTCATTTCAGTCAAAAACTCATCCGTAAGGGGAAGCTTGGAAAAGTCAAGAGAAATCCCCATCTCCGGATAACGCAAAAGCTGTTGTGCATACTGTTTCATAACGGGCGCGGATTATACCCTTGATTGCCTCATTTTGCAAGCAGAATCACGCCAACGGGCAATTCAAAAACAAAAAAATAAGGCAAGACAACGATATTCGCTTGACTAAAGGGCATTTGTCTGCTACTGTACCGCGCGTTATGGCAAAAGTTCCTGTTATTCAGCTTCGCAAAGGTCACGCCGTGAACTACAACGGCGACATCTGCATTGTACGTGAAAGCCAGCTCAAGACTCCTCCCCGCATGGCTTCCTACGTTCAGATGACCATCCGCAGCATCGCCTCTAAGAAAGACTACAACCTGCGTCTCACCTCCAACGACTTTCTTGAGGGTGTTATGCTGACCCGCGAGGAGATGGAGTTCTCTTACGTAGACGGCATGGGCTACCACTTCCTCAACACCGAGACATACGAGGACGTATGCGTGAGCGAGGATATCGTAGAGCCCGTTAAAGATTACCTCATTGAGGGTGAGAACTACGTTGTTATGTTCACGGATGAAGTACCCTGCTCCATCGAGCTGCCCGCCGCCATCACCATGGAGGTTGCCGAGGCTCCCGAGGGTGTTAAGGGCAACTCCGCCAACAACGTGTACAAGAGTGCCACAATGAGCACAGGCCTGGTGGTGCAGGTTCCCCTGTTCATCAACGCCGGTCAGAAAATCTCCGTTAAGACGGAAGACGGCACCTATCTTGGCCGCGTGAACGACTAATACCTCACATTAAATCTTACTCAAACCTGCCTTGCAGCCTGGCTGTAAGGCGGGTTTGTTACATACTTGTAACACTTCAATCATTGACGCGTGGCAGCCGGTCTGATATCCTGAAATAAAAAGGGAGACCACCATGCACTCGTTAATAACGTCAATTCTCTTATACATGGTTACGCTTGGCCATAGCCATGCGCAGACGGCACCCCCCGTATTTCCCGAAAAAGAAGAGGCCTATTGGGGTCCGTATGTACCCCCAAACACCATCCTCGGTTTCGCATGGGACCTCAAGAAAACGAGAAAGGGCGAATGCTCGAACATAGGTAAGCACCCTCAACGCCAATGGCAACTGTGGCATCAGATCTTCTGTGGTAAAAATAGAGACAAACTGCTGAAAAAGTATTATAGATCAGAAGCTTACCTGCGTACAAACTACTGGTACCAACCCTTTGTACAAGCTGCATACGCCTGCATACTATACGAAACAGGGGCAGAAGATAAGCCCGTGGAAATATGGGAGTTCCAACCAAACGCCCTCTTGGCTTTGTATGAGGGGAAAATTAAAGCACCTACAAGCGGCACCTTTCGATTCGTCGGTACGGCGTATGATTATATGCATGTATGGGTAAACGGCCAAACCGTGCTGGAGTGTGGCAGCTTTATTCCGGCCCTGTACGATGGTAAGCGGGTGGACTCCTGCAAGCTCCGACACGCCCCCGATGTACAAGAAAAATTTAAAAAATTACGCCCGCAATATCAATTTATCAGCAACAGACCGGAGTTTGAGCAACAAAACCGGGAATTAGGGGGTATTGTCGGAGGGGCATCCTTTCATGTTAAAGAGGATGAGGTCCTTCATTTGGAAATTGCCGTTGTATCCGCAGACAGCAATCAATTCGGGTACGTATTATTCATTGAAGAACAGGGAGTTGACGAAGAGAAGAGCGAGCTGCCTCTCTTTCGCACACACAATCTGACTCCGGACACAACCTCGGCACACCAAAGCCGTTACGCAAATGAGCACACTACCCCCATCCCTTTTAATGAAGACACTTGGATATGGGAGACGGAGGAATAGAGACATACGCTTACACTTGGGTACCCGTAAAGGCTTCGGAATACTTTGACAGCGAAATTGGTAGTTGTTGGAGATTCCTTAGTGTGAACCGAATGCGAGCTTTTCGTGTGCCTTAGGCCCGGCAAGCTTACTTACAGCCCCGCCAGCGGGCGGAGCTTGTAAAAATTCCGCTCGACTACGGCTCGCCATCCCCACAAATTACCATTTTACTAATTATTTCCACTCGTATGCATAGTATTTTGAGGTGACAACAGGCAGCTGCCCGAATAAAAGGCTCGGCAATATAACCGTAGCTTTTTATATGAGACAGCGGCCTGAACTCACTGTGAAAATATTCGATATAGGAGGAGCGCTACATTGTTTATCGCCTGCGGCGGCGCACAGCCAAAGCAGCCAGAGCCAGCAGGCTGAGTGTAGCGGAGGAAGGCTCGGGAGCCACCGCACTGAGCCCATACACGCGGAAGTTTACCACGCCAAACTCCTTCATCTGCCCGGTAGAGGTAGTCCCCAGCAGCTTTCCTTTATCGTCGTAAAAGCCATACTTTGTCAGAGTGCAGGTATCCAGCATGGCCTTCGTTGCGGCATCCAAGGTGATGGTAAACCCGTTCTGCCCGGCCTCCATACCATCTGCCAGCAGAGCCAGTTCCATACAGTTGATTTGTCCGCTCGACTTCTCAACCACCCCCTGCATGAAATCTATCGTGAGGCTAAGAGTCAGATCCCCATCAATGGTGGAAAAACCACTCAACACAGAACCGGAAATAGAGGCATTTTGCTCATAGTAATTGTACATCACGGGCGAGGCATCATTGAAAATGTAGCTGCTGTTCACGCTGATCAGCGCAGGCCCGGCAGAAGCAAGTGCCACCTCCTCTACGCTGAGACTTGCAGCAGCAGCGCACAGCTGCACATCTTGCAGGCTAGCATTGCTCAAGGTTACAGAGGAAGCAACTGTGATTCTCGCGCCATCGTCATTCGAATCTACGCTGCCCTGCACCTTAGCGTTTTCCACACGCAGCGAATTCACACTGACGTTGCGTCCACAGACCTCCAGCGTGGCATTGTCAGTCACTGTCAGGCCTTTGCCCAAGGATGTTATGCCGGCTTTTTCCGCGATATGCATGGTACCGCCGCGTACCTGAACCTCGCTGTTGCTGTCCAGGTTGATTCCGCCCCGAATCTCCAGCCGACCGGCACCGGTCTTGTGTAGCGAAAGAGCACCGCTCACAGACTTCTCCAGGGTGAAGGTCGCATTCGCACCTGTTTCCAGCACCAGAGTGTTGTCTGCGGCACCGTCTGCCGTTACTAAGTCATAAGCGTTGTCTTTCCAAACAAACCTGCTGTTATCCGCAAGTGCTATAGTGTATTGGGCCTTTTCCCCATACATGGTCATACCAATTGTTGCTGTGGTATCAGCCCCGGATATTTCCACTCTGGCTCCATCGTACAGCTTCAGCGCACCCAAATTATCACGCAGGCACCCCAAATTCCCTTTGCCGTACTCCAGACTTTCCACCTTCAGCGTGCCGTGCACATTCACCTCTGAAGAATCATTGTATAACTTGTCGCTATACATCTTAGCCCCATTCTTAAGCTCCAGCGTGGTGCCGGCTTTGATGGTGATATTCCCCGAGGTTCCGGTGCGCGAGACTCCATCGAAAACCACGGTTCCGTTGTTGACGGTCAGACTGCCGTTCCCACTGATGCAGCTTGTCAAA
The DNA here is from genome assembly GCA_017399165.1 of Akkermansia sp. Lineage (GTDB taxonomy): Bacteria > Verrucomicrobiota > Verrucomicrobiia > Verrucomicrobiales > Akkermansiaceae > Akkermansia. The sequence continues at coordinate 15,308 of JAFQEF010000066.1, forward strand.
TCGGTGCGCGTCACCGTCGAGCTGTCGTTGAAAATCAGATTTCCCAGATTAGCGGTGCCGGTCACCGAAGCATCGCGAGTCACATACCTGTCCCCGCTGCCGGACTGAGCATTCCACTCCAGCGGTTTGGTTGGGTCCAGGTAGCCGTTGGCATTCATGCCATCCGCCCGGTTAATGGTGTAGGCTATTTGCGTCAAGCTGCCTTGTTGCGGAGTGAGAATGATACTATTTTCACTAAGCTTAACAGAACAAGATACAAGGCCTTTATGACTATCATCTGAATCCGTAATATAGGCTCCGGTAATGCTTATGTTACCATCCTTATCCGTGTCATATTTCAGCCCCCAAAGTGTAATGGCATGACTGGAAGGTACATTGCCTGTTGTTCCGGCTATACCGACTTCCAGAGTCATAGCGTAGCCACTTTGCAATGCACCTACCAGAGCAGCAGCTTGAGCATAGGTATTACCGGCACTCGTGTTTCGATTGGCAATATACACCGGATTATCCGCCGTGCAATAAACGCTTTGCAGAAAGCCTCCGGTTTCATACTGTTTGGAATTGGTGGTATCCCATTGCCAGTAAGAGCCGACATCGCTGCCATTGACATACCACCCCAGGGCATATCGCGGATTACTGCCGCTGTCTGTCGTTATCGTGCGGAAAACATCCCACGGCGTTGCCGTTGGAACGGAGTCCGGCATCGTCCCATTCTGCCGCGACTGCCACCATGTAATGATATTGCTGGAAGACGCAGCCCAGCACATGAGCGAGTCATCGTTCCCGGGAGCCGAGCCCCTGTCCTTGTTGTAATCAACCCAACCACTACTCTGACTCACTCCGGGAGCCCAAACTTCCCCGGCATGAGAAAGAGATAACAAGAGGGGGCTACTAATGGCTAATAAGGTAAACTTGCGCATATATTTCATCATAACACGCGTGGGCATAATTAGCAATCATGCCGCGAGAGTATAACGTAAGTGACTAATTGAACGACCTTCTTGTAAGTTTATATATTGAAGCAGAGTGTATAATGTTATCTTGGAAATAATTTTTGCAAAGAATCCCTTTTGAGA
>JAFQEF010000067.1 GCA_017399165.1 Akkermansia sp.
AGATTAGCCGATGTTTGATTATCTGCAAGTTATAAAAATAAGATGTTAGTTATCTCCAAGTTTTCGCACCGCCCTCATCTTCCTAACTGTAAAAAAAATAATCTTTTATGAATTATTTGCTTGCTACAGCATTCCAAATGCTGTATACTGGCTTCAGTCGATTTGGTACAGGTATCTCAGCCTCCCGACGCGCGTGGGAACGAGTACCCCTGGCTGAATGGACTACTCATTCAAATAAATATCATTACAATATATATGAAGAAAACAATTATAGCACTTTTTGCTCTCTCCGGTGTTCTTGCCGCAGTAGAGCAAGACTTTAGCATGGTACGTAATACTGAAGGTGTTTCGTTTACGCTGGGAGAGGCTGTTTTGACTCCACTCAAAGAAAATCCCCTCGAACTCTCTTACACCGGCTGGTCATACAGTGGTGGTGGGAACAATTCTACGGGCTGGCAAAGCCCGACTGACGCAGACTTACAAAATACCTTCTCTCCTGATGGTCAGCTGCGGGCAAGTTCGAATGATAGCTGGACAATGAACTTTACCCTTAGCAATAATGGTAAGGAGAATGTTACACTGTCCATCACGGAGCTTGTCTTTAAATGCTATGGGATTAATAGTGGTGGTTCTAATAAAAACGCAGAGATTCAGGCATCGTTGACTCTTGCCGGTACTCTCGGCGGGGAGAATTATAGTGCGACCAGCCAGAGTGGCTATAAATTGGGGTGCAACGGCAATACCAATGATGCGATTCTGACATTTACCACGCCTATTACACTTAAGGCTAATGAGTCAATAAATTTGGCATTGACTATGAAAAATTTACAAACAAATGATTGGAATACCTATTCCGGCATTACCTCCGGTGTGGTTAAGTATACCATCCCCGAGCCAGCCACGGCAACGCTGAGCCTGTTGGCGTTGGCCGGTTTGGCAGTACGCCGCCGCCGCAAGTAATGGTAGCGAGGTAAAATATTTAACAAAGGCCGTTGCCCTGATAGCGGGGCAGCGGCTTTTTCATTGGGTGGCGCCAGAAACAGTTAATGCTAACTTCTTGCCAAGGGGGTGTTGGTAGAATAAAACGGTGTGCATGGAGTACATCATTGCATTTGCCCTGCTGGTGGCATTAGGGGCGTGGGTAGTGGGGGCATACCTGCGTTTGTTTCATTTGTATGAGCAGGTGCAGGGGGCTTGGCAGCAATGGAGCCGGGCTACCTTGCACCGCAATGAGTGCCTGCGGGACTTTGTGCATGAGTTTGCCGGATATTTGCCGGAGGGGGATGTGCTGCCGCGGGATATGCACCGGTGGGAGGAGGATTCGCGGCGGGCGCTTAAGGCATCGCCCGTGGCACCGCGGGAAGGCAATTTTAGCTGTATAGCCCTGGCAGAGCGCCACTTGCGGCGTGCCGTGAATTACTCCGTACACACGCTGGAGAACATGCAGCACATGCGCGAGAATGAGCAACTGCTCTCTTTGTGTTCTGCCGTGTCTGTTTCTCAGTTTCAGCAAGATACGCAAATGCAGCTCTATAACCGCTCTGCCGCGGAGTATAACACCGCCCTGCATTCTCCCGGTGCAAAGATTGTGGCAGGAATTTTCGGGTTTGCCCCTGTGGCAGAGGGGAAGGTTTGATGTTTAATGTTTAATGTTTAATGTTTGATGTTTGATGTGAGCGCGTGGCTCGCGGTGGGTAGGGAAACTTCGCGCCTCCTACTTCGCACTTTGTACTTCGTATTTCGTACTTCGTACCTCGTATTTCGTAATTCCTCATCCTTTTTCTTTACATGGCATGGCGTAGCATGGTAGAATGCGGGGCAGAGCATGCGAGAATACATCATCAGGCGCCTTTTGCTGATGCCCATCACCTTGATAGGCATCACCTTTGTGGTGTTTTGTTTAACACGCATGGTGCCGGGTGGGCCTGTGGAGCGTTTGTTGCAGGAGCAGGCCATCAGCTCCCTGGCCGGGGAAAAATCCATAGGCGTGGCAGCCACCACACAGGTGAGCGATGCTGATATTGAGCGTTTGGAAGAGCTGTTTAACCTGCAAGAGCCGGTGTGGCTCTCATACCTGCAATGGCTGGGAATACGCCGCCGAGAGGTAGAGATTGCCAAGGCCGAGTTTTTGCCGGACTCCGACACCACGCAGGTGGTTGTTACCTCGCTGAGCGGGCACTCTGCCGTTATAGATGTGCGCAGGGAGGGCAAGCACCCTGTATATGCCCCCGACCCTTGGTTTGAGGAGGAAGGGTGGCGCGTGCGCATTGAGTCCCCGCGAGACCGCGCCCTGCGTTGGGCAAAACGCAATGATATTAAGGATGAAGCGCAGATTGCGGCGCGAGAGCAGCACCCCTCTTGCTCTCGCTGGCGTGCGGTGGCATACCGCAAGGCGTACGATGGCCTGTTGCAGGGGCAGTTGGGGCGCTCATACAAATACAATGAATCTGTGGCGGGGATGATGTGGGAGCACTTGCCCGTATCCCTGTACTTCGGGCTGCTGGGGGTATTGGTGTCTTACCTCATCAGTATACCGCTGGGGGTATCTAAGGCATTGCACCACAAGAGCCTTTATGACAGTGTAACAAGCGCTGTCATCTTTATAGGCTATGCCATACCGGGCTTTGCCCTGGGGGCAGTGTTGCTGGTGTATTTGGGGGCACGGTTGGAGTGGTTCCCGCTGTATGGGTTGACCAGCCCGGAGTTTCCCGGCATGAGCCTGCCGGCGCAATTAAAAGACATAGCCCTGCACACCGTGTTGCCGCTCTCCTGCTACGTGGTGTCTGCCTTTGCCATGACCACCATGATGATGAAAAACAGCCTCATGGAGCATTTGTCTGCCGACTACATGCGCACGGCCATTGCCAAGGGCGTATCGTTCCGCCGTGCCGTGTGGGGGCATGCGTTCCGCAACTCCTTTATTCCCTTGGCTTCAACATTGGGTGGGGTGCTGGGCGGCGTGGTGGGCGGCTCTATCCTCATTGAACGCGTGTTTGATATACAGGGGTTCGGCATGTTGAGTTTTCAGGCGCTCATGGATAAGGATTACTCGCTTATCATGGGCACGGTGTTGTTGGGTGCCGTGTTGATTGTTATTGGTAACCTGCTGTCAGATATCTTTGTGGCCATGATAGACCCGCGCATTAAGTTTGAGTAAAAGATGAACCGCAAAAACACCATAGCTTTGTTGTTGATACTGCTGGCCATAGCCGGCAGCGTGGCAGAGCTTGCGGGCTGGTTGCTACCCACTATATCCTGGCCGTTTACGGTGAGTCGGGAGATGCAGATTCTCTCTCTGCCGGCAGAGGTAGCCCCGTGGTTGTCGCCGGAGGCGCGTTTCCACTGGTTTGGTTGGTTATTTATGCTGCTTGCCGTTGTGGTGGGGCTGTATTTGCTGCTGCGCAGAAAGGAGAGCTTGCGCGTGGCACCCGTTATTGCCAAGCGTTGGCAGCGTTTCCGCAGTTTCAGGCGTGGTTATTGGTCTTTGTTGATATTGGGGGGTATAGTGGCGTTGGCTGCTATGGATCAATGCTTGGTAGGCAAGCGCGCCTTGGTGGTGAGCTATGAGGGGCGCTGGTATTTCCCCGCCTTCATGCGCAATGTATTGCCCGGTTCCACCTTCGGCTTGCAGGGTAATGATGCCCATGCGGAGACCGACTACCGCGAGCTCAAAAAAAAGGCAGGCACCCCGGGCGGGCCGGATTTCGTTATCATGCCGCCCATCCCCTTTGACCCTGTGATGGATGCCGTGCCGTTTCCCACAGAGCTCTTGCCGCAGCAGGATAAGCTGGTGATGGAGCCGGATGCTGCTGCCCCGTACAATGGGCAGGCCTCTCGACTGTATGCAGATGGCAGCACGCACCTGCGCGTTCGCTATCGCCGTGGCTTGCCCGATGGCCATGTGCAGGGCTGGGATACCACGGGTAGGGAGGTGTACTCCGCCCGCTATAAGGAGGGCGAGCTGCTGGAGGAGCGCTACCGCGGCAAGGGTAAGGTGGAGGACTTTTTGGCAGCCACGCCGGCGGATGAGGTGCACCGTGTCTATTACCACCCCGCACCACCTCTTACGGGCGGGCATTTGCTAGGCACGGACAGCAAGGGCGCAGACATTGCCGCTTACTTGTTCGGCGGCTTGCAGGTCAACATTAAAGCCGCTCTCATTTATTTGCCCATTGTGTACAGCATCGGTTTAACGTTGGGCATGTTCATGGGCTATTTCGGCGGCAAGGCGGATTTGCTGACCCAGCGTGTGATTGAGGTGTTCTCTCAACTGCCGTTTTTGTTTGTGGTGATGATTATGGCAGACTTTGTGCCGCTGCACCTGCGGGGCATGTTCCTGATACTGGTGCTGCTCTCCATGTTCGGGTGGATGCACATTACCTATTTAGTGAGAACCGCCACCATGAAGGAGAAAACGCGCGAGTACGTGGCGGCTGCCCGCATTATGGGGGCAGGGCCCTTTCATATACTTGCACGCCACATTTTACCGAACCTTACGGGCATTGTGATTACCCTGCTGCCGTTCAGCATTGCGGCGGTGGTGCTTTCTCTTGCCTCGCTGGACTACTTGGGGTTCGGCCTGCCCGATACCTACGCCGGCTGGGGGCGCTTGCTCAATGACGGCCTCTCCAAATTGTCCTCGCCCTGGGTGGTATCCTCCGCCTTCTGTGCCCTGGTTATTACCCTTATGTTGGTCACCTTTATTGGTGAGGCTGTGAGAGAAGCCGTGGACCCCCGCCGCCATACCTATTACGAATAATCACATGCGCCGTTACCTTGCCAGACTCCTGCTCCTGCTGCCGGTATTGCTTACCTGCGGGGCAGGGGTGTTGCTTACGGCATGTGGTGGCAGGGAGGACGCAGAGGGCGCCACGTGGGAGCCCCCCGCGGACTCTGACATGCCCCCCGCCTTTGCCCCGCAAGCCCCCGTGCCGGACTACGCGCACGCTTGGCGCATGCCCGAGGGGTTCCGCGGTTTCCCCGAGCGTTGGAACCGTCGCAACCGGGATTATGTGCAAAAAGCGCTGGAAACCGCGCGCCTGGAGTATCTGGAGGCCCTGCAAGCCCGCATGCGCGCCATACCCGGCAGCGATTCCGCCAAATCTGCAGAAATTGCCATGAGCTCAGCCCTGCAAAAGTTTCGCACCCTGCAACAACGCAGCAGAGAGGGCGATTACCTGCGCTTTTTACCGAGCACGGAGCTGCCGCAGAATTTGCAGTGGCAATACGGTAATGATGAGCCCGAGCTCGGCAGCCGCAAAGCCCGCAAAGGCGGCACGCTGCGCCTCTCCCTGCAACGCTCGTTCCCCGGCACGCTTTGCCTTTTCGGCCCCAACAGCAACAATGCCACCCGCCGTTATATATATGATGATATAGACATACCCCTCATCCGTATTCACCCCGGCACCGGGCGCTTGATTCCCGGCACGGCGGATCGCTGGGCGGTGTCTGAGGATGGCCGCACCGTCTACTTCCACATAGATGAACAGGCGCGTTTTTGTAATGGAGACCTGCTCACCACGCGAGATTTTGTCACCTCCATGTATGTGCGCACCTCCGAGTACAGTGCAGAGCCCTTTTACGGCAGCTATTACCTGGGTAATTTCTCGCATATCACTATATACGGCAACAACGTGTTGGCGGTTACGCTGCCTGCTGCGCGCCCCGCTGCCGCTTATTATGCCGCCATACCGGCCAGTTGCACCCGCTTTTATGCAGAGTTCGGCCCGGACTACCCCACGCGCTACCTGTGGCGCCCCGTGCCTACTACCGGGGCATACCGCATAGACCCCGCAGGCTTGGTGATGGGGCGCATGATTACCCTGCGCCGTGTCAAAAATTGGTGGGCCAGGGACCGCAAGTACACGCGCTACAGCTGCAATGTGGACCGCATTGTGTACTCCTTTATAGCGGAGGCTGCCAAGGCGCGCGAGCTCTTCCGCATCGGTGAGCTGGACCTCATCTCCTGCCGCGAGGCAGACCTGTGGTACGAGGGGCTTGAGATAGATGCCGTGCACAAAGGCTATGTGCAACGCGTGCATTTCAGTAACCTTTGGCCGCGCAACAGCCTGGGGTTCCATATCAACTGCACCCGCGCCCCCTTTGATAACAAGGATATGCGCTTGGGCTTGCAGCATGCCCTGAATGTGCAGGCGGTTATCAACACCGTGTTCCGTGGGGATGCGGAGCGCTTGGGCTCCTACTTCTCGGGCTTCGGGGTGTATACGGACTCTTCCATCAAAGCCCTGCCGTTTGACCCTGAGAAGGCCCGTGCCTATTTTGCCCGTGCCGGGTATACGCAGGAGGGCGGGGACGGCATTTTGCACAAGCCCGACGGCACCCGCCTGCAAGTGGTGATCAGCTCTCGCATAGACCCGCTGTATGCCAACTGCTTTAACCTGTTGAGAACAGATGCCGCTGCCTGCGGCTTGGATTTGCGCTATGAGCAGATGGACGACACGGTATTTTTCAGCAAAATGAAGGATAAAAACTACAGCGTGGGCATCTTCAGCTGGAGCTTCTCGCCCATTTTGCCCTCGCCCGCGCAGTTTTTCCGCTCTGTGCATGCCCGCATGGCAGATGGCTCACCCGCCAAGGGTACCAACAATATCATGGGTGTGGGCACCCCGCAGCTGGATGCCGCCATTTTGGCCGCGGAAAACGCCCGCACCGAGGATGAAGCCGTGGCAGCCCACCACCGTGTGCAGCGCATCATTGCCAAAGAGGCTTGCTGGGTGCCGGGTTGGGCCGCCTCCTATTGCAGATTCGCCCAATGGCGCTGGATTTGCTGGCCCGATACCGCCCAGTGCCGTTTCTGTCCGCCGCGTTATTATGACCCGTTGGACAGCCACTTGTATTGGATAGATGAACAACTGCGCGCAGAAACCCTTAAAAAACGCGCAGATGGCAAGAGCTATGAGGAGGTAGAGCGTGTGGTGCCCCTGCCTGCCTCTGTGCGCCGCCCCAAAAAAGTTGAAAAAGTGAGTAACCGTTAATTGAAACCATGGCAATCAAAGGCATTTTCAAGTCGGAGCAAAACCTGCTCGAGGTACGCAACCTGACCGTGGCGTTTAAAACGGAAAACGGCTTGGTGCGCGCCATAGATGATGTCAGCTTTGATGTGCCGCGCGGAAAATGCGTGGGTATTGTGGGGGAGAGCGGCTGTGGTAAAAGCATCACCGCCATGAGCTTGGTGCGCCTGCTGCCGCAACCTGCCGCTAAAATTCTGCGCGGCAGAGTCATGTTCGACGGGGAGGATGTTCTCAACATGCCCTACGACCGCCTGCGCGAGCTGCGCGGTGGTGAGGTTGGCGTCATTTTTCAGGAGCCCCTGCGTGCCCTCAACCCCGTGCACCGCATTGGCGACCAAATTGCAGAAACCCTCATGCTGCACCGCGGCCTTACCTATGAGGCCGCGTTGAAAGAGGCGGTGGAGATGCTGCGCTATGTGCACATACCCGACCCCGAACTGCGTGTCAATGAGTACCCCATGTCACTTTCCGGTGGTATGCGTCAGCGCGTGGTTATTGCCATTGCCTTGGCCTGCCGCCCCAAGCTCATTATTGCGGATGAACCCACCACCGCGCTGGATGTTACCGTGCAGCAGCAAATACTGGCCTTGCTGCGCGAGCTGAAAGAGCAAATGGGCTCCTCTGCCATCTTGATTACGCATGACCTGGGCGTGATTGCTCAACATTGCGACCGAGTGGTGGTGATGTACGGTGGCCGCGTGGTGGAGCGGGCAGAGGTGAAAGAGCTCTTCGCCAACCCCTGCCATGCCTACACCAAAGCCTTGTTGGCCTCCATGCCCCGCCCGGAGTACGCCCGCAAAACTCACCTACCCACCATCCCCGGCAGCGTAGCCCCCATCCATGAGTTTGTGCCCGGTTGCCGCTTCTGCCAACGCATGGGCCGCAGCGGCGATACCCTCATAGACCGCCCCCGCTTTGTGGAAATCTCCCCCGACCACTTTGTGGAGGCCTGCCCGCTTTGCAGAGACTACCGGAAAAAGGTGGATTGAATATGGTGAATGTTGAAAGTTGAAAGTTGAAAGTTGGCTTGGGGACTCCGTCGTTTCGTATCTCGGGAATCTCTAAAAACTCGATAAATCGTAATTTGTAGGGGCGTCCTGCGGGCGTTGCCCGCGGAGGAAAGATTGTTTTACTGCGCGTCGCTGCGCTCCTTGCATGATAGCTCGCGTTGCTCGCATGATAGTTTTACATGATAACGGGGCATGATAGTTCGCCCCAGGAGGGCGAACATGGAGGGGAACCCTCGCGCGAGTGAGGCGAATAATAGAGCCCGTAAGGGCGACAGCCAATAGGCAGGGGCGTAAGCCCCTGTTATTCAAAGAAAATACATTGAACCCCGCCGAATGGCGGGGTGGCAGCAGAAGCGAGGCTTAGAATATAAGGCGTAGTTTTATATTTTCTTCTTGTTATACATTGTGTGGAATGATAGGATATTGGTATAGAGTAAGCTTATGGGTAATTCATATATCAATGTAAATGTGCATGTTATTTTTCACACCAAAAGTACAGGATGCACAATACAAGAAAAAGATCTGATACGGGTCTTTGACTATATAGGAGGCATAATCAGAGCAATGGAGGGACATTCTTACAAGGTTGGCGGCAGACCTGACCATATACATCTTTTAGCCTCGCTCCCCAAAAAAATGAATGTGCCGGATTTTGTTCGAACTATTAAAGCAAATTCAAGCAGATGGATTAAAGAACTTTCACCATACTATCAGGGCTTCATGTGGCAAGAGGGATATGGTGTATTTTCCGTTAGTGAATCAGACAAGGATGTGATTATCAAATACATTGAAAATCAGAAATTACGTCACGAAAAACAAACGGCCTCAGAAGAATTTGATCGATTTTTGAATAAAATGGGATTCTCATCGACACGACTGCATTGAGAAGACGTAAATGCATATGCCGCGGTTTTGCTGCCACCCCTCCTAAAGTCGGGGTTCTATTTGTATTTCGTTAGTCAGCAGGCGCTCACGCGCCTGCCTATTGGCTGCCGCCCCTGATGGGGCTCAAAAATTCGGCTCGCTAACGCTCGCGGGGGCTCCCCCTCAACTACCAATTTGTGTGAGACCCGGAGTTTTTAGAGATTCCCATCTCGTATCTCGTATTTCGTACTTATTTTGTTTTACCATCCCGCCTGTTTGTGTTACACTCTGCCCATGCACATCAAGAAAAACGCCACACAGCAAGAGCTGGAGGCCGCCGCTGCCGCCTATGCCCGTAATCTGTATCGGGATGTCATGCAATGGCGTTTGCGGGCGCAGCTGGTCATTATTTTTCTGTGCTGCATCAACCCACCGAGCATTTTCGGGTTTTTCATGATGGGTGCAGTGCTCACCGCCCTGTTTGTGTGCTTTGTGGCTTGGGCATACATCAACAATGAGCCGCAACTGCTGCAAAATGCCCTCATGTGGTGGTATATTTGGGTGGGGGCCGTTTATGTGCTTAATACGATACTGCGTGCGTTGCTCTGCCGTAAAATATCCCTGACCCTGCAACATTATAAAGATGCCGATTTAACGGATGCCACCCCCATACCCACCCCGCTGCATTTCCCCTTGCGGTGGGAGAAAGATGAAAACGCCACCCATTGGCAAAACTTGGTGCTTTTTCATGCCCCGCAACGTGGCCTCTATGCGCTGGAGCTGGTCATAGAAAACTATAACGGCACCCTGGAGAGCCCCCCCGAGGGTGCCTGTGCCTGCCATACGGAGGAAATTGCCGGAGACCGCATTCGCTACACCGCCCTTTACCGCCTGGAGGCCGGCAACCACTGGCTCGCTACCGCCCTGAGCAATGCCTCCGACCCCGCCCCCGAGGCCTATCTTACCCAATTGAGCAAGTTGGATTTTTAATGTTTAATGTTTTCGCATGGTGTCGCCGCTCTATTTGCCCATGCGGGCAACGACGTTTCACCCCATTTGACCTGCAAGGCAAACGCCATTTTCAATAACGCGTAAGAATAATTAGTAAAATGGCAAGTTGTTTATATCGTAGGGTGGGACTTAAGTCCCACTTTCGTGGTGGTATACCTTGATAATATGTTGGACTAAAGTCCAACACTCCGATAGTATTCTCCCCACAACTACCAATTTGCAGGGATACCCCGCGGGCGAATGCCCGCCGAAATCAGAGCCCCGGCGAGGGGCGATATAGGGTAGCCCGGCGGTGGAGCCGCGTCAGCGGCGAAACCCCGGGGAAACGGACAAACAAACCGGAACCCCGGTTGAGGGGTGACATAATGCGTGGCTTAAATATGGGGGTATAACGCCTCAATTCAAGGCACAACATTATGCCACCCCTGCCGGGGTTCGCATCTATTTTTGCATATTTCCCGGGGTTTCGCCGCTGGCGCGGCTTCACGCCCGGGCTATTCTATGGCGCCCCGCCGGGGCTCAAAAATTCGGCTCGCTAACGCTCGCGGGGTCTCCCCCACAACTACCAATTTGTGGGGGCCCCGGAGTTTTTAGAAGTCCCAAATTCGTAATTCGTCATTCGTAAATCGTACTTCAACTTTCCCTTTGTGGGGCTCCTCAAATCCAAAATTCAAACTTCAACATGTAAAAAAAAAGGCGGCACCGTTGCCGATGCCACCCTTAAATACATTATACCGAAAAGCTGTTCCTGCGTGCCGTTATTTTTGACGACGGCGGCGGGCTGCCAACCCGGCCAAAGCCAGCAGGCTCATTGTTGCCGTTGCAGGCTCGGGGATGCTCGGGGCCGGCGGGGTAGGAGGCTCGGGGTTCGGGTTTGCGTAATTATCACGCTCAACAGCTGTCAACGCCTTGTCTGCAAAATACATGGAGTCGATAAGCCCCGTGTTGATATTGGTGATGGAGGTTACGTTGTCTACGTCGAACGGACCGGACCCGGACAAGAAATCATCTGCCTCGGTTTGCAGTGTAGACACATCGTTAAACTGCCCCATATAGCGAATCGTTGTCTCTACCCCATTCAGATTACCGGTAACAGTCAGGTAAAAAGTAGTGAATGTTTCCTGAGCAAACTCACCGTCATATTCACCAACATTTGTAATGTTATTGTTTGAACCATAACTATGGACAATGTCTAACCTGGCAACACAGATATCCTCAAGCGTAGCAATAGCATCCATGGGTTCTGCTTCAGATAACCCGGCACCCTCCTCAATAGTCCATCCGTCGCCAAGTTGTTCTTTCATGTCGGCGCGATATACGTGACTATTACCCTCTATACCTAAGTTCTTTGCATCAGCTATATTAGCTGCCACACCAAGTTGAAGTCCTCTGTTAACACCGGTATCTAAGAGGGAGAACCAATTGTTGCCCCATCCCAGCGTAACAACGGTTGTGTTCGTATACTCATGACGCACGCCGCCTAATGAAGCATCCGAAGTTCCGGTTCCGGTATACGCAAAAAGAGGATTACCCGTTTCTGAGTGGTCTCCAAAAATTCCCCATCCCGGTTGGTTGGATTTATCCACCATTTTCTCAAATGCGTTCACATTAAAGTTGACACCGATGGTCCATGTGCCGTTATTAGCATTTATGCCCGATATGCTGTCACCTCCTTGCCATGTTGTTACCGTCTCAGCAGCTGCCGTAAGCCCGGCTGCTGCCAATAGTGTGTATATTAGTGCTTTTTTCATGTTGTTTTTTGTAGTTGTGAGATTTTCTCTTTTTCCTATCTGTTTGTTAATGCCACTTATTTACTTGCAACGGCGCGGCGACGGCGGCGGGCAGCCAAGGCAGCCAGTGCCAGCAAGCTCATTGTTGCCGTGGCCGGTTCAGGCAGACCATTGTTCATCAATGCCTCACGCTGCGCAGAGGTAAGGGCTGAGTTAACAAATACAAAGTCGGTATCTTCAATTAAGCCCGTGTTGAGGTCGGTGATTTTAGTAACAAAGTCAACATCGTACCAATTTGAGCCACCTGCGGCAGTACCTTCATCCACGCCCAAGGTAGGGTCATCATCGTACTGCGCCATAAAATTAATGGTTTTTTTGTTACCATTAGCATCGAGCTCATTCAATATGATTGTTAAATAAAGAGTTGTATACGTTATGCCTGAACTTACCGTGCCGGAATCAGATGCGTAATCTCGGTGGGTATCATCGGCTAACTGATCACTCGGCCCTGCGGCATACGTGTGCACAATGAACATTGTGGCTTGCTCTATATTGTCCATTTTAGCAATGTCGTCCAATGTGGTCACAGTCGCCTTTACTTCCTCACTGATAGACCAGTCATAAGTGCCATTATCACCACCATGTACACCATCATTCTGTATTTTTGTATCAAAACAATATACATTGAAGCCATCACTGGAGATGCCACCTCCGCTTAAGTTGTAGGGATCTTTGGTGGATGTCACACCTATCTGCAAGCCTTCTGCTACACTATTATTTGCGGCCCCTATTGCCTCAAGGTTTGTATACCAATTACCACCCCATCCCATTGTAACAGTCATGTTGCGATCGGTATATTCTTGCCTTGACGGAAACAGGGTATCCCACCAACCATTACTACGACTATCATAACCACTGCCTTGTACGGAGAAAAGAGGATTCCCGGTTTTGGAATAATCCGTATTCCCGTTCGACATGGGGGTACCCTTCGGCAAATTCTTCAACGCCTCCACGTTTATATTCATACCAATGGTCCAGGTGCCGGTGGTGGAGGCCGTTACATTCATCTCTGTGTCTGTGCCGTTCCACCATGTATACGTGGGTTCTGCCGCTTGAGCCATCCCGGCAAGCGTTGTCAATGCAAGCAGTAATTTGATTCCCTTCATTTTCATGAATTTTTATAAAAAATTGTTGTTGTGTATGCTTATAACTCGTTAAAAGTCTATCTGTTACACTAACAGCGAGCGTAGTATATCTCATTTTGAATGAGATGCGCTTAATAACTGTTATTGCTCAATAGCATATAACAAATTTAATATCTGTTATGAATCCGAAATACGCCCAAACTCCTACAACGCCAGTGTGATTTAAGGTGTTTATTTTTAATGTTTTTTATAAAATTTACACTTGACATTTCATTCAAAATGAGATACACATATTGCGTGAAGACTGAGAAGGGAATTGCCCCCTCAAGTAAGTTTTTATCGGAATTATGTAGTTTTAGGGCGACATCGGAAACGATGTCGCCTTTTGTACGACCGACGCGATATGCGCACTGCGGTGAAAGTCCGCGCGGAGCCGCGATGATGCGGAATCCCAGACCTGAAGAACAACTGCGGGGAGGTAACAAACCGTGGGAAAGGAAGTTCGAGGGGAAATCCCGACT
>JAFQEF010000068.1 GCA_017399165.1 Akkermansia sp.
GCTACGCTCCTCGGGCTCGGGTATGTTTGGATTCACGTGCAGGGGCTTACGCCCCTGCCGATATTATTTCGCCCCACAAGGGGGCTCAGAATTTCGCCTCGCTTGCGCTCGTCATGAAGAATGCGCTGGCGCGCATAGTGAAGACCGCCTGCGGCGTAATGAAGAAGCCACCTGCGGTGGCTTATGAAGAATGCATCCGTCGGTGCATCATGAGGAGGGGGAAGGAAAAGTCCCATCAATTATCTCGCCCGAGCATGGTGCGGGTTTCCTCAATTGTGCGCTTATAGTACTCGTTTTTATTGATGATGGTGGGTTTGCCCCATTTGTTTTTACGGCTTTCAAAATATCCGCTGGTGTCTGAGGTGGAGATACCGCTGTCGTGCGTGGCGTAGATGCGGCCGGAGGCATCATAGTTGGTGCCCTCTGCAGAGTAGCGGTCGCCCGAGCTGTGCCCGGTGTAGGTTGTGCGTGCCACGCCTTTGCCCTCGCTCATGAAAGCGGGGCGCAGGTCCTTGTTGTAGGGGCTGTCGCCGGAGAATCCATCGTAGCGTTTGCTGCCTTCAAAGCGCTCTGCCGAGCCACTGAAGCGCTTGCCTGCAAAGCCACTGGTGCCGCCAATATCATAGGTGCCGGTAGCGTATTCTTTGTCTCCCCTGCGGGCGGCATCAATATCTTTTTGGTAACTGCTCACCTTGTGAGAGGTGGCTTGGGGTACACCGTCTTTATTTTTTTGCTCGGTGAAGTTGGAGTCAAACTCCTCCTCAAAGTAATCATTCAGGCTGCGCTCGCGGGCGCCCTCATGCTCTTTAACCACCTTGCCGTTTTCATCGTACACCGTGCGTACACTCTCGCAAGAGCAGAGTGCTGCCAGTAACAGGGCGGTGAATGCATGGGGGTGCTTCATCTGTGTAGCGGTTCTATTTGTGTGTGTGTATTCTAGCTTTTGCCGCCTGCGCGGTCAAGCTAAAATGGTGTTTGTAGTACTTTGTGTAAAAATAATTTAAAAATAGGTGATATTTTTCTTGCCAAATGAAAAAATGCGAGTATAATCCTCGCACCATGACTCGTAAAGGTGGTATCAACAAGACACGTAAGGCTGTTGCCAAGCGTTTCAAGGTGACCGGCACGGGCAAGGTTCTGCGTCGCAAGCAGGGTAAGCGTCACATCCTCCAGAAGAAGTCCTCCAAGCGCAAGCGCGCTCTCGGCAGACCCGCTCTGGTTGACGATTCCCAGGTTTGGGCCGTAAAGCAGAACATGCCCTTCGCTTAAAACCGAGGAACATGGCCGCAAAGCCAAGTCCCGCCCGCTATTCGGGCGGCCTTCGTGCAGCCTTCCCGGCATGACACATGCCGCGGATAGAACGGACGAGACTGCAAGGAGGTGAGGAAGAACAGTCCGCTCACAATAGATAAGATACAATACTATGGCACGTGCTACTAATGGGCCGGCTTCTCGCGCCCGCCGCAAGCGCATCCTGCTTCGCGCCAAGGGTTTCCGCGGTTTCCGCAGCAAACTCTTCCGCTACGCTAAGGATGCTGTGTACAAGGCATGGCAGTATGAGTACCGCGACCGCAAGAAGAGAAAGGGCCAATTCCGCCGTCTCTGGACTGCTCGCATCTCTGCCGCTGTGCGTCCCCTCGGTCTGACCTACTCCCGTTTCATGGAGGGTCTCAAGGCTGCAGGCGTCACATTGGACCGCAAGTCCCTCTCCGAACTCGCAATCGCCAACCCGGAGGGCTTCAAGGCTGTTTTCGAACTCGCCAAGAAGGCTATTGACGCTAAAGAGGGTGCTGCTCTCAAGGCATAAAGAAGTCGAATCCTACAAGAATCATTTAACAAACAAGCGCTTTCCGTAAGGAAAGCGCTTGTTGTATTGAGGGGGAGCAACGATATTTTGTGGTTCCTCGGAATTCGTATTTAAGAAGGTTGTTGCACTTTGCGCAGGCGCAGTTGGCCGCAGGCTGCGTTGATATCATGCCCTTTTTCGTAGCGCATGGTGACGGGTATACCCTTGGCGATGAGAGACTTGCAGAAGAAACGGCAAGCTGCCTCCGTGGGGCGCACCCAGGGGAGACCCTCTACCGTGTTGTAGGGGATAAGGTTGACTTTGGCGTTGAGCAGGTGGGCAATGCGGGCGAGTTTATCGACCTCGGGCAGCATGGCGTTGATATCCTGAATCAGGATGTACTCGAGCGTGATTTTGTGTTTTGAGGTGCGGGTCCACTCTTGCAGGGCAGGTATAAGCTCGCCGAGCGGCCATTTTTTGTTAACGGGCATGATTTGGTTGCGCACCTCATCACACGCGCCGTGCAGCGATACGGCCAAGCGCAACGGGCGGCCGAAAGCAGCCAGTTTTTTGAGCCCCGGCACATTGCCGGAGGTAGAGATGGTGATGTGGCGGGCCCCGATGTTGAGCGAGTGCTCATCCATGATGATGGTGAGGGCGGGCAACAGGTTGTCCATGTTGGCAAGGGGCTCACCCATGCCCATGAACACAAGGTTGTCTACTCGCGTGCCGCTGATTTCCTCTGCGGCCACAATTTGCCCTACAATCTCAGCCGTGGTAAGGTTGCGGGTAAGCCCCAGCAGGCCGCTGGCACAGAATTTGCAGCCGAATGCGCAGCCCACTTGAGAGGAAACGCAGAGGGTGATGCGGTCGCTGTGTACGCCGCCTTGCCCTACGGCGGCAGGGATAATGACGGACTCCACTAAGTGGCCATCCTGCATGCGGGAGAGAAACTTGCGGGTGGTGCCGGTAGCGCTTTCATTAACCTCCACTACTTCTAGCGGGCGCAGGGAACATTGAGCTGCCAGCTGTTCTCGCAGAGCAGGAGGCAGGTTGGTCATGGAATCAAAGGAGGTAACACGGTGTTTCCACACCCACTCCTGCAACTGCTTGGCGCGGTAAGGCTTTTGGCCGAGGGAGGCCATAAGCTCTACCAGTTGCGTGGGGGTGCAGCCAATCAGGCAGGTTTTGTCCATGGTATTAAAGAATGCAGTCTACGTATTGCTTGACATCAAAGGGGATGAGGTCATCCTTGCCTTCTCCCACACCCAGCAGGATGGGGGATATTTGAAGCTCATCCTGAATGGCAACGGCTACGCCGCCTTTGCCCGAGCCGTCCATTTTGGTAACAACCACGGCATCCAACGGGGTGGCTTTGTGGAACTCCCGCGCCTGCATGAGGGCGTTGCCGCCGGTGGTGGCATCCACCACCAAGTAACAGGCGTGCGGGGCTGCGGAATCTTGCTTGCCGATGGATCGGCGTATTTTGGAGAGCTCCTCCATGAGGTTGTGGCGGGTGTGCAGGCGGCCTGCGGTGTCGCAAATGACGTAATCAAACCCGTTGCCCAGTGCCTTGGTGTGCGCCTCGTAGCACACGGAGGCGGGGTCTTGGTTGGGGTTGCCTTTGTACATGGGCACGCCCAAGCGGGTTGCCCAGCTTTCCAGCTGCTCTACGGCAGCGGCGCGGAAGGTATCTGCCGCGGCCAGTAGCACTTTGTAACCTTGTTTCTGCAGGCTGTAAGCCAGCTTGGCAGAGGTGGTGGTTTTGCCGGCACCGTTAACACCCACCATCATGATGACACAGGGCTTGCCGTCTTGCGGGCGGGGCAGGGCGGGCAGGTTGGCGGGGAAGGCGGCACGCAGCTGGGCTTTAATGTAGTCTGCAATGTCGCAGGCATCTTGCTCGTTGCGCTCTTGCAGCTCCTCCACCAAGGGCAGTACGCGCTTGGCTCCTATATCTGCGGCTACAAGGTCTGCCTCCAGCTCATCCCAATCAATTTGGGGCTCGCCTAAAAACTTGTCTATCAGTTTGGAAAAGAAACCGGCCATGGTGTAAAAGTGTTAGGCTTTAGCAGCTGCGGAGATAATGCCGTGGATGAACGGAGCACTCTTGCCACCGGAGTAAGCGTGCGCCAAGGCTGTGGCCTCGGATACAACGATGGGGGTGTCGAGCTTGTTGACCTCCATTTCATACAGGGCTAAGTAGATGATGCATTTGTCTACAACATCCATGCGGGTGAGGGAGTAGTTTTGCAACAAGGCTGCCACTTTTTCTTCCATTTGAGGTTTGCGGGCAATGATGGCCAAGGCAAGTTTTTCTGCCTCGGGGCGCAGCTCTTGCAGCATCTCAGCACTGCGTACCAGGTTGGTGTACTCCGCTTGCCCCAGCAGGTCGTGCGGGTGGCGCAGGGAGTCACACACTTGCATGAGTTTAACGCGACGATTGATGGCTGCCTCCAGCTGCTGGAGCACTTGGCGCAGCTCCGGGAAGTCCGCAAACCCCGGCAGCAGCTCCTTGCAAAGCCCGGCGATGGCATGGGCTAGGTTCATGGTGTCTGTGCAACAAATGCCCAGTTGCATGGTGGTGTCTTGGCGCTTGTCTTTGATGCAGTATTTAAGGGCTTTGACGGATGCCTCAAACTCATCGGAGCGTTTTTGCACGCGCTCGATATCCTCTGCCAACTTTGCGGCAGGCAGGTTGTCTTTTATGGCATTAAGCGCGGCCTCTGCGCGGGTGTTTAAAAGGCGGGCGGAATCTGCGGAGGATCTCGCGGCGTGGATGATGGCTTTGGCGAGATTTTTACGGTAGGTGTCTGTCTCTTTTTCCTGGGCAATCTCCCAGAAGAGGTTCAGGTCAAAATCTGCGATATTGCCGCCGTTTTCTTCTACGGCATAAATGAGGTTGAGGGCGGCTTGGCGTACCTTGCTTTTATTAATCATGGTAAGTGGGGAGGATGAATCGGGGTTCAGCTGAGGAGGGAGCCGTGGGGGTCCAGCCCGGCGGTGCGCTTGTTGATGCTGCCGAGGGCGTGTTCTGTTTCGAGCACGCGCAGCATTTCTACAGCGGCGCGTGCGGCTTCTCTGCCACGGTTGAGGGCAGAGGCAATGCAGCGGGCAAAGGCTTGTTGCTCATTATCTAACAAAAGCACCTCGTGAATGACGGGAATGAGTGCATCGCAGGAGATGCTGAGTAACTGGCGGGTAATGGCATCCCCAATCAAATCTGCATGGGCGGTACTGCCACGCAGGATGACACCCAGCGCAATCACGGCATCGGGGCCTCGCCCCTCGGGGGCGGTGGCAATGGCGCGCTTTACCATCATGGGTACTTCAAAAGCGCCGGGTACTCGCACCACGTTAACGGTTAAAAGCTCCTCATATTCTTTCAACTCTGCCAAGCAATTATCCAGCAGGGCTGTGGTGTATTTTTCGTTGTAGGTTGCTGCTACAATGGTGATTCTGGCTGTGTTGCGCAGCCTCTCGTTTCCTAAGCTGGGGAGTTCTGTTGACATGGCAATATACATTCACGGTGTCTTTGACCGCGCGCACAGCATAGCAGGCTTTGCCCCCACTGTCAAGCCGCAATTTGCTGAAGTAAGAAATGATATGATGTACGAAATACGAAATACAAAATACGAAGTAAGCAAAGCTAATCATACCGCGTCCTTCAGATTTCGTATTTTATACTTCCCGCCGCCCCCCCCTACACACACTGAGCCTGCAAAGCAGGCTCAGTGGAGGGGCATAACAGAGCCCGTAAGGGGCATGCACCACGCTCGATGCCAAGCACCGAGCGTGATGTGAGGGGGGGGATTATTGAGCGCGCAGCTCTGCCAAGCATTCACGGAGGGCTTGGCTGCCGTAGCAATCTGCCGCTTGCAGGCTTTCTATCACTTTAGAAACGCGCTGGCCATGCTCAACTACAGCCCCCAGCACAAGGGGAAGCAGTTTTTGCTGAATGGCGGGGTCAAGCGTGCTGATGGTGTCGAGCTTGGCTTGTAACTGGCCTGCGCTGAGCTTAAGGATGTTGAGACGCTCTGCGGCGGCATCTGCGCTGGCGGAGTCGGATACGCTCTCCAGGGCCTCTGTGAGCTCATTCATGAACGCCACAAACTCGTTTACCACGGCTGTGGCTTCTTCCTCCGTCATGGTGGCAGAGGCGGCAATGGTGTCTGCCGCATGCAGTTGGGGGCATATGTAGCCCGTGGCTACAGTGGCTGTAAGTGCAATATATTTGAACATAGTTTTATTTATTTTTTACGGTTTTTGATAGCGGATACCAGCAAGCAGCCACCCCATACGTAGTCAATGGCTGCAAATATAAAGAGCATGGTCCTGCCCCAAGAGGCCTCCATATTCAATGCAAAGCAGAGAAAAAAGGTTGCCAATGCCAGAAACAGAATGACCCTGCCTATAAGGTATTTTTGCATGGTTGGTGAAACAGGGGGGGGGATTACTTGCTCAGGGAGATAAGCTCCATCTCAAAAATGAGGGTGGAGTTGGGGCCTATGCTGCCGGGGCCATTGGCACCGTATGCCAAGTTAGCCGGTATGGTAACCCGCCACTTAGCGCCCACGGGCATAAGGGTGAGGGCCTCTGTAAAGCCGGGGATAACCTGACGAATGCCGAACTTAACGGGGGCTTTGGATTGGTCAAACACGGTGCCGTCTACCAGCGTGCCTTTGTACATTACCTCTGCGGTGGGGGCTTCGCCGTGTTTGGCTGCATCATAGGTTTCTCCGTTTCCGGCTACCAATACCTCATATTGCAGGCCACTGGCGGTGGTGACAACGCCGGCTTTTTTGCCGTTCTCCTCCATATATTTACGGCCGAGCTCCAGGTTAGCGTTGCCGCGCTCTTCGCCACGTTTTTGCAACATGCTCAAAAACTCTTGCTGGTAGCGGTCCACATTTTCATCGATAAGGCTCATGTCCATTTCACCGGCAATGCCGTTTTGCACACCCTTGGCCAGCATATCGCCCACAATGTCGTCTGCGGTTATGCCGGGCAGCATTTGGGGGAGAATTTGGCGGCCGAGACGATACCCGATGAGGTAGCCCATCACCTGCTTCATTTTATCTTGGTTGGTCATGGGGGTATTTTAGCTGTTCAGTTGATGTTTTCAAGCATATATCAAGACATGCGCCGCAATATATGCTTTTTTTTGCTTGCGGCGAGGGTGGGCTTTCGCTATACTGTAAATAACCCGTAAACAGGTTAAAATTTTATGAGTAAAGCAACATTAACAGCAATAGCGGTACTGCTCGCCGGCGCAGTCGGCGGTACGTACCTTGTTAAGCCTGAGTTGTTCGGCGCGTCTCAAGCCGAATCTCATGCTGTGACCGATGCCAAAGCCCCTGCGCCTGCCAAGAAAAAGGCCAGCAAAAAGGCCAAGAAGAGCGGTAGTGCTTTTGAGGGGATGGCGTTGATAACCGCTACCGATTGGGCAGACACCGTAGCCAAGCGGGATGCCCTTTCTGCCGAGATTCTTGCGGAGATGGGCGGAGCCAGCACCGCAGATGCTCAGCGATTTGTGCAGAATAAGGACAACCTTAAATTGGTGGCACAATGGATAGTGGCACAGGCAGAGGTTGAGGCCATGGCTGAGGCGGAAAAACGCACGGCAGATGCAGAGAAAAATCTCAAGGACCTGCAAGAGCAATTAGCCAAGAAAAAGGCGGAGATACCCGAGGGCTGCAAGGCATCCGACCGCCAACAATGGGATATCAAACAGCTGGAGAACAGGATTAAGCGTGCACAAGTTGCATACAGCACCCCGCAAACCATCAAAGATGCCGTTGCAAGCAGCAAAGCAGCAACCCTTATGGAGAAGATTGCGGCAGACCCCGAGTGGATAGAGCAGCTTGCCTTTAGCGGTGAGTGTGTGCGCCCCGGCATGGTGCTTGATATTCTGGTGAAAATTGCGGATGAACAGCCGGATATGTTCACCAACCGCATGGTGAGAGATATTGCCACTGCCACTGCTTTGGAGTACGCCAAATCCTCTTGGAATGCGCAGGATGCCGTAGAGCGTGCTGCTTTCTATATCAAAAATTACAAAGCCGGGCGTCTTAACACCGTGTTTGATGACATCCCCTTCTGGCAACGCCGCATGGTGTGCGGTTGCAAGGGCGACAACGCATACGGCAGCATTACCAGTTTAGAGTGGAGCTTGGAGAACGTGCACATACCTGCGGACCAGTACACCGGCTGCTGCTGGCGTTGTGCTTACCGCCTGAACAATATTTATGGCGATTCCATTCACGGCCCGCAGTATTATAACCCGTGGGAGGCCTCTTACCCGGAGAACCGAACCGCCCTTACCTACTATGTAGGTGGCGTTTGCGGTAGCTTGTCTCACTTCGGTGCATTCTCTGCGCTGGCAAACGGTATACCGGCTATGACCGCGGGTGAGCCCGGCCACTGCGCTTATATTGTAAAGGTGGGTGAAAAGTGGACCCCCGCATACTCCCTCAGCTGGGACCGCGGTTTGCACTGGCAGGTATACCGCAATGTGCACTCGTTCTCATCCCTGCATGCCGCTACAGAAATGTATGGCAAGGAGCAGGCAAAGGATACGCTTATCTCTAATGTGTTGCGCACTGCCGGTGGTGCTTACGCTCAAAAGGGGGATATTGATAAAGCGGCAGATTGCTTTAAGGCTGCGGTAAAAGCTCAGCCCCGCAACTTTATGGCGTGGCGGGAGTGGTGGACCACCCTGGGTGAAGCTGCCCCGGCAGATGCTTGGAGTGCGTTTAACGACACCCTTTGCGGCAGCTTGGTGCCCGTTTACCCCGAGCTTGCCTTTGAGGTCATGCAGAAGGGTGCTTTGAACAATATGTCTAAGGCTGTGGATAAGAAGAAACTGCGTAAGTTTGCGCTGGATTTCTGGCGTGCTTGCGATACCATGGGCCCGGACCGCTGGCACATTGAGCGCTTGGCCAATGCCCAGCTGGAGAAACTCGGTATCTCTGCCAAAACACCCAAAGAGCTCAACAGCTTCTACGCAGATATTCTCAGCGCAACGGGCAGTTCCGCTCAATACATGTCTGTCATGCTCGGTTGGGGTAATAAGCTTTCGGAGGGGCTTCAAGCGGCCGACCGCAAAGAATTTATGGCTGCCATGGTCAAAGGCTTGCAAAAAGGCAAGAGCATGACGGATGATGATAAAGCCAAACTTTTGGCTCCGGCCATCCTCACGGCAGAGAAGAACCGGGATTTGGACACCTTCCAATCCATTGGTGCCATGGTGCCGGATAAGTTTAAAAAGGCGGATCACCCCATGCCCAAGCACGAGCCGTTCCCCGGCAAGTTGGCCTCTAAGGGCGGGCTTATTTGGGCAAGTTCTACCTCAAACTTTGACAGACCCTGCACACACTGGAGCCTGCTGGAGCCGGAGGGTGGCTCATTCCACACCGCTAAGGATACAGATGCCTACGTGGTGGTGCAGTTGCCCCGACAGGTGAATGTTACGGGCGTGGTCATTGTGGCCAATGCCGGTAGCCAGTTCCGACTCAATAACATTAAGGTGCAGGTGTCTGAGGATGGTGAAAAATGGACAGATGTTCACCAGTTCGGCCCCTTCCAGGGTAACATGATGCGTGTTGACCTTACGGAGAAACTGCCGCTTGCCAAGTATGTGCGCATTCTGCGCCCCGGTGGCCCGGAGTTCTTCCACCTTAACGGTATCTACATTTACGGTAATCAGGCTGCTTAATACTAACTTTTATACGGAGACTATAAAATGAAAAAAATACTTTTTTCTGCAATTTTAGCAACAACTCTTATGCCGCTTGCCATGGCGGATGCCCCGCGCATGGTGGCGTCTTATGAGCAAGCTCAAGCCTCCGCCCCGGAGGGCGGCTATGTAGTAGCCTTATATGCCGACGGTTGGGACCAATACAGCAAAAAATTAGCACAAAAACTGCTTAAGGACAAAGATATGCAAGAAGCCTTGGCAGATTGCGCCGTTATAGAATACGCTGTGCCCAATCTCTCCTCTGAGGCTTCGAACAAGGCGCGCGCAGATAAGCTTGGTAAGCTTAAATGGGTTGGTGCCAATACATACCCCGCATTTGCGTTGTATGATAAGAGCGGGCGGCATTACGCCACGGTGTTGGTGCCTTATGCAGACCGTAAGGATACGGATAAGATAGCCAACCAAATTACCAAGGCCAGGGAATCTGTGACCAAGCAAAATGCTTTGCTGGAGCAGGCTAAAGGCGAGCAGGGGCTGGCTAAGGCGCAAACGCTGGGTAAAGCTGCGGTGTTAGACAACATTAATCGCCCGGATAATATCCTGAAAATGATCAAGGAGGCGGACCCGCAGGATAAATCCGGCTACGTACGCCGCCTGGAGTTCAACGTGCATAACTATGCAGAGGGTACGGCTAATACCAAAGATTGGCAGGCAACACTTAAGGAGGTTGAGGACCGCATAGCGGATAAGTCATACTCCGTGGCACAACGCCAAGGCTTGTATGCTGCGGCTGTTGGTTTGCTGCGCCGCCATGGCTCTGTGGCAGACCAGAAAAAGATGCTGCGTTACCTGCGAGAGATGAAAAAGCTTGATCCCACGTCCCCCCTTGGGCGCTCTGCCGACCACGCAGAAACCATTTGGTTCTCTCAGCTCAGCCTGGTAGATGGGTGGTCCCCGGGTGTTTTGCCTAAGGATGATAAACCCGCAGAGATTGCCGGCCCGCTGCCAATTAAGGCTGCCGGCACCTATGTGGTGAAGTTTACATACACTCGCGGCTCTCACCAGCTGGTTGTCAAAGGTGTGCGCTTGTATGACGGTAGCCGCCTCATTGCAGAGGATATGCATGAGGGCACTACCGGTATTAAGCACAACAAAAATGAGTACACGCTGGAGGTGCCCGCCAAGGTTAAAGTGCCCAAGCTGGAGGCTATCTTCCACATGCCCCAAAACCGCGATTCTTACGGCACCATCTCTATTCAGAAAAAGTAATTGAAGAATCTTTTTCCAAAATTACGATTCTTGGTGCACCCCCTCTGCCTATTTTGTGCAGCGGGGGTGCTTGCCGTGGTATGGGTATATAAGCATGCCTACTCGCCGTTGCCGGTGGAGATTCCGCAGACCATGCCGTTCAGCCATGCCACACATACCAACCCTGCCGGGGTGAATATGCAGTGCCAAAGTTGCCACACCGGGGCAGAGGCGGGGGCCGGTGCCGGCATGCCCGTGGCCTCCGCTTGTTTGGACTGCCACCGGCATATCCTGCCGCAGGACCCGCGCTTGCTCCCCCTGCATGCGGCCGCCAATGCAGATTCACCCGTTTATACCGGTGAGCCCTTGGCCTGGATTCGCCGCACACCCTTACCCGCCCACGTGCATTTTCACCACGCCCGCCACACGACAAACGGTATATCTTGTGCGGAGTGCCACCCCACCCCGGATTCTCCCACGCCCCATACCATGAGCTCTTGCCTGGACTGCCACCGCCAACACGCCTTGCCCGCCAATTGCGATGCCTGCCATCACTGAGCTATCTCGGCACAATTCCTGCTTTAACAATTGCCATTTTTCAGATTGAAAAATACAAACAAGCACACAGGGCGGGGGCCGCTGTGTGCTTGTAGGGGAAAGGGGGATTTTTTTATGCCAACTGCGTACGCATGGATAGCGCGGTGAGCAGGGCGAGGAATCGGGAGTAGTCCGCCTCGCGGTCGCCGGAGATGAGCGCGTATTGGTATTCTCCTTGGCGGGCGTCCTCCTCTGCGGCGTTGTGCAGGCGCAGTTGTATAACCTCCTCGCTGTCGGTTTGGCGCCCACGCAGGCGGGCCTCCAGCTCGGCGGCGGGTACATGGATGTAGATGTCTGCGTATGCGCGGCGAATAATGGCATCCTCGCAGGCGCGGATGGAGGCTGCGCCCTGCACATCGATGTCCATTACCACATTTTTGCCCTGTTGCAGCAGGTCAATGATATCTGCCTTGAGCGTGCCGTAGGAGTTGCCGTGCACGGTGGCATGTTCCAAAAACTCACCTGCTGCCACCTTGGCGGCAAATACCTCGGGGGTGAGGAAGTGGTAGTCCACTCCATCCTGCTCCCCGGGGCGGGGTTGGCGTGTGGTGCAGGAGATGGAGTAAGAGGTAAGCCCTGCGGCCTCTGCACGGCGGCAGAGCGTTGTTTTGCCGGAGCCGGACGGACCGGATACAATGAGAAGTGTGCCTAACATAATTTATTCAACGTTTTGTACTTGTTCACGTATTTTTTCCAGCTCGGTTTTGGCGGTCACCACCAGCTGGGCGAGCTCGGCATCATTGGCTTTGGAGCCGGTGGTGTTAAGCTCACGGAAGATTTCTTGGCAAAGGAAGTCGAGGGTGCGCCCCACGGCTTCCTGCTTGTCGCAAATTTTTTCAAATTGGTCCAGGTGTGAGAGCAGTCGGGTGGTCTCCTCGCTCACATCGCAGCGGTCTGCAAAGAGGGCAATTTCTTTGATGATTCGCTCATCATCCACCGGCAGCGGCAGGCCGCTTTCTTCCAAGCGTTTCATGAGCTGCTCGCGGTAGCGGGCAGGCACGCCACTTGCTCGGGCAATGAGCTGCTCCCTGTATTTTCGCAAGGTGTTGATGCGTCCCAGCAGGTCAGCACGCAGGTGGGCGCCCTCTTCTGCACGCAGGGTCAGGAATGCTTGCAGGGCTTCTTTAATGGCAGGCTCTGCAGCAGCCCAAGCGGTTTCGGGGGTAATGTCGCTCTCGCTTTCTTCTGCAATGATGCCCAGTCTTACCAAGGCATCCAATGTGGGCTCTACGGGGTGTTGCAGGGAGCCCGCAACCTCTGCCATGCATGCTTGCAAGGCTGCTAATTTGCTTTTATTGACAGAGAGATTGCCGCCACCGGAGGCCGCGGTTTGCAGGGAGATGGTCACATTGACACGCCCGCGGGATACGGCGCCTGCCACCAGCTCGCGCACTTGGCTCTCCAGCTCTGCCCATGCGCGTGGCAGAGATACGGATACTTCTGTCTGTTTACGGTTAACACCACCAATCTCTACACGGAGCGTGGCGTTGTGAAGGGGGGCGCTGGCGGCCCCGAATCCGGTCATGCTGTTCATAAGGGGGATTTGCCGATAATGTCTAAAAGGCGTGAATCCAGCGCAAGGGCTTCGTTCACATTGTAAGAGAGGTCCGTGCGCAGCTCATCCACCGCGCGCATGCGGCGCAGTAAGTCTGCTACGCTGCATTTATTTGCTAAATCTGCCAGCTCCGGGGTAAGGGGGCGTACATCCGGCGCGTGAGATGCTATCAACACGGCTTGCCCCAAGCACAGGGTGAGCAGCTCCAGCATTTGCTCGCGCTCACCCAAATACTCTGACTCAATGCGGGCATTGGTCGTGTCCTTTTGCATGGCCTCCCAATTTTTAATGTCCGTACCCTCGGATATTGTCTTGGCTTCCGCCTTGAGGGCGGCGGTAATGCGCTCCGTAATTTCTTCCTTACGCTTTACCAACAATGCTTGAAAATCTGCACGCAATGCAAGGGCTGCCACGTCATTTCCCACGCGGGGCAGGGCGGCTTTTACATATGGTAAAAACAGCTCTTGCACGCGGCTCAGGCGTACCCCGGGGCGTGAGTCTCGCAAGTCTATGCGCACGCAGCGGGATAATATGGTGGGCAGTAGCTTACTGGGTATCTCTGTAATGAGAATAATGAGTGTTTGCGGCGGGGGCTCCTCCAGCGTTTTCAAGAAGGCATTGGCCGCCTCGGTGAGCAGGCGGTCCGCCTCATCTATGATGATGAGCTTGGTAGCCCCTTCATCTGCCCGCAGTGCCAGAAACGGCTCTACACTGCGCACGGCATCAATGGATATGGTGCGTATTTTGGAGCCCGGTCGCAGCACGCGGCAGTTGGGGTGTTGCAACCCCTCCAACCCGGTGGCGCGCGCTCCGTTCAGTTCTGCCGCCAAGGTGAGGGCCAAGCGGTGTGTGCCGGCATCGGGCGCGCCGGTAAAGAGCAGGGCATGTGGTTGGCGCCCGTTATTGCGGGCGTTTTTCAACAAGGTGTATGCCTGTTCGTAGGTAAAAGCCATGGGGATTTGCGGTTAGGGTTCAATGCTCGGGGTAAGAGCCCAGTACCTTGAACATGGGCGTGCGCTTGCGCAGGGTCTCTACACAGGTTTTCAAGGGTTCGCAGTCTGCATGCCCCTCCACATCTATATAGAACACATACTCCCACGCCGTATCGCGCGTGGGGCGGGAGTCCATGCAGTATATGTTGATGCCGTGCTCTTTAAATACACTCAACACATCTACCAAACTACCCGCCGTGTGCGGTACACCAAAGCAAATAGTGGCGCGGTCTTGCCCACTGGGGGCTGTAGTTTGGCTGCCTATAACGGCAAATCTCGTGGTGTTGCCGGCTTTGTCTTGTATGTTGGTTTCCAGCACCTGCAGGTCATTGTATTCTGCTGCCAGCGGGCTACCCAATGCAGCGGCCCCGTTCTCTGCCTCATCGTGTGCCAGCTTGGCTGCCACGGTGGTGGAGGCCGTGGATATCAGCTCGGCCTTCGGAAAATTCTTGCGCAGCCATTCGCGGCATTGTCCCAGCACTTGAGAGTGGGAGTATATCTTGCGTATCTGCGTGCGGTCTATATTGGCCATCAAACAGTTCCGCACGTTTAAATGAATCTGCGCGCAGATGCGCAGCTCTGTGCTGCCCAATAGATCCACCGCTTGAGAAATGCGGCCATCCGTGCTGTTCTCAATCGGTATGACACCGTAGTTGATTTCCCCTACCTCCACGGCGCGGAAAATCTGCTGAAAGCTCGGGTAGGGCACCAGCTCCACACTGTCCCCGAATCTCGATTGCGCCGCTTGGTGGCTCCAAGTGCCGGGGGGGCCTAAATAGCCCGCCTTAATGCCGCCCTCCAAATGCAGGCTCATGCTCACAATCTGGCGGTAGATGCTTTTGAGCCCTTTCTCCGGCAGCTCACCACCGTTGTGCATCAAAATCTTATCGATGAGTTGGCTCTCTCTCTCCGGTACGAATATGTGAGATTTTGTTTCCTTTTTCAGCTCGCCTACACCATGCACGCACTGCATGCGCTGCTTAATCAATGCCACAATCTGCGCATCAATTCGGTCTATCTCGGCTCTCAGCTCATCTAATGTCCTCATCTGCCCCACATTCTACCACATTCTCACCACCCCTGCAAGGCTTCTTTCTGCCCTTTCCTGTCGTAAATTACGGATTTTTACCTTTTGCAATTTTTTATGGCACTGCGTCAAAAAAGTAGCGTGAATGACTTCCCGTCACCCTTTCAGGCCTTAGCTGGTTCTCACCGAATATGAGTATGCTACTTTCCTCCCGCGCCGTCTGCATCTACCTTATGGACTCTCGATGATGTATCGGATTTTGCACTTTTTGCAACCTCGTCCATCCATCCGTCCTTATATGCAGTCAGTTTCTGTTCGTACAGTCGGGATTTCCCCTCGGGCTTCCTTTCCAACGGTTCGTTACCTCTCCGCAGCTGCCCTTCAGGTCTGGGATTCCGCATCATCGCGGCTCCGCGCGGACTTTCACCGCAGTGCGCATATCGCGTCGGTCGTACAGAGAAAGCCCTTCTTCGCAGAATCACGAAGAAGGGCGAGGGGTGGATGATGGGATTTGAAAGTTTTCTTGTATTGTAAAACGTTTACGAATAATGCGTTATAAAAATAAAGTTACAAATGAAAGACAAAATTCAGCTTTTGTTTTGGTGATTAGGTCGGTAGACTGCGAAATACAGACGTTTCGACCTGAGTCGAGCGTGGCTGAAATCGAAGACTCCCATGTAAATTATTACCGAAAAATAGTCTTGAATTATTATGCTCACATTATAAAATATAGGACGTTATGAGAGGAGTTAAGAAAGCGATTGCATGTGTTGTCTCTGTTTTGGCTCTTTTTTCCATGTACGTCATGGGGGAATGCATATATGTTTGTCAAAACGAGAATAATATTGATACGAAAAGAGGAGACGTAGGACTACCACTTGATTCTACAGCCGGATTGATTGCGGAAAAATCGATTCCGCTTCCCGAATTATCGGGAACTTATGATGGTATTGCCTATTCGGATTCTGGCGAGCAACTGATGATATGGGGTCGTGACGGTAATGTCCGTATATACGATTTTGTTAATGAGAAACTCGTCCTGAAATCGGAGGCTTCATGCGCCGTCAATCAAGAGATATTTTGGCAACCTGACGGCATGTCCACTGAATCGTCAGAAAACAAATGTGTATGGTTCCCATCTCTTTCATTTTACCGCCCTCTGATAATGACAGCATATAATCCGCCATCGTCTTTCTCGGAATTAGGTTCATTTCTGAATAAGTGTCGCCGTATAAATCCGTACGCTTCTGAGATTGTGGAGCAATATTGCAAAGGCCTCGAATACAATGATTTTTCCGGTGTATCCGCTATGGCGTATGATGACCAACGCCGGCTTACCCCGCTCATCTCGCATTACAATGAGCCGTGGCCTCAAAATATGCCGGACTCAGGGGTGTCCTCCTCGCTGCTTGGCGAGTCTTTGGATATGAAAACTTTGGCCTGTTTTTATGAACTCTTGGCAGGTCATTCTGAAGAGCAGTGGCAAAAAATTATTTTTTATCGTCACCTTAAACCATGGAGAGAATATTCCCTCAGTGATTTTGGTGAGAAAGATTGTAGTTATCAAATGGCCCCTTGCAGCGTATCCGCGTATGGTAATCTGGCATGCCTCGTGCTGTACAGATTTCCGAGCTATGGCCGCCATATTGGCTCATACGGCTGGTTTAAAAGCGGCTTTCAAAGTCATCGCAAAGATGTCGTAATCATTGTGCTGGATATGCAAAATAACAGCATCATACTGAAAGAAGAAATCTCCGGTTCCTCAGGAGTAGAAGCGCAACTTGTTTGGCGTGTCGCCTTTTGTGAAAGTAAGCGAGAATTTGCTATGTTGAATGCGAAAACCGGCATTATTAAAATATATCGATATTAAAATAGGCATTCAAACGTCAAACGAAGAATGCCCTGATGCGCTCATTTACTTATAATAGGTAGAGAGTGTGAGTGTTTATTCTCCCTCACACTCTCTCGTGTATCAATTCATTTGATTATCGAACCCTATTAATGAGTTTATGGCATTTGCATTTTGAAAACCACTTCTGTAATAGCACTTTTCCTTTCTCTTTTGTGAAAAACTATGTTGTATATCATGATGCATTAAAAATAAAATTAAGTCGGCAGATGGCTCTATCACTTATGGTGTTCATCTGCCGGCTATCAATAAAGTCCCATCAATCCGGGTAGTAAAGCTCCCATTTCGGGGATACCATGATGGGCTTTGATGGGGCAGATTGCTTATTGTTTGAACATGACAAGAGAAGTACGCCATGAATATAGGAGTGTTTTTTCAGGAATGTCAAAACATCAAAGAGGTAATACACCGGCACATCATCGGATAAGGAAAAAATAAGACCTACGTTATTGAATGTCTCTTTATCGGATAATGTTTTATTTATTTGTTCAATATTGGAGCTATTTAATGATATGAATAATATAGTTGTTGGGATGCCATTTATGGGAATTGTACACAAATTTTCAACAGGTGACAAGGGATAGTTTTTTTTATTTTCCTCATTTTCGATAATATAAGGTAAAACAAGATCTTCTAATCCATAGGTAGATATATCAACCATACGGGTTCCCATACAACATAATATATCGCAATTCCCTTTTTTCTGAATAGGGATGATTGTTTGCATCAAGAGTTTACCCGTGGCGTTTTCGTCCAAAGTTATCAGTTGATATGGTAAATACCCATTTTTGACATAGACAGCTTCGTCAGGTCTGAAATCACTGTATGTGTAAGTGATTAATGACCGATATTCAAAGGTTGAGGCCATTTCAACATTTATGCCACCGACAACAAATTCGAGTAGGGATATGAGTATAATTTTTATCATAAGAAGTACGAGAGATTGTACGACACACTATGCAACCGCACTGCTAGTGTGACAGAATTTTGGAGATATGCAAGACTTTTTTCTGTTTAACTTTAATATTGACAGCAACTGTTATAGGCGGCATAATAGGAGCATGCTGAGTTATCGTTACATGTTGCCGGCTCTGATGTGTGTATCCGCGGTATATGCAGAGACCTTGCCCGATGATGCGCTGAGTACGGCGTTTAACATAGCCCCCGTGCATTGGGATAAAAATATAGCCGTGGTGGATATATGCGGTGCGCCGGTAGAGGGGATGAGCGATATATTGCAGTGGCCGGAGACCACGGGCGAGCTGCTCAAGCTGATGGATGCACTTAAGTATGAGTATGAGACCCGCTGTTTTCAGTGTGTGGTGTTCTCTATGGATGCCGCAACGGAGGGCACTGCAGCGCAAAGAATGCTGGCCGCCCTCAGCGAGTGTGTAACCGTGTGTGATATGTTGCGCATACCTTTGCGCATAGCTATACGCAAAGGGGAGAAGTGGGTGGAGCTTGCCCCCACCTATACTACCCAAAATGCGGCTCACCTGATGCTGGGGGCAGATGGCCGTGTACGCTTTTATGAAGCGGAGGATACGTTGAAATTTACCGACAGCACGGTGTCAGAGGCGGCATCTGCCTTAAAAGCGACCGCAGAGCAGGGCACTGTTGTGAATCTGTTTTGGAAACCCGCGCCCGCGAGCTATGTCGCTTTTGTGGAGCTTGTAGAACTGTGTAATGACCTGAATGTTGAATATGCCTTGATGCTGCAGCCCTGAGTGTGTGTGGGGGGTACATGTGTCCCAAAGTTCGGGGGAATAATAGTCATTGTGTACTCAAAGTCGGCGTATGTTGCCGAATCTCCCTTGGCAGGGGTATCATGAATCCCATTCAATGTCGATTTTTATTCCAATGTCGGTGTAAGCCGCTTATTTTTAATTTGCTTGCCTCGGCGTAGTCCGTAAGGGGGGTGGCATAATGTTGCGCCTTGAATTAAGGCATTATATGTATTTACCCCCATATTTAAGCCACGCATTATGTCACCCCTCAACCGGGGTTCCGGTTTGTTTGTTCCGGTTTCCCGGGGTTTCCGGCTTCGGCAAGCCTACGCCGTGACAAGCCGCCGCGAAGCTGCTCCACCGCCGGGCTACCATATATCGCCCCGACGGGGATTAAGGTTTTGGGATGAAATCATGCAACACACGCATTGTGCGCTACGGTATGGTGTTTGAACCTGCAAATTGAAAGAAAGCCCCGCGCAAGCGGGGCGGCAGTTCAAGTAGCGAGTGGTGCAGCGAGCCTACGGCGAGCGTAACCACTCGTTCCGATAGGTAACAGATGAGAACCCGTGTAACGGGTGACAGTTAAGTTTGGTTTCAATTTGCAGCTATGCTTAAACGCTCAAATTTTCTCAGCGATTTTTATCATCTATAGCATGAACTTTAACATGACTTAAGTGTCACCCGTTTCACGGGTTCCGTTTTTTTATTCATTTGTTCGAGTGGTTTCGCTCGCCATGGGCTCGCTGCACCACTCGCTACATAAAATATCGCCCCTGTCGGGCTCTGATTTCGGCGGGCATTCGCCCGCAGGTTACACTCCCATTGAGCGGAGCGAAGTTTCCCCCATTTGCTCCATGCGGCAAATGGGCAGGGTTCACCCGCAGAAAGCGCATCCCTGTGGTGGTAGGTGCATCATGAGTGGTACAAAAACACGCCCCGATGATCAGTCGGGGCGTGTTTTTAAGGGTTTCTTGCGGTGAACAAGCGGAGAGTAGACTCTGCAGAAGCCACGCTTGAGTTCACCGACTACCTGCACTCATTACTTCTCGTTAAGGCGAGCGTAATCGTACTTGGACTGGAAGCCGAGCTCCTCGGGGAATTCAGAGAAACCGGACCAGGTGTTGTACTCTTTGAGACCGCTGCGACCGCAGCTCCCCTGGTAGGGAGGACGGTAGGTGCACTTGTAGGTGGGAGCCCAGAAGGTAACGAGCTCATACAGACCATAACCCATGCGGGTGGCAGTGCGGGTAAAGCCCTCTACCAAACCGACGGAGTAGCCGGCGTAGTTGCCCTCGGCACTGTTCCAGCGGAGGATGGTCACGGGGATTTCCTCAACGGCGAAGAGAATGTTACCGATGGCACGGCCAAGCTTGCGGGTGGCGGTGTACTCAGATGCAGGCGGAGCCTGGATGTCGGCATACGTCGTGCCGACGAGTGCGAAAAGAAGTGTAGAAAGGAGTAAGCGCTTCATGACAAAATCAGTGATACCATATTGTGCACGCCCTTGCAAGAAAAAATCTGCTGAATTCTCAAATTTTCGTCAATTTTTTGCCTGCAAATGGCATTAAAGCTGAATTTCGGTGTGAATTTCGTCGTCAGAGAGGTAGCAACCGGGGTCTGAGCCGAACCAATGACCATTGGCAAATGCCGCACGGGTGCGGAACCCGCCGCCGCACAGGGCAAAGTGTTTGCAGGTGGCACAGCGCCCGCTGAGCAGTTTTTGGCGCTCCAAGGGGTCCTCTGCACCGCGAAGTTTTTGAAGCTCTGCGGCAGAGGGGGCAGAGGAGGCCTCCCACACCTCGCTGAATTTCTGAGTTTTCACGTTGCCCAGGGTGACGGATTGCCAGAATTGGTCCGGGTGGATATTGCCTTGAGTATCAATGTTGGCAATACCACGGCCGGAGGAATTGGCTCCACCGCCGTTCCAGCTGAGTAGTTTGAGTGTTTGGGCGGCCAGCGGGTTGCCCTCTTTGAGCTGTTTGAGCAGAATATAAATGCCGTCTGCGGGTTGAGTGACGGTGAGCAGCTCTCTGGTTTCTCCGTTGCGGTGCCATTTTTCGGCACGGGCAATGAGCATGTCGAGCGCGGCGCGGGCTTCCTCCGGGTGCAGGCTGGCAACATCTACCCCGCGGCCCGTGGGTACTAAGTGGTAGAAGCATACGCGCTGAATGCCCTCTTGCTCAATGAAGTTGAGAATCTCCTCCATGCTTTGCACGTTGTTGCGTGTAAGGGTGAGGCGCAGGCCTGTTTTTTGCCTGGCGTTTTCGCAGTGTTTAAAGCCGCGAATCGCGCCGTCGAACGCGCCTTGCACCCCGCGGAATGAGTCGTGCACAGCCCCGATACCATCCAGCGAGATGCCCACATAAGCCACCCCCAGTTTTTTGAAAAGCTCTGCATACTCTTTGGTAATGCGCGTGCCGTTGGTAGAGATGGTGACTTTGAGCCCGCGCTCTGTGGCATGCTCCAAAATCTCGGGTAAATGCGGGTGCAGCAGTGGCTCACCGCCGGAGAGCAGCAGGGCGTTCACCTTGTAGTCTGCCAAGTCATCAATAACGGCGTAGCATTGCTCCCGGGTGAGCTCCCCGGGGTATTGCTGTGCGTGAGAGTCTGCATAGCAATGCACGCAGCGCAGGTTGCAGGTGCGGGTAATGTTCCACACCACAATGGGTTTGCGGGTGCGAGAGGAGGTGGGGGAGCAGGCGGCGGTGCTGGCTTGCGGCGCGTGGGAGCCATGGCCCAGTCCATAGCGTATGTGGTCTGCGGGCTGCTCTGCACCGCACCAAAGTCTTGTTATGTTAATCATTTGCTGCTGTGTTGTAAAAATTAATTGTTTTGCCGGCAGGCGGCGGGTATGTAGTTGCAAAGGGGCTCTGCCCCCATCATACCCAAGCCCGCGCCATAGGCTCGTGCACGGGAGCCACCGCATATTTTACGGTACTCGCATTTGCCGCATTTTCCGCCCAAGGCATCATCGTTTCTGAGCTCGGTAAAAATGGGGTGGTGGCGGTAAAGCTCTGCCAGGTTATCCGTGCGCACATTACCGGCGGTAAGGGGGAGGAACCCGCTGGGTTGCACCTCTCCTGTGTGAGAGATAAAGAGCACGCCTTTGCCGTCTCTTGTGGGTACCATGTGGCGTGGGGACTGCCCGCCTTTGCGGGCGGCTTGCATGAGCACGCGGCGGTAGTGGTGCCCCTCCGTTGTTTTGACGGCAAAGGGCAGCTCGCTGCGCAGTTGCTCCAAGCGCGTCCACACGCCCTCCAAATCATCTGCCGTGGGCAGGTCCTCTTGCGTGGCGCGGCCGGTAGGTACCAGCACAAACACGCTCCAAACATCCGGCTTTATCTGCTTCATCAGCTCAATGAAGGCATCCAGCTCGGGCAGGGTTGACTTTGCCAGCGTGGTGTTGACTTGCAGTTGAATACCGGCCTCCATCACCGCCTTGGCAACTTGCAGGGTGCGCTCAAAGGTGTGCGGCACCCCGCGGAAGCGGTCGTGAGTTTCTTGCGTGGCGCCGTCCAGGCTCAGGCTCAGGCTTACCACCCCGGCGGCCCGCAGTTTCCGAAAATCCGTGTGCACCAGGCGGGGCGTTGCAGCGGGGCTTAGTGCCACACGCAGCCCTTTTGCCGTGGCGCGTTCTATCAGCTCAAAGATATCCGCTCGCATCATGGGGTCTCCACCTGTCAGCACCAGCATGGGGGGGTGCAGCTCAGCAATTTCGTCCACCAGTTTCAGGGCTTCGTCATGAGTTAGCTCATCGGGGTGGGCTTTGGGTTGAGCTATGGCGCGGCAGTGTTGGCAGGCCAGAGCACAGGCGCGTGTTACCTCCCAAAACAGGATGAAGGGCCTCTCATTAAAGTCTATAGCTGCGGCGTGTGGATGCATAGCGTGCAACTATTGTACACATGCCCCCCTGTTTTTGCAAGGCTAAACCCTACCGCGGGCAAGTAATGACACGCACGAATGGCTCGCGTGGCGACTTTGCGTTGATGGTGGGCAGAGTTAAAACAAGCTGAGGAAGGCCGCCCAAAGCGCTGCTAACCATTGCAGCAATTGTTGCCACCAGCTCACAGCAGTGTCAGATATTTGCTGCCATTGCTCGTGCAGGGACTCTGTGTCTATGCTATCAATGAGCCTGCGGGTTTCTACCATGATACCGCGAGAAAACTCCAGGTTGGAGAGCTTGGCCGTTTGCGGTTTGCCGGCGTTTTCAAACGTAAACCTTACGGCTCCCTCTGAGTGTGGGGCAGGCCCCTGCCAAGAGGTAATGGCCTGCAATGCCGGGTTTTTGTATGAGGCCTCCATAAGTCTGCTGCGCAGGGAGGCTGCCGAGCCGTAGTGCTGCATGTATACCTCCAAACTACCATGCCCTTGCTCAATGGCTGTTGCCAAGGCAGCCCAAAGCGGGGCATCCTCCGTAAAATACAGGTTGTTTTTGCGGTAGAAATCTGCATGGCGTACCGTGGCTGCAGGCAGGTGCCCGCGGTTCCAGCTGTGGTCTTTGCGCATTTGCGCATCGCTGAGCATGAAATAGCGGTGAGAGAGCGTGTGCCTGTGCGGTGCGCCTTGGGTGACGGGGTCATCCCACGTGGCATCCGTATGGTACCATTGGTTGTCTAGGCATACCAGGTTCCAGGCGTGGGGCTCATTGGCGTTGCCGTACACAATGTGGCAGCGCAAGCCGCTCATGCGGCACAGCAGCCACAGGGTGCGGCTGTAGGCCTCGCAGGTGCCGCGCGCATCCAACAACAGGTCGCACACCGTGCCTTTGGGTTCTCTGGTGTAGGTGCCACGGTTAATGAGGTCATCATGCAGGGCGCGGAACATCTGTGCCTCTGTCATGCCGGGGTGTATGAGCCGTTTGATGCGTTGCTGTGCAATGCGTAGTGCCTGTTGCTCCCGTGCGCTGAGTTTGTTTTTCAGCTCGGGGTTGCGGTGAGCCGCCAGCAGGCGGGCGTTGTCTTTATATTGAAAGGTAAACTCTGCAATTTGCTGCGGGTAAATGGCCGCTTTGTATGCGTTGCCGTAGTCGTACCACACGCTGCGCTCTGCAATGTTATGAGCATTGATAAGCGACTCGTGCTTGAACACGCATAGAGTGCGCTCCTGCATGTTGGCGGCAATGTCATCCAAATGGCGGTTGAACTGCTCTGCGTTATGAATAATGACGGCCGGCAGCTGTTGCCCCTGTTTTTTCTTGGTTGCACCCTGCGCGCCCGTGCAAAGGCACAGTAACATGCCCAGGCAATACAGCAAATGGAGCAACACGCGTGGCATGGCTTTTATTCTCCTAAGGGCAAGCTCAGTACAAAGGTGGTGCCTTTTTCGTCGCTGCGCTCCAGGGTAAGATCCCCGCCGATGGAGTGTGCCAAATCTCGTGAAAGGGCTAAGCCCAACCCCACCCCGGGCTTGCGGCCGCTCTCTGCCTTGGCAGAGCGGGAGAAGGGGCGGAATAAGTCTTTTTGCACCTGTGGGGCGATTCCCGGCCCGTTGTCCGTAAAGCGGATATTGAGCATGCGGTGCGTTTGCAGCACGTTGAGGTGTACGCAGGGTTTCTTGTTTTCCGCATACTTCACGGCGTTGTCTGCCAAGTTAATGAGTATTTGCTCGACCGACAGTAAATCCGTACGCAGAGAAAGCAGGCGCAGGCGGGAGTCGAGTGTGTATTGCAGCTCTACACCGTCTTTCTTCAGTCGCTCTTTGATTTTATCGAAGAGCTCCGGCAGCAGCTTGCCGCAAGCCCCTACATCTTGTCGCCCGCGTACCTTGCCACGGGTAAGCTTGGCAAAAGCCAGCACGTTTTCCACCAGGTGCCCCAAGCGGCGGCTCTCGTTGTACAGGGTGTCGTGGTACTCCTGCACTTTATCCTGCGGTAAATTGCCGTTTTTGAGCATCTCCGTGTACAGGGTGAAACTGGTCAACGGGGTGCGCAGCTCATGCGTAACGGCAGATACAAAGTCGCTGCGGCGCCGCTCTACCCGCGCATAAAATGCCAGTAGCCCGAACAACACAATGACGGTGAGTATGGAAATCATCCACGCAGATGCAATGGTGCCACGCAGGGCCTCGCTGCGTTCTTCTACATTGGGCAGGTCCACCTCTTTACCCGGTTTTACCACCAAGGGCAAATCTCCCAAGTTGCCGGGGTTGCCGTCTGCCGTGAGCTCAATTTGCGGGGATTGTAAGCCGTTTTTTTGCAGCACCGGTATCAAATGCTCTGCTAATTTGGTGGAGTCTATCAAAAAGCCGTCTGCAGCTCTGCCGCCATTGGTGCGAATGGGGCGCATGTACACCAAATGCCCTTTGTAGGTCCACCCGAAAAACGGCTCGGGGTCTCCCGTGGCGCGCAGGGGCTCTCCCTCGGGGCGGGTGGGCTCTGCAATGCTCACTTTCATGGTCGTTACACCCTGTACTTCTTGCTTAAGGTTGTCGGGGTCCAGTATAGAGCTGTGTGGGTAACGTGCTTGGTGCGGCACATTTTGCCAGATAACGGGCGGAACACTGTTGAGCAGGGCTTCATCTCCCTCCGGCACAAGCAGTTGGTTTTCTGCATGTAAAAAGAAGCCGCGGTTAAAGTCTGCTTTGCCGCCGGCGGGCATGGGTAATTTGGGGGTGTTAAAGGGCAGGTGGCGCCCCATTTTGTCG
The DNA here is from genome assembly GCA_017399165.1 of Akkermansia sp. Classification (GTDB taxonomy): domain Bacteria; phylum Verrucomicrobiota; class Verrucomicrobiia; order Verrucomicrobiales; family Akkermansiaceae; genus Akkermansia. The sequence continues at coordinate 25,186 of JAFQEF010000068.1, forward strand.
CATTCCTCCTGCAGCAAGGTATTGAGCTTTGCCTGTACCTCGGGCAAGGCCAGTGCCAGCAGTCTTTCCGTTTGCGTTTGGCGGTCAATCTCCAGTAGCTTATCTTCCAGCGTAGCGGCCTCTTTGGCTTGCCATACAGCTGCAATAATCACCAAAATGGCAGCTAAAATAAGTACAGGTGTCAGTTTCTTTTTCATGTGTTTTCTTTCCAGATGTAGCCACGCCCGCGTACATTGGAGAATGAGGCGGCGGCGGTAGGCCCTATTTTTTCTTTAAGTCTTGTCAAAGTAACGGGTACAATGCGGGTGCGTGCAGCCCCGGCGTTGTTGCCCCATACACGCAGCAGCAGCTCCTCTTGAGAGATGACACGCCCCGCGTGCGCCAGAAAATAACGGAATAAGTCAAACTCCTTGTCACTCAGGGTAATCTCTGTGCCGTCATCCAAGCAAACATGCCGTGTCTCTGTGCTCAGCTTACCCCCGGGGAAACTCAAATCCCCCTCTGCATTGCGTTTTTTGGTGCGGGCCGGGCTGCGGCGCAACACGGCGGCAATGCGGGCCAGTAGCTCTGCAATGCTGAACGGTTTTACCACGTAGTCATCTGCCCCCAAGGTAAGCCCCTTAACGCGGTCTTGCTCCTCCCCGTGTGCCGTTAAGATAATGCTGGGTACTCCCGGGCATTCTCCTGCCATGACTTTGAGCAATTTAAAACCGCTGATGTGGGGCATATTCACATCCAGCAACGCCAAGTCAATATCCCGAGTCAGCAGAATTTCCAACGCTTCTCGGCCATCTGCCGCCGGTAATACGCTGTAGCCCGCCCCCTCCAGCGTGTCGGTCAGCGCACGCCGAATCGGTTCGTCATCTTCTGCCACCAGTATGCACCGTTCGTTCATTGACGGCATCATACCACATTCTCTTGCTCCCCTGCAAGAAAAATGCCTGCATGTAACACAATTGTAATTCTTTTGTGTATTCGGCTTGCAGTATCGCCTTGGCTATGCTTTAATACGCCCCGTGTCAGATTCATCCACGCTCCGTTTTCCCACCCCGGATTCCGTGCAGGTTTTTGCCCGAACTTGTATGGACTCCGCAGGGTTAACCGACTGGTGTTTCGGGTGGGATCGCGCCGTGCGCCGCTTGGGCTGTTGCCATTACGCGAAACGCCGCATAACCCTTTCCCGCCACTTTGTTGCCCGCTTTTTGCATGAAACCCCACAGCTTATCTGCCACACCTTGTTGCATGAAATAGCGCACGCCTTGGCTTATATTCACTGCAAAGAGACCGGGCATGGCCGATTCTGGAAACAGTTTTGTGCTCAACTGGGTATCCCCAACGAAAAAGCGCGCTGCAAATGCCCCGACTTTGCCCCGCAACATCGCCCCGCCCCCACCTATCGCTATGCCCTTTGCCATGCCGAAACCGGTGAGGTGTTCTACCGCTACCAACGTCGCCCTCGCTTTACTTCCCGAAAATTGTCACAAACCTACATCGTGGGGCGTAAGGATGAAACCTTGGGTATGTTGACTATTGTAAAACTCTGATTCCCGCCTTTTTCTTAATGCCCTTTTTTTATGTTCGATGTTGAATTATAAGGGTAAATAAAAAGCCCGGCAGGTTGGACGAGCTGCCGGGCTTGATTGAAAAAGAGATGCGCGTTGAAATGATTCGTTGAGCCTCCCTCTTTTGTGTTCCGTGGCTTTTGCAGCGCGAGCAGGTGATGGCCCTCTGGAATGATGTGGCCTGGTGCGCCCGCCCCGATAACGATTCCCCCATTGCCGCCATGTCGGACTGCATGTGGAATCTCAAGTACATCCGCGACTCCCTGCGCGGCTCCGCCTCCTACATCCGCGCCCAAAACGGCGGCAAAACGGCCTTCATCTGTGCAGATGCCTCTCAAGCCGTCTGGGATAAAGCCGAAAAGTTTTTGGAGTGATATGTCAGC